>NZ_CP070502.1:618125-927187 GCF_018309085.1 Sporosarcina sp. Marseille-Q4063 | reverse complement strand
TTTATTGGCCGAAAAGAAAACGATTAAAATACAAGATGTAATTGATATAACGAATGCATCAGAGTCAACAATTCGCCGTGATTTAACGGAACTTGAAAATCGACAAAAGTTAACGAGAATTCACGGCGGAGCGACTGTAAATGAACGAAAACGACATGAACATAGCATTGTAGATAAATCAACCAGAAACCTTCAAGAGAAAATTGAAATTGCAAAATATGCAGTATCGTTAATTGAAGATGAAGATTGTATTTATCTTGATGCGGGCACGACAACATTTCAAATGATTTCTTTTTTGAGCAATAAAGAAGTTGTCGTGGTGACAAATGGTCTCACTCATGTGGATAGTTTAATAAAGCATGGGATTACTACGTATTTAACAGGCGGTTATGTCAAAGGGAAAACTAGCGCGCTTGTCGGGCCTCAAACGATTCAATCATTGGAAAACTATCGTTTTGATAAATGTTTCTTAGGTGCGAATGGTTTCCATGAAGCGTTTGGCTACACGACGCCGGATCCTGAAGAAGCTGCTGTTAAACAACTTGCGAGCAAGCTTGCTGAAAAAACATATGTCCTAGCAGATCATTCAAAATGCGAAAAAGTAAGCTTTGCAAAAGTTGACGACATAAAAAATGCGACTTTACTGACGGGAAAACTAGAAAACAAGTCGCTTGAAAAATTAGAGAAACAGACAACAGTGAAGGTGGTTTTAACATGATTTATACATGCACGATTACGCCTAGTCTTGACTACACGACCTTTTTGCCTGAATTACGATTGGGGGAATTGAACCGCACGTCTGATGTGTTTTATTATCCCGGCGGTAAAGGGATAAACGTTTCGCGGGTGCTTGGAAGATTAGGGACAAGCAGCATTGCGCTTGGTTATATTGGTGGTTTCACGGGTCAATATATTACTGACTTTCTTAAAGAAGAGGGAATACGGACTGATTTTATTCAAACGGAAGATATTACACGCATCAATGTGAAAGTTAAAGCGGCGGAAGAGTCTGAGTTGAACGGCCCGGGACCGAGTATCAATGCTCTTCAACAAAACGAGTTGCTTGAAAAAGTGAAAGCGATGACATCCGGTGACTGGTTCGTATTGGCGGGAAGTTTAACGGATTCAATTCCAACTTTATTTTTCGAGAAACTTGCGGCTATTTGTGAGAAAAACAACATCAAGTTTGTTTTAGATACATCAGGGGCTGCGTTGAAAGATTTAATTCACACGAAACCGTTTCTTATCAAACCGAATATTGAAGAACTTGGAGAACTTTTTGATACCGAAATATCGACTAAGGAAGAAGCTTTACACTTCGCGAAGAAACTTGTTGGAAAGGGAATTCAGCATGTTGTTGTTTCGATGGGCGGCGAAGGTGCTTTGCTTGTGACGAGGGATTTAGCGTTATTTGCAGAGGCGCCAAAAGGGCAAGTCGTTAATACGGTCGGCGCTGGAGATTCACTAGTTGCTGGGTTTTTAGCTTCATTTACGAAAAATGAAGATGCGACTGAGGCGTTTCGCTACGGAGTGGCTAGCGGAAGCGCGACTGCTTTTTCATCCGATTTATGCGAGAAAAACGATGTCGATCAATTGCTGGAACAAATAACAATCGGTTCAATTACAGAAGGGAATGAGCGATGATGAAAATCACGGATTTATTACGAGAAGAAACGATTATTCTAGATGTCCAATCTAAGTCGAAGCCGGATATATTAAAAGAATTGGTTACGCAACTCGACGAAGCGGGAACGTTAAATGACAAAGCTTCGTTTATGGCGGATATTTTAGCGCGTGAAGAGCAGAGCACGACGGGAATCGGCGATGGGATTGCAATTCCTCATGCGAAGTCTGCTGCCGTGAAAAAACCGGCAATTGCGTTCGGTCGATCAACTGAAGGAATCGACTTTGAATCTCTTGATGGACAACCTGCGCATATTTTCTTCATGATTGCGGCAAGTGATGGTGCAAACAATGATCACCTGGAAGCGCTTTCCAGACTGGCGACTTTTTTGATGGATGATCAATTTAGAGAAAAACTGCTTGCCGCAACGTCGAAGGAAGAGTTGTTAGCGATTGTCAATGAAAAAGAAGTCGAGGTAGACGGACCGGAAGAAGTAGTTGAAGAAGCTTCGCAAACGGCTGGGAAGATACTTGCGGTTACAGCTTGTCCGACGGGAATTGCGCATACATTTATGGCTGCAGAGAAACTCTCTGAAACTGCGAAAAAAATGGGCATTTCGATTAAAGTTGAAACGAATGGTTCGAGCGGCGTGAAAAATCGATTAACGGATGCAGAGATTGCGGAAGCGGATGCAATTATTGTAGCTGCCGATACAAAAGTTGAGATGGCGCGCTTTAACGGAAAGCCTGTTATCCAAATCCCTGTCGGTAAAGCAATCTATGAAACTGAGGATATATTAAATCGAGCAGTCAATATTGATGCGCCGATTTATAAACATGATGGTAAAGGTGACGATGAGAAAACTGAGTCGCGGGGCGGGTTTTATAAGCATTTGATGAACGGTGTTTCCAATATGCTCCCATTTGTTGTTGGGGGCGGAATATTAATTGCATTGTCATTTTTCTGGGGAATCGAGTCGGGTAATCCGGACAGTCCTGAATACAATGCATTTGCGGCAATGCTGAGCGAAATCGGCGGAGGTAAGGCTTTCTTCTTGATGGTTCCTGTGTTAGCGGGATTCATCGCCTCAAGTATCGCGGACCGTCCTGCTTTTGCACCGGGAATGGTTGGTGGATTGATCGCCATTACAGTTACCGGAGTAGAAGGAGCAGCTGGTGGATCTGGATTTTTAGGCGGATTAATCGCAGGATTTCTTGCAGGATATTTAACGTTGTTCGTCAAGAAAATGTTTTCGAAATTACCAGATGCGCTTGAAGGGTTAAAGCCGGTTTTGTTTTTCCCGGTATTTAGTATTGCATTTACAGGGTTGGCCATGATGGTTATTAATCCACCATTAACAAAGATTTATACGGGGTTGACTTCGTTTTTGGAAGGGCTTGGCGGTACAAATGTTGTGTTAGTTGGGATCGTATTAGGAGCGATGATGGCAATCGATTTGGGCGGTCCGATAAATAAAGCAGCGTATACATTTGGAATTGCGATGCTTGACGCTCAAAACTTCACGTTCATCGCGGCGGTAATGGCAGCTGGAATGGTCCCGCCGCTTGGAATCGCTCTTGCAACGACATTATTTAAAAATCGTTTTACGAAGCAGGAAAGAGAAGCGGGTAAAACCGCGTATGTTCTCGGAGCGTGCTTTATAACGGAAGGTGTAATTCCGTTTGCAGCAGCGGATCCGGCCCGTGTGATACCTGCGTCGGTCGCGGGTGCTGCTGTTACAGGCGGACTTTCGATGTTCTTTGACATTGCTTTACGTGCACCGCATGGCGGCGTGTTTGTCATGGGGCTAGTCGAGGGCGGCATTGGAAGCATATTGCTGTACGCGCTTGCGATAGTAATCGGAACAATTGTCACTGCGCTACTTGCAGGGATGCTTAAAAAGAATAATCCACAGCTTGCATAAGCGTAAAGAACCCGTTGCTAATTTAGCAACGGGTTCTTTTTAAATTATTATCCAATTTCTTTTTTTAGCAACAGCTTTTAATTGATCTTCGGGTTGAACGGCCACCGGATTTCCGACTAAATCGAGAACCGATAAATCTGAATAACTATCGCCATATGCGAAACTATTGGCCCAATCAATTTCTTTATTCGCTAAAGCTGTTTCAATTTGTTCATTTTTCCCAGTACCTTGAACGTGGAGAAGTGGTGTTTTTAAATCGATAACTGAATTTTTGACGGGGATATTCGTCCCGATTATTTTATCGAATGGCAATCCATCCACTGCGATATGTAAAAGTGGTGTATAGGCCCCGGAAACAAGCATGACATGGACACCGTCAGCTGCATGTTGCTTAACTTTGGATACGACATCTGGATTGAAATCGGCTTGCATTTTCGCAACCACTTCGCGGAAATAGGTATCCATCTCTTCGACGGATAAATCTTTCAACGCATCCAAATAAATTTGCATGGAACGTTCGCGCATTTTATGTTTGGGATAGATTTTCATTTTATGGCCAATGTAAGGTGGTAAAATCGAACGAAAAAACCGATTATATCTGTTGTGATAAACCGGATGTTCTTTCAAATGGTCCATCAAAATTTGAAATGTTTCTTTTGCGTACAAAGTTCCATCAAAATCAACAATTGCAACCCGCATCATTATCATCATTTCCTTCCAATCAAGTTCTCTATAGTGAAATGATACAGTGTTTGCGGCGCATCTGCAATGAAGGCTTGTCAAAAAGAATAAAGCCGAGAAAGAAGGCTCTCGGCTTTGGAATAGTATTTCTTATTACTGTAAGTTCTGTTGGTTTGGCATTGCTGGTTGTCCGCCGGTTGCAAATGCATTCAGTAATTGTTGCATATCTTGCTGTGCAAGTTGAGGCACTTGGTAGTAATGGTGTTTATTTTGATAAATTGAAAGCTCGTAAGCCATTTCGATACAATTCGGTACAGAATCCGCGAGTACACGGCGCACAACTGGATTAGTGGTTTCAAGAGCAGCCATCGCTTTTGCTGAAGCACCGGTTTTTGCCGCATCAAGCATGAATCCGGATATAATTTCATCGGATATTTCTGATTCCGATTGAATCGGTTTTTTCGGTTGGGACTGTTTCATACCGTATACGAAATCATTGCCTTGCGTCATTTTATAGGAACCGGTCGGATGTGATGGATCTGTTCCTGTCTTAAAAGCTTCTACGGTAATGTTGTATTCATCTAAAGCGAAGCGGTATTGACGGTCCATAATATCGAGTAATTCCGGGTCCTTTACTTGTGGGCGCATTAATATCATCTGGTTTAAAGCTGCAACTGATCCTGAAAGAACTTCGTGAACATCGAATAACTCATGACCACCATGATTCATTTGCCCAGGTACATTACCAGTGTGCATGTTTTGATGAGTTTCGCCGCCGGATTGATTTTGATTCAACTAAAATTCCTCCTACTAATAAAAGTTTTTTGCATCAACCATAGTATGGATGTAGAATTAAAAGATATTCATTAATTATATTGAAAAATCAAAAATAGATTCGTTATGTAAAAAAGGGGAGCGATTATGTGAACATTATTTCATATGACGATTTAGTGCAAGCGGAGTTTATAAATAAATTTGCGGGAAGGCAGTTATTAGTCTCTGTGTATTTTATTGATGGGCTTCTTATCGATACAGGTCCTTCGAAAATGAACGAAAAATTAATCCCGTTATTTAATGATTGGAAAATTAATGAAGTTATTTTGACGCATCACCATGAAGATCATACAGGCACAGCACGATGGATTCAGGATAACAAAAAAGTACCAATTTATATTCATGAAACTGGCGTGAATTCTTGTAATAACCGAATGAAGCTTCCTTTTTACCGGAAAATGTTTTGGGGCGAACGAGCGCCTTTTGAAGCTCAGCCATTGGGAAACAAGTTCAAAACCCCGAATTATACTTGGGATATCATCCATTCGCCCGGTCATTCACATGATCATATCGTTCTGTTTAATCGTGAAAAAAAGTGGTTGTTTGGCGGTGATTTGTACGTGCAATCAAGACCAAGGAGCCTATTTGCATTCGAATCAATTCCTGAAATCATCAGCTCGTTGCGTTTAATATTGACTTATGACTTTGAAACATATATTTGTTCGCACGCAGGAATTATCCCGAACGGAAGAAAAGTAATAAAGGATAAATTAGCCTACTTGGAGAAAATACAACAAGCAGTATTATCCATGCATGAAAATGGAAAATCTAATCGAAAAATTCGTAAAGAACTCTTTCCGAAAAGTCATCCGATGAACTATTTTTCACTTTTTGAAAACTCACCAATTCATATTGTGAACTCTATTTTAAAATAAATACATATTACAAAGGGGGATTGTAGTGGCGTATGATGCGATTGTTGTTGGCGCTGGCTTAGCTGGTTTAGTAGCTACTGCTGAACTAATAGATGCTGGAAAGAAAGTGCTGTTGTTAGATCAGGAACCGGAAGCCTCTCTTGGGGGACAGGCTTGGTGGTCGTTTGGCGGATTATTTCTTGTTGATTCGCCTGAACAGCGAAGGCTTGGCGTTAAAGATTCATATGAGCTTGCTTGGAAAGACTGGCTCGGAACAGCGGGATTCGACCGGGAAGATGATGAAGATTATTGGGGGAGAAAATGGGCTGAAGCTTACGTCAAATTTGCTGCGGGTGAAAAACGGGAATGGTTACGTGCTCGGGGCATTCGTTTTTTCCCAGTAGTAGGTTGGGCGGAGCGCGGTGGTCAACTTGCTGAAGGTCCTGGAAATTCAGTTCCCAGGTTCCATATTGTTTGGGGAACCGGACCGGGGATTGTTAAACCGTTTGAAGACGATGTCCGTTCAGGGATAAATGCCGGGTTAGTCGAATATCTTCCGCGACATCGTGTCGATGAATTATTAACCGAAGATGGTACTGTCGTTGGGGTGCGCGGTTCTCGTCTTGTTCCGAGTTCTGCCGCGCGAGGAGAAGCAAGTTCACGCGAGGTTGTTGATAATTTTGAAGTTTTTGGGAAAGCAGTGTTAGTGACGAGCGGTGGCATCGGTGCAAATGAAGAGCTTATCCGAGAAAATTGGCCCGCACGTCTTGGTGAAGCGCCAAAAAGCATGATTTCAGGCGTTCCCGCGCATGTCGATGGTCGGATGCTTGGAATTACAGAAAGTGCGGGCGGTAGAATCGTTAACCGGGACCGGATGTGGCATTATACAGAGGGCATTAAAAATTGGAATCCGATTTGGGGGAAACATGGTATTCGTATTTTGCCGGGGCCGTCTTCACTTTGGTTGGATGCAAAAGGGCAAAGACTTCCGGCACCGAATTTCCCGGGTTTTGATACGTTGGGGACGCTTGATACCCTTCGTAAAACCGGTTATGACTATTCGTGGTTCATTCTTACACTTCTTACACAAGAAATCATTGAAAAAGAATTTGCATTGTCCGGATCGGAGCAAAATCCAGATTTAACCGGAAAAAGTATTAAAAAGGTATTGCAGCGCATTCTACCTGGTCCAACGGCTCCCGTGCAAGCGTTTATTGATAAAGGCGAGGATTTTATCGTAGCTAAGAATTTGGAAGAGTTAGTTGATGGTATGAATGATTTGACTGGTGATAATCTATTGGAATTTGAAAATATTAAACGTTTAATTGTTGCAAGAGATCAGGAAGTTGAAAATTCATTTACGAAGGACCTTCAAATCACTGCCTTGCGAGGGGCGCGTAAGTACGTCGGTGACCGGTTGATTCGCGTCGTATCTCCGCATAAAATCTTGGATCCTAAAAAAGGCCCGATGATTGCTGTTCGGTTGCACATCGTTAGTCGGAAAACATTGGGCGGGTTACAAACGGATTTAAGCGGTCGAGTTCTTAATTCATCCGGGGAGCCTGTGAAAGGGTTGTATGCTGCGGGTGAGGTAGCAGGATTCGGGGGCGGTGGTGTACACGGCTATCGGTCGTTGGAAGGGACTTTTCTCGGGGGATGCATTTTTTCTGGCAGGGAAGCGGGAAAAGGATTAGTTATAGAACTAGATTCGTATATATAGAGTAAAATGCCGAAGCTCAGTGTAGATGAGCTTCGGCGTTTTTGAATTTTCGCGGAGACATTGGTCGTTTGGTCTGAGGTATTGGTCGTTTGCATCAGGTTATTAGTCGTTTCGGCGTCTTTCAAGCATGCTCTTCATTAGTCTTTATTCATGTAGTTTAGAATAGATTCAAGTTGGTCCCAGTTTGGATTTAAAATTAGGACTGGAAGAAATGTAAAGACGAATAATAAGAGTAAATTTGCGCAGAAAAATGTTCGGAAAACTTTTTTGACATTCAAGCGTTTCCCTTCCTTCGACTATATTTTTCTTCATCGCATAGGCAATTGCCCTGTCATCGTTAGTGTATGCGAATTAATTTGAAAGGGCATATATTTTCGGGAAAAAAGTACGTTTTTCCGCTTATCGTTATTAATCGCATACTACTAAATTCGACGGCTTATTAATTGTATGCATATTGAGCTTGTCACATCAATAAACTTTTAGAGAGAGGGTATTTTTGAAAGAAAGGTAGATGAGCGAATGCAAATCCACGTAGTTCAACGAGGGGAAAGTTTATATGCGATTGGAAGGACATATGGCGTATCGGTTGAAGAAGTTGCAACAGCAAATGAAATATCGGATCCATCTAGACTTGTAGTCGGGCAGGCGTTAGTCATTCCCGTCGAGGGGAGTTTTCATATTGTACAACCACGCGAATCACTTTTTAGCATTGCAAGACGATATGGCACCACGATTGCCGCGCTTGCGAATGCTAACAGTTTAGCAGCCACCGCGATTTTGCAAATTGGTCAAAGGCTTCAAATTCCCCAAAAAACGAAACCGGCAATTGATACGATGCTTTATGTAGAGCCGCGCACGCCGGTTACAGAAGTGATGATTGAAGAGGTTCGTGATAAAACGAGTGGAACTTATTTAACTTATCTTGCGATGTTTAGTTATCAAGTACTGCGAAATGGGTCATTACAAGCCCCGACAATAGATAATATACCTCAAATCGCAAGCTCTAATGGCGTCGCGAATGCAATGGTTGTTAGTAACTTAGAAAACTTTCGATTTGAACCTACACTTGCTAATGCTATTCTCACGGATTTAGCTGCACAGAATCAGTTATTTGGAAATATCATTCAAGTTGCAAATGATATCGGGTACAAAGACATTCACTTTGATTTTGAACTACTTTTTCCAGCTGACAGGCAACTTTATAATAATTTTCTCAGTCGCGCTAGAACTCGGTTGCATATGGCTGGATTGACAGTATCAACAGCAGTTGCCCCCATGCCAGCTAATGTGTTAACGGGCATATACGGTGGACATGATTATGCGGCACATGGTGCATTAATGGACTTTGTTGCACTTATGACGTATGAATGGGGATTTACGTACAGTGAACCGCAAGCGGTGAGTCCAATTATTCCGGTTCGACGGGTTGTAGAATATGCAACAAGCGTTATGCCGAGCAATAAAGTTATGTTGGGTCAAAACCTATATGGATATGACTGGTCAGCACCATTCCCGACACAAGGCGGCGCGCCGGCGAAAGCATTAAGTCCTCAACAAGCGATTGCGCTTGCACTACGAGAAAATGTGGCGATTCAATATGATTATGTCGCACAAGCACCGTTTTTTACTTACTACGACGCAGCTGGAGTCTATCATGAAGTTTGGTTTGAAGACGCGAGAAGCATCCAAGCTAAATTTGATTTAATCAAACAGTTTAATCTTCGAGGCATTATGTATTGGAAACTTGGTTTAGCTTTTCCGCAAAATTGGCTTTTATTAAAAGATAATTTTACGATACGAAAAAGATGATTCTGACAAGTCTAGTAATCCTGCGCATTTTAATAGCAAAGGATTACTATTTTTATATTAATTTGTAAGAAAACATTGAACTATATAAAAGATGTCGTATAATGTAACAATGAAAGAGGTGGAAATAGAGTGAAAAAAGATATGAGAATTCATAGTAAAGTTTTTAGTGAAGGCACCAAGAGAGCACCAAACCGTGCGATGTTACGTGCTGTTGGGGTAACGGATGAAGATTTTGAAAAACCAATGGTAGGGATTGCAAGTACGTGGAGTGAAGTAACACCCTGTAATATACATATTGATAAGTTGGCGATTGCCGCGAAAAAAGGTGCAAGAGATGCCGGAGCAGTTCCAATGATCTTTAATACGATTACGATCGCGGATGGAATTTCAATGGGCACAGAAGGAATGCGTTATTCCTTGCCGAGCCGTGATGTAATTGCTGACTCCATTGAAACAGTTGTTGGCGGCGAAAACCTGGACGGACTTGTTGCAATCGGGGGCTGCGATAAAAACATGCCCGGTTGTATGATTGCAATTGCAAACTCGGAAGTGCCGGCTATATTTGTATATGGCGGTACGATTGCGGCAGGGAAACTCCACGGGGAGAGTATCGATCTAGTTTCGGTATTTGAGGGTGTCGGTCAATTAAATAGCGGACAAATCGATGAAGAAGAACTGCGAAAAATTGAATGTCACGCATGTCCTGGTGCTGGTTCTTGCGGGGGGATGTATACTGCAAACACAATGTCATCAGCCATTGAAGCGCTCGGCATGAGTTTACCAGGAAGTGCATCAAACCCAGCAGTTTCGGGGGATAAATTAGCAGATTGTGAAGAAGCTGGTCATGCGCTCGTTAATTTGATGGAAAAAGGAATTTATCCAAAAGATATCATGACGAAAGAAGCATTTGAAAATGCGATCACAGTTGTCATGGTACTAGGTGGATCAACAAACGCTGTTCTTCACTTACTTGCGATGGCACATGCGATTGAAATTGATTTGACGATGGATGATTTTGATCGAATTCAAAAGAAAACACCGCATCTCGCAGATTTAAGACCAAGCGGGAAGTATGTAATGGAAGATTTACACCGAATTGGCGGTGTACAAGCCGTTATGAAAATGCTTCTAGAAGCTGGTTATCTACATGGAGATTGTCTGACTGTAACTGGTAAATCAGTTGCTGAAAACCTTCAAGAGGCACCTGACTTAGCTGAAGGCCAGAAGATTATCATGCCTTTCGATAAAGCGTTAAGTAAAGAAGGACCGCTTGTCATTCTAAAAGGTAATCTTTCACCTAATGGAGCAGTTGCAAAAATGTCAGGTGTTTCCGTCAAAACTCATACAGGTCCTGCTCGTGTGTTTGATACGGAAGAAGATGCAACGAATGCCGTAATGGAGAATGAAGTTAAAGAAGGCGACGTCTTGGTTATTCGACATGTCGGTCCAAAAGGCGGTCCAGGTATGCCGGAAATGCTTTCGATTTCTGGTATACTTGTTGGTAAAGGCTTGGGTGAAAAAGTTGCGCTCTTAACAGACGGAAGATTTTCCGGCGGGACACATGGATTAGTCGTCGGTCATATCTCTCCGGAAGCACAAGACGGCGGACCAATCGCTTTTATCAAGAATGATGATATAATAACAATTAGCGCTGAAACACAAGAAATAAAGGTCGCAGTTTCAGATGAAGAATTTGAAAAGCGTAAAAAAGATTGGGTTGCACCGCCATTACACACACGTGGGGTTTTAGGGAAATACGCACATAACGTATCCTGCGCCTCAATCGGTGCTGTAACAGATTTTTTCAATCGGAAATAACTTGAACGAACGCTCCTAGTCTAGCTAGGGGCGATTCTTTATGAATAGGGGATAACGATGATTAAAGCATTATTTTTTGATTTGGACGATACATTATTATGGGATAAGAAAAGTGTAGCGACTGCTTTTCAAAAGACTTGCGAGGCAGCATCCGGAAGCTATGATATAGATCCCGACAAACTCGAAGAAGCCGTTCGAGAAGAAGCGAGAGGGCTTTACGAAACGTATGAAACATATGAATTCACAAAAATGATTGGGATTAACCCATTTGAAGGGTTATGGGGTACGTTTGATGATGAATCTGATAGTTTTCAGAGGATGAAAGAAATCGTCCCGACCTATCGACGTGATGCCTGGACGCGAGGACTTAGCCGTCTTGGGATTAAAGATGCAAAATTAGGCAGTGAGCTCGCGGAATTATTTATTGAAGAACGCAAGAAAAGTCCATTCGTTTATGAAGAAACTTTTCAGGTACTCGATAAACTGAAAAATGACTATCAGCTATTATTAATGACAAATGGCTCGCCAAGTTTGCAAAATACGAAACTTGAAATCACACCTGAAATTGCACCGTATTTCGAGCATATTATTATTTCGGGAGGGTTTGGAGTAGGAAAACCGGACCGAACAATCTTTGATCATGCATTGGAACTTTGCAACGTGAAGCCAAGTGAAGCGTTGATGGTTGGAGATAACTTAATGACCGATATTTTGGGGGCATCCTACGTCGGAATTCCATCTGTTTGGATCAACCGAGACAACGATGAACCACACGAGGAAATCAAACCGACATATGAAATCAAGAACTTGGAAGAACTATTTCCGATACTGGATAAATAAAGGAAAGGCCTTTCATATTGAGAGGCCTTTTCTCATTCTATTATTCTTTATTGATAAATTCCAATACAATTTGCATAATTTCGATATCTGGTTTAATCATCAGGATGGGAAGAAAAGCAAAGACAAATAACAACAAGAAATTTGCACTCAGAATTGTTCGTATTATTTTCATTGGTTTCATTGTTTTTTTCCTTCTTCCTTTTGCTAGATTTGAAAGACTATATTCGACAACTAGTTGTCTGAATACTGTAATAATACACCTTTTTATTGAAAAAATAAAGTATTTTATATTGGGTTGTACACAATATTGATTCATTTTTTCAAATATTCATGTTGAATCTATCGTGATTTAATTGTATTATAAAGAAATATACTAAATTCGTGTAATTTAACATGATTCAGCGGAAGCCCGTCATTTCAGTAATTAAAGGGGATGTATGTATTTAGTATTTATAAATACACGCTGAATTTTATTAAAGCCTACGCATTTAAGGAAGGACTGATGATGTTTTGGCAAATTTAAATGAAACTTATGAAGATCCGAAAAAACTTGCAAATGATTATGTCCATGAAGTTTATTCTTTGATAAAAAAGCGAAACCCAGGGGAAGTAGAATTTTTACAAGCTACCCGGGAGATATTTGATTCATTACGTCCGGTGTTTTCAAAAAATCCGCATTATATTCGCGATGGAATTTTGGAGAGAATCACCGAGCCGGATCGAATTATCACCTTTCGAGTTGCTTGGGAAGACGACCAAGGCAAGGTCCATGTCAATCGTGGGTACCGTGTGCAATTTAATAGCGATTTAGGACCTTACAAAGGTGGAATCCGATTTCATCCTTCCGTCAATACAAGTATCATGAAATTTTTAGCGTTTGAACAAATATTTAAAAACTCTCTGACAGGCCAACCGATTGGAGCTGGTAAAGGGGGCTCTGACTTTGACCCTAAGAACAAGTCCGAACGTGAAATTATGCGTTTCGTTCAAAGCTTTATGACTGAGTTGAGTAAGTATATCGGTCCTGATCTCGATGTGCCGGCTGGTGACATTGGCGTTGGCCGAAGAGAAGTTGAATATATGTCCGGGCAGTACAATCGTATACACGGGGGCCATAAAGCGGGCGTCTTTACGGGGAAAGACCCGAATTACGGCGGTAGCTTGGGAAGAAAAGAAGCGACAGGCTACGGAACCATTTACTTTGCTGAAGAAATGTTGAAAGTGAATGATTTAAGTTTTAAAGGAAGCCGAGTTGTCGTATCAGGATCCGGAAACGTCTCGATATATGCAATGGAAAAAGCGATTGAGCTTGGTGCCAAAGTTGTGGCATGCAGCGATTCGAGCGGTTATATTTATGATGAAAACGGTATTAACGTCGAAACAGTCAAGCTATTAAAAGAAAAAGGAAATAAACGAATTAAAGAATATAAAAAGTTCCATTCTAGTGCCAAGTTTTTTGATGAATGTTCTGGAATTTGGTCTGTAAAATGTGACATTGCTTTGCCATGTGCAACGCAAAATGAAATAGATGAGGCAGCAGCTCGCAAGCTTGTCCATAATAAAGTGAAAGCAATTGCGGAAGGCGCAAATATGCCATGTACAAAAGAAGCGATTGATTTATTTGTCGAAAATGGCATCTTGTTTGCTCCGGCGAAAGCAGCGAATGCGGGCGGTGTTGCTGTATCAGCGATGGAAATGTCTCAAAACAGCATGCGCCTCAACTGGACATTTGATGAAGTCGACGAAAAACTAAAACAAGTGATGAATGAAATTTTCCAAAGTTGCTTAAGTGCGTCTGAGGAATATGGGCGTCCTGGAAATTTAATCGTCGGCGCCAACATTGCAGGTTTCTTAAAAGTTGCGGATGCAATGATGGCTCATGGAATTCGCTAAGTAAATAACTTGAATTTGAACACTAGACAATGCGACAACTTTAAAGTTGGCGTGAATGTCTAGTGTTTTTTTGTTTTGAGGAGCGAGTTCATACGATGAAAAGCTTGCAACGTATACTTCAGCTGATGAATTTGATCAATCGGCTGCTGTTGGTTTTATTAAGTTGTGGGGGCTTGGTACTGAGGTGCATAGTGCGATTCAGAGAAAAGGTGCGTAGAAAAATCATAATACATTTAGTTAGTATATGAACTTACCGATGATTATTTCGACAAGTTTTTTTGATTATATTTTCACTACCAAGAGCAATCCATCAGTTTTCATACAGATAGTAGGTCCCGACTTGCAAGCAAATTCTTTTGAGAGCAAGCAAATGCTATATGAGTGCAAACAAAACACATTCTAGTGCAAGGAAAACCTGTCGGAGTGCAAGCAAACCGCATATGAGTGCAAGCAAAAATGATTCATTGGAGAAATCTTAGTAATATAGAAGCATAACTTAGAATCGCCGTTTGATTTCCTTTTTAACGTTATAAGATATGTTACGATGATTTGTATATTTAAAAAACAGTTACTAACGACAAGGAGTTGCTTTCATGAAAAGACTTAAACTTGCTATGGTGAGAAAAGATATGTTAGATATTCCTCAATATTCGCTTCCGGCTGGATTTCGAATAAGGTTGTTTGAAAAAGGGGACGAGCAGGATTGGGCAAGGATTGAAACGAGTGTAGAAGAATTTAAAGATGAAGAAGCTGCGCTTGCACGTTTCGAGAAAGAATTTGGCGCGCATATTGATGAAATGACTGAACGTTGTTTATTCATAGAAGATGAGCATGGAGAAGCAATTGCTACGACGACTGCTTGGTACGGCGATTTAGCAGGCTATGGAGAAGGATTAGGTAGAATCCACTGGGTAGGTGTGGTGCCGGAATATCAAGGTAGAAAACTTTCAAAGCCATTATTGAGCGAAGCGATGAATATTTTGGCTCGTCATCATTCGAAAGCTTATCTAACATCGCAAACGACGAGTTACCAAGCGGTTAATATGTACTTGAATTATGGATTTGAACCATACTTAACTACTCCAACTTGTGATGAGGCTTGGGCGTTGATGGAAGAAACTTTGAATCGAAAAATTATAAAGTAATACGATAAGGCGGTTTTTATAATCAATGGCGGATATGAGGTTTTAGCTACACTAAAGAAATAATGATTTCTTTTTTTCTTAAATTAAGTTTATGTGTAATAAAAATAGGGGATTTATAAATGTGATCAATCTTCAATTTTAGTAATTACAATAAAAAAGATGGCAACAATAGATGTGACAAAATGGCGTTTTCATTCAATAGCTTATTGAGTGAAAACGCTTTACTATTGAAAAGAATCAATAAAAGATTTTCGTGTCATATGAAAACTTAAGAAAGGAGTTTACCTAAATGACAAAAGAACCACAACAAAAAGATATTAAAGTTAGGATTCAACGTTTTGGAAGTTTCCTAAGCGGCATGATCATGCCGAACATTGGCGCGTTTATCGCTTGGGGATTAATCACCGCGTTATTCATCCCGACAGGTTGGAGACCGAATGCAAGTTTTGCAGAACTGGTAGATCCAATATTGTTCTACTTATTGCCAATTTTAATTGGTTTTACAGGTGGACGTATTGTTTATGATATTCGCGGGGGAGTCGTCGGTGCGACATTAACAATGGGTGTCATTGTTGGTGCAGATATTCCAATGTTCCTTGGAGCGATGATTGTAGGACCTTTAGGTGGATGGGTCATTAAGAAGTTTGATAAATTGATCGAAGGAAAAGTGAAGTCAGGTTTTGAGATGCTCGTCAATAATTTCTCAGCAGGAATTATTGGAGGTGCTTTAACGCTTGTCGCTTATAAAGGAATTGGTCCTTTAGTGGAGGGGTTAAATAAATCGCTTGCAGCAGGTGTTCAAGTAATCGTCGATGCAAACTTACTGCCGATCGCGAGTGTATTTATTGAACCAGGAAAAGTATTGTTCTTAAATAATGCCATCAACCATGGTGTGTTAAGCCCGATTGGGATTGAACAATCCGCGCAAGTTGGAAAATCCATACTCTTTCTATTAGAGTCGAATCCGGGACCAGGATTCGGAATTTTACTAGCTTATATGTTTTTCGGAAGAGGTATGGCGAAACAAACTGCATCCGGTGCAGGTATTATTCATTTCCTTGGTGGAATTCATGAAATATACTTCCCGTACATTTTGATGAGACCGCTACTATTGGTCGCGGCAATTTCCGGGGGAGCAGCTGGCGTATTTACGTTCCAGTTATTAGGAGCGGGATTAGTGGCAGCGGCTTCACCAGGGAGCATCTTTGCAATTCTTGCGCTTACGCCGAGAGGCGGTTATTTTGGTGTCATTGCGGGAGTTCTGGTCGCAACAGCCGTGTCCTTCATTATAGCAGCACTTATTTTAAAGACTGCCAAACAATCAGATGAAGATGATGATGAGTTAGCGAAAGCGACGGAAAAGACGTCTGCATTAAAAGGAAAAGAAAGTCGCGCAGCAAATCTGATGCAACAACCAGTTGTGGAAGAACCAACAAAGGAAATTTCATTTTCTGACGTCAAAAGCATTATCTTCGCCTGTGACGCAGGAATGGGTTCCAGTGCCATGGGTGCCGGCATATTAAGAAACAAAGTGAAGAAGGCAGATCTCGACATCGCCGTTTCAAATATGGCGATTAACAATTTACCTGCGGATGCAAAAGTTGTCATTACCCATAAAGACTTAACTGAACGCGCGCAGGAAAAAGTACCAACTGCATACCATATTTCGGTTGAAAACTTTTTGAACAGCCCGAAATATGATGAACTTCTAGACAAGCTGCAGGAATAAAGTTAGTCCATAAAACTCAGCTTATGAAATGTAAGCTGAGTTTTATTGATGAAAATCTAGCGTGATAATGGAGTGTTTCTAATGTTTATTTCTGCCAGGGAAAAACTCATCGTGGAAATATTGCTCGACAAACGCGAAGAATTAACAATTAAAGATTTGGCCGAGAAAATTGACGTCAGCCCACGAACAATTCATCGTGATTTAAAAGGCATTGAAAAGCTTTTGAATGAATACGATCTTGGGCTAATCAGAAAAACCGGCGTCGGTATTCAAATTACGGGGCCTGAGGAAAGTAAAGAAAATCTGAAAAGAAAGCTGATGACGCTCACCTTACAGGATTATTTAGCAGACGAAAGACAAACGCTGATTCTGTGTACATTATATGAAGCAGCAGGACCCGTAAAGTTATTTACTTTAGCCAATGAATTACGCGTTACAGTCGCAACGATTAGTGCTGATTTAATAAAATTAGAGGAACAGTTAGAGCACTTTCAACTATCGATCCTGAGAAAAAGAGGATATGGCGTTGAATTGAGCGGGCCTGAAAAAGCGAAGCGAAGGGCAATTAGTTATGTGATTGCCAAGTCATTAAAAGAGGATGAATTTTTATCTTTAATTGAGGACAGCCTCGGGAAGAAATTTGCTGTTCAAGAGAATGCCATTTCCGAGCGCTTATTGCATCTTGTTGATCGAGAAAAGCTGCTCGTTATTGAGGATGTCATGCGAGAATTAAAAAATGATACCCTCATTTCAATTACGGATAATGCATATGTCGGGCTGATTGTTCATTTAGCGTTGGCAATTGAGCGCATTAAGCAAGGCGAAAAAATTGAAATGAATGCAGATTTCTTAAACCAGCTGAAACAGGAACCGGAATACGAGACTGCACGGAAAATAATTAACCAGTTAATTTCACGTTTTAACATTGAAATTCCGGAAGCTGAAATTGGGTATATTACGATGCATCTACAAGGGGCTAAGCTTCGTGAAAATGAAGAAAATCTGCCCGAGATTCCAAGTCTGCCAATCGTTATGCAAACGAAGAAATTGATAGAAAATGTGGAAGAAATCTCTGGTTATCATTTGACGAATAATGCGCCGCTTTTGGAAGGTCTTATCACACATTTAAGGCCAGCCTTATATCGAATTGAACAAAATATGGGAATTACGAATCCACTACTACAAAGTATACGCAAAGATTATAAGGATTTATTTCAAATTGTTACCGAAGCATGTGAAAAAACTTTTCTGGATTTAAAGATTCCTGATGAAGAAATAGGCTACTTAGTCATGCATTTTGGATCTGCTATTCTTGGTTTGACAGGAAAAAACAATTTGAAAGCATATGTTGTTTGTTCAAGCGGCATCGGCACTTCAAAAATGTTGGCAACGCAGCTCCGGCGCGAAATTCGGGAGATTGAGGAAGTAAGGAACGTTTCTGTTTTCGAACTCAATGAACTTCAAATTTCGGATAGAGATTTAGTGATTTCAACCATTCATTTGGAGGATTTCCCATATGAATATATTACGGTTAGTCCATTTTTAACTGTGGAAGAAGTTAATCAAATTGGGTTATATGTAAAGAGGAAAATGCTGATTAAAACCTCATCGCCTGAATTGAAGAAGCAAGATTCTAATGTAGAAGCTATTGCAGCACGAATGGAGCGAATTCATTTCTATACAGGAGCTGCAGCTGACCTGCTAGACGGATTTCAACTTACGATTGAAAGAGAGGCCGTCCCGCTGAAAACTTGTATCCGGAAATTGTGTGAGAACCTGGAAAAAGAAGAGGTCGTTCAAAATGCAGAAGTTATAACTGAAGCATTGTTTGCAAGGGAAGCAATGGGTGGGGTAGGGATTCCCGATACGAAGTTGGCATTATTTCACACGAAGCATGAACAAGTGCTAAAATCTTCGTTTACAGTACATACGCTTCGGGAACCTATTGTAATGAAGGCGATGGACGGAAACAACATTGAAATAAGTCGTGTATTACTGTTGTTGTCACCAAATCCGTATCACGAGCCTGGATTAGAAGTGTTGAGTTTAATTAGTACATTGATTATCGAAAGTGAACATAGTATCGAGTTATTCGAATCTGAAGATGAGAAGGTAATTCATTCATATTTAGGGTCGAAGTTGGAACAGTTTGTGGATGAAATAATTAAAAACTAAGGAGTGTTTGTCATGTCATTATCAATTTTATCAGCAGAAAATATCGTTTTAAAAAAGGTGCTAACGGACAAAGAAGAAGCGATTCGTTTTACGGGCCAGATACTTGTCGATAGAGGATACGTGGAGCCAGCATATATCGAGAAAATGCTTGAGCGCGAAGAAATGGCTTCTACATTTATGGGGAATTTTGTTGCGATTCCGCATGGCACGGACGATGCAAAAACAGAAGTGAAGAACTCTGGACTCGCGATTATCCAAGTACCAGAAGGTGTTGACTTTGGCGACGGGAATATTGTAAAACTGATTATTGGAATTGCTGGAAAAGGCGATGAGCATTTAGAAATCTTATCTAACATCGCAATCGTTGTTTCAGAAGAAGAAAATGTTGAGAAAATCGTAAGTGCTTCAACAGAAGAGGAAGTTCTTTCTTTCTTTGAAGGGGTTAACTAATATGCAAGCAGTGCATTTCGGCGCGGGAAATATAGGAAGAGGTTTTATCGGAAGCTTATTGTATCAATCAGGATATGAGACGTGCTTTATCGATGTGAACAGTGAAATTGTCGACTTGATAAACAAAAAGCAAGCGTATACTGTTCAACTTGCCAATGTGACGCATGATGAATCAATTGTGAAAAATGTCCGCGCCATTAATAGCGCGGTGAATCCTGAGCTAGTGATTGAAGCGGTTGGGAAGGCTGACCTTGTCACTGCGGCGGTTGGACCGAATATCTTGCCGCATATAGCGGATCTTCTGGCTAAGGGACTGCAGCAACGCTTAACTCACACAGATACGCCATTAACAATCATTGCTTGCGAGAATATGATTGGCGGCAGTGCATTTCTGAAAGAGAAGGTTTACGAACATTTAAGTGAAGATGAAAAAACTATATTTGATCAGCGATTCAGTTTTCCGAATGCAGCGGTAGATCGTATCGTGCCAAATGAAGTAAATGAAGACAAGTTACTCGTTAAAGTAGAACCATTTTATGAGTGGGTTGTAGAAACAGCCGAGATTATTGGAGAAAATCCACCTGTTGAAGGAATTACTTTTGTAGAAAACTTAGAGCCTTTCATTGAGAGAAAGCTATTCACAGTGAATACTGGACATGCGACTGCAGCGTATTTGGGCTATCAAGCGAATATAGATTACATTCATGAAGCATTAGCCAATGAAGATGTAAAAGCAACTACAGAGAAGGTCTTGCAAGAAACAGGCAGACTTCTTGTAGAGAAATATCAATTCGATGAAGAGGAGCATAACCTCTATATACAAAAAATCATCGGACGTTTTGCAAATCCATTTATTACTGACGAGACGACAAGGGTAGGGCGTTCCCCAGTGCGAAAATTGCAATCGAATGATCGATTCATCGGCCCTGCACAGCAGTATTATGATTTGTTTAATGAAGTTCCTGAGAATTTAGTGTCAGCGATTGCAGCTGCATTCCGTTATGATTTTGCAGAAGATCCTGATGCTGTGGAAATTCAAACTTCGATTCAGGGAGAAGGAATCGAAGTTGCAATTGAAAAGTTGACTGGCTTGAAACCAGAATCGGCTCTATTTGCAGCAATTGAAGTTCAATATAACAAGCTTGGTTAAAAAAGTTTTTAGCCGGAAGAGGCCATACTCTTTCGGCTTTTTGCATGGAAATTATTAATTAAATTCCAATCGGTTTAATATGTTTAAGCTCTTGACATTAAAAGTCGACTGTATTATGATTGTTCTAACAACTTAATAAACTTATCAAGAGAAGCTAAGGGACTGGCCCGTTGAAGCTTCAGCAACCTCTGCATTGCAGGAAGGTGCTAATTCCAGCAAGGGTAACCCCTTGGAAGATAAGAGCAATGGAATAGTATTTATTCAACCCTCTTTTCTATCGAAAAGGGGGATTTTTTATATTCATTTTTATGAAATATCACAAAAAACACAGAGAGAAGGCGACATGATGAGTAGAATTGTTGTTATTTCTGGAAGTCCATTGGCACCGTCACGTACGGATCTTGTTCTGCGTTATGTAGAATCCATATTAAAAAAGAAAGGCATTGCAGTTGATTATATTGATGTTCCTGATTTGCCACCGAAAGATTTGGTTTATGCACGTTTCAACAGCCCGGTGATTCGAAATGTCATTGAACTAGTTGAAAATGCGGACGGAATTATTATCGGTTCCCCAGTGTACAAGGCTTCGTACACGGGCGTACTTAAAGCACTCCTCGATTTGTTACCGGAAAACGCATTTCGGGATAAACCTGTTTTGCCATTTATGGTCGGAGGTAGTATTGCACATTTACTGGCGATTGAATTTTCATTGAAACCAATTATTCATAATTTAAAAGGTGTTTCTACGCAAGGTGTTTATTTCGAGGATTCTTCAATTGATAAAGAAGGTAGTGGAAACCCAATAAAAGAAACCGATTGCGAATTTCGGTTACAAAGCCAACTTGAGGAATTGCTCAATGCAATTGTAGAAAAGCAACGCGCATCACAATTAGTCGGAAACTTTAGGTGATAACTATTAGGAGGAAAAGACAATGTCGAAAAAAAGAATGTATTTAAATGCCTTTGAAATGAGTACGGCTGGATTCCAATCACACGCATTATGGAGGCATCCAGACGATAATACGCCCGGATACAAAGATATTGAATACTGGACACATCTTGCAAAAATATTAGAAAAAGGCCGATTTGATGGCGTGTTTTTGGCAGATGTATTAGGCGTTTATGATGTCTACAAGGATTCGAGAGATCCAGCAATTATTAATGGTATGCAAGTGCCTGTAAACGACCCGGCTTTTGTGATTCCAGTTATGGCATCCGTCACAAAACATCTTGGTTTTGGACTAACTGCCTCTACAACCTATGACCATCCATACACGTTTGCACGGAAAATGTCGACACTCGACCATTTAACGAAAGGAAGAATCGGATGGAATATCGTAACTTCTTATTTGAATAGTGCCGCGAAAAATATCGGGCTCGATCAACAAACATCACATGACGAACGTTACGAGAAAGCGGACGAATATATGGAAGTTGTTTATAAATTATGGGAAGCAAGCTGGGAAGACGATGCGGTCGTCGTTGATAAAGAAAAAGGGATTTATACTGACCCTTCTAAAGTCCATGATATAAATCATGATGGCAAATACTATCAAGTACCGGGCAATCATATATGTGAGCCTTCTCCGCAGCGAACGCCTGTTATTTTCCAAGCAGGAGCGTCTTCGCGAGGTCGCAAGTTTGCGGCCGATCATGCAGAATTAGTGTTTGTATCCTCACCTTCACTCGAGAAAACGAAAGACATTGTTTTGAAGTTCCGCAAGGACATAGTGGATTCGGGGAGAAGTGCCGATGATGTAAAGGTGATTACAACGGTAACGCCAATTGTGGCACCGACAACTGAAGAAGCCGTAGCAAAACTTGAGGATTATAAGCAGTATATTAGTCATGAAGCGGCGCTTGCCTTGGTAGGCGGCTGGACGGGTATCAATTTAGATGAACTAGACCCAAACCAAAAAGTCGAGTACATTGAAAATGATGCAATGCGATCTATTTTACAAGGTTTTGCAGGGATGACAGTCCATGAGATAGCTGAAAAAGTGGCCCTTGGCGGACTCGGAGAATTAATCGTCGGTGATCCAGAGCAGATTGCTGATACGCTCGAAGAATGGATGGACTATGCGGATATTGATGGGTTTAATATTGTCTATTCAATTACACCTGGTTCATTTGAAGATTTTGTAGAGCTTGTTGTTCCGGTTCTACAAGAGCGGGGACTAGTCCGCCGTGAGTATGAGGATGGAACGTTCCGGAATAATTTATTTGGTAGAGACCAACTCGCAGATGAACACCCAGCAAAACAAGTTCGTAAAGGTGTTATTCCGGAAGCTGTTTTAGTTTAATCACTGTGCTGGAAGGTGAATGATTAAAATATATTACCGAGGACTTTTGCTCAAGTCCTCGGTTTTTCTCTGTATAAGCTGTTTTCGTGTTGGGCAGACGCTTTCCCGTGGGGGGGACCCTACAAATGAAAAAGGAGCAGCTACGCGATAAGGTCAGTAGTAGCTTCTTTCGCGAATAGGTACGTTAGAATAATTAGAGTAAAAAGGACCACGACATACATTTTCTATTCTTCATATCCAATTACAATACCTTCAATTTTTTCAATTGGTAATGGCCCATAATCACGACTATCTATACCTCTCCACCATTGATCGACTAAGATGAACACGGTATTATCTTATATATCGTTTCTGCATAGTCGTCAAACCACTTTTCACAAGACATCCATTTCACCCCGCAATTTCTACTTAGACGCAGCAATCTAAAATCCGTAACGAAAAACAATGAAAGAATTTAGAAATGTCCAAAAAGGTGTGAATGTATAGATATATCTGGTAATTTGATAGTATCATGAAAATATTTTTATGGGGGGCTTAGTTTGAATAATCACAAAGAAACGCCTGAAGACAGAAGAGAACGACTAAGACAAAAGGAACTAAAAAACAATCCCACTGGTTCTCTACGTGATGCAGTAAATAGGGGAAGTAGCGGGAATCTAACTGACTTAGCAAGCGGTATGGGCTGGAAAGGCATGGGGATAGTGATTGTTGTATTAATAGTTGGGTATATTTTATATAAACTGTTTCTATAATGGATTCACTTATGTTGAAATATAAAGATAACTTTGAAACAATATATGTAATAATAAATAAATTAAATATAACGAATAAGGGGAAGGGGATTGAAAATGGATTTAAGATACCCAATTGGGCAATTATATGTACCTGAAAAAGTTACATTAGATAACATTCAAGCGTGGCTGAAGAAAATCGAAACTTACACGTTTCGATTAAGGGAAACTGTTGACCCATTAGGTGATGAGGAGTTAAGCAAAACCTATCGTGATGGTAGCTGGACAGTTCGTCAACTTGTTCATCACATTGCGGATTCACAGTTGAATATGTATCAACGTTTGAAGCTGGCTTTAACAGATGAGAATCCAACAGTACCAGCTTTTGATCAAGACAAGTGGGCGATTCAACCGGATACCAAGCTTCCCATAGAAAGTTCTATTAAAATGCTAGAAGGTATAAATGAGCGCATCGTATCTTTAGGAGATAGTTTAACTGAAGAACAATTGAATCGAACTTTTACTCATCAGGAAAACGGTGAAATATTAGTTGCTACAAAAGTTGCAAAATTAGCTTGGCACGAAGAACACCATTTAGCCCATATAAAAATCGCATTATCAAAATAATACAATATGTATGAATAGGTAAGCCATTGTCAAAGAACAAAAGCCAAATTCCTGCTAAAAATAAGAAGGAATTTGGCAGTTTTTATAATTCGTCAATCGCACGAAATGTCGGTTGTTGTTGATCAAATGTTGCAATATAGTTAAATCCAACTGATTGCAGCAACTCCAAAGATTCTTTGAAATCAAATGCGATTTCCTTCACGCGGTGTGCATCTGAACCTAGTGTAATGATTTCACCACCGCATTGTTTATATAGCTTTAATACGTCATCGCTCGGCATAGCGTGTGGCAGTCCATAACGAACACCCGATGTATTTAACTCGATGCCTTTCCCTGCAGGAATAATTTCATTGAAAATGGCCGATAATTCATCATGGAAACGTGCGGATGGCTGTTCTTTTGAATAGCGTTTGACAAGATCGACATGTCCTAACACATTAAATCCTTTAAAGTTTTTTACACAGTCAAACAGTTCATCATAATAGATTTTATAGGCTTCTTCAATGGTGCGTCCTTCAAAAATTTCCCCGTAATGCAAACTTTTCTTTTCGGTCGTATGCATCGAACAAATGACAAAATCGAATGCTTCATTGTCCATTAAAGTTTCATATTTATGTAGTAAGTGAGGCTGTACGCCAATTTCGATTCCTTTTTTCAAAAGAATTTGTCCATCGTATTTCTTTTGCAAACTCGTAATCGTATCGCTGTATTCACGTAAATCGAGATCGAAAACGATGGTTTCATCTGGATACTCATAATCGATATGTTCAGTAAAACAAATTTCTTTCAGACCTTTTTCAATGGAACCAACGACCATTTCTTCCATTGAGGTAGAGCAGTCGGCAGAAAAATGGCTATGCATATGGTAATCAAACATTAAAATTCCTCCTCGTGTTGACAATCAGTATTTCATATACTATAGTAATAAACAACTTCACTCTAGTAAAGTGGTAAAGTGTTCGACGGAAAGGTGTGAAAATTACGATTGTATAATGATTATAGAATGAATGACCAAAATGTCAAAGACTATCAAAAGTATGAACGTACGATTAAAACGATCAATAAACGTTTTAAAACATATGGCTATGAACGAATTAAAACACCGATGTTTGAACAATACGATCTGTATTCGCAAGTGAAAAGTTCCATCAATAAAAAAGAAATGATTAAAATAATCGATCGAACGGGTGAAGTTGCTGTCCTTCGACCGGATGTAACTGTTCCAATTACAAAACAACTAGCAGACAACTATCCAAAACTACCAAATGATTTACGTTACTACTATGTACAAGACGTTTTCAGACAACCATCATTTGAAGATGGCAGCATTGAAGGGACTCAAGCAGGCGTAGAGTATTTTTGTGAAACATCTCCTGAAGCAGATGCGGAAGTAATCGCGCTTGCTTGCCATACCTTAAAAGATTTAGGTTTCAGTGAGATTAAAATCGAAATGGGTCACGCTGGTTTTTTTACTGAATTAATCCAAATGATTAATTTAGCTGATCATGATGTGGGCCAACTTAAAAGTTTAATTCAGGCAAAAAACATTGTAGAGATCGAACCTTTCCTTCGTAATTTTGATATAAGGGAAGACGTCATTGAAGCGCTTATTAAAATTCCTTTGTTATATGGAAATCCCGCGGATGTGAGCGAAAGAGCACGGAATATAGTCCAAACGGTAAAAATGGACGAAACGCTAGACTATCTTTTAACTGTCTATGAAATTCTTAAATTATACGGTTTGGAAAATAATATCGTTCTGGATTTAGGGCTTATCAATCACATGGGTTATTATTCGGACGTTATTTTCCAAGGGTTTGTCGAGAAATTTGGAAAGCCGGTCTTAATGGGAGGCCGCTACAACCAGTTAGGCGATGAATTCGGCGCGGACTTACCGGCAATAGGTTTTGCTTGTGAAGTAGAGTCACTCGTAACAGCTTTAACAACCGATACAGTCTCACCAAGAACACCGATTGATATTAAAATACTTTACGATGATGAAAATTTAAAAGAATCCATTCGAATCGCCAATGAATTACGTGAGCGAAACTATACAGTTCTATCTTATCCGATAGAAAAAGCATTATCGAATGTACAAAATAGTATTTATCAATTAACGATTTCATCTAAAAATAATGTATTTAAGTATCGGGAAGAACAAACTTCATTCCAATCCTTAAATGAATTAATTAAGTTATTGAATGGTGCGAAAGGAGCAATGTAAGTGGATTATCTAACATTAGCCATTGCGACTGGACGTACGTCAAAACAGGCAATGAAACTACTCGAAAAAGCAGGACTGAACTTTCCAGATTATCATAATAAAAGTCGGAAACTAGTCATTTATGATGAAACAAAAACGATTAAGTTAATCTTTGTGAAAACTGCAGATTTAACTACATATGTTGAAAAAGGTGCTGCGGATATTGGGGTTATCGGAAAAGACACGATTATGGAAGTGCAGCCTGATGTCTATGAAATGGTGGATCTTAACCTTGGGAAATGCCAAGTCGTCGTTGCGGGGTTTCCGACACAAAAGCTTCAAAACGGGGCTCCTTTAACAGTCGCGACGAAGTATCCTCTTATTACAAAAGCATTTTTTGATCGAAAAGGGATTCGAGTTGAAACGATAAAGCTAAACGGTTCCATCGAATTGGCGCCGCTAATCGGTTTATCCGAAGTGATTGTCGATATTGTAGAAACGGGAACAACATTGAAAGAAAATGGGCTAGTCGTATTGGACAAAATTGTCGATATTAGTGCAAGGCTCATTGTGAATAAAGCGAGTTTTGCTACAAAAACGAACCAAATTGAACAGTTTATTACAAAGGTAAAAGCAGTATTGGAGTGATGGATTTGAAGATACTTACTGGCGAACAATATAATGCAGAATTGGAATATAGCAGTACAACAAGCCGAAATAATGAAGAATTAGATCGAACTGTACTGAACATCATTGAAGAAGTCCGGGAAAAAGGCGATGCGGCACTGAAAGAATTTACGGCTAAATTCGACAATGTAATGCTAGATGATTTGCTCGTGTCAGAAGAAGAAATAATTGAAGCGAGAACGCTTGTCAATGGGGATTTTATTCGCGCAATCAAGAAAGCTCATAAAAATATAAAAGCATTCCATGAAGAACAAACTGAAAAGTCTTGGTTTACAACGAAAGAAAGCGGCATATTACTTGGACAAAAAATTACACCCCTCGCTAGTGTAGGAATCTATGTGCCAGGTGGTAAGGCAACGTACCCTTCAACTGTTTTGATGAATGCGATTCCTGCAAAAATAGCGGGTGTCAAAAAGATTGCAGTCACGACGCCTGCCGGGAAAGATGGGAAAATCAATCCGCATGTTCTTGTTGCTGCAGCTGAAGTCGGGATTAAGACGATTTATAAAGTTGGCGGAGCACAGGCAATTGCGGCATTGGCATATGGAACGGAGACGGTACAAAAAGTTGCGAAGATTGTCGGACCTGGTAATGCATACGTTGCACGTGCGAAAAAGTGGGTGTTCGGAGATGTGGCGATTGATATGATTGCCGGTCCAAGTGAAATTTGCGTTGTTGCGGATGAAACCGCTGTTCCACGATTTGTGGCTGCTGATCTATTGTCGCAAGCGGAGCATGATGAACAGGCAACTGCAGTTTGTATTACGACAAGTCAATCATTTACTGAAGAATTATGCGAAGAAGTAAAGAAACAAACGGCTATATTAGAACGGAAAACTATTATTGAAGAGTCGATTGCTGAAAATGGACGGATTGTATTAGTTGATTCATTAAATGAAGCATTTGATTTGGTAAATAAATTAGCGCCTGAACATTTACAGCTAATGGTTGCGAATCCGATGGAACAAATGCAATTCATTGATAATGCAGGTGCGATTTTCCTAGGGAACCACTCACCAGAAGCATTAGGTGATTATATAGCAGGTCCAAATCACACATTGCCGACAAGTGGAACATCGACTTTTTCATCGCCGCTTGGCGTGTATGACTTCATTAAACGATCAAGTATCATTCATTATTCCGAGAAAGCATTACTGGATGTTGCGGATGATATTATCACTTTAGCAAATGCAGAAGGGTTATCGGCCCATGCAAATTCAATTGCGATTCGAAAGGCGGACAAATAAATGCGTAGTGCATCAATTTCAAGAGAAACAGCAGAAACATCGATTGAATTAGATTTTTCAATCGATGGTAGTGGGGAAACAAAAATTCAAACTGGTGTTGGATTTTTTGATCATATGCTGACTTTATTTACGAAGCATGGTTTATTTGATTTGAAAGTTAAGTGTGACGGCGATATTGAGGTTGACCAACATCACACAGTCGAAGATATCGGCATCGTATTAGGACAGGCATTTAATGAGAGTATTGGAACGAAGGAAGGAATTGACAGGTATGCGAATGTGACGATTCCGATGGATGAAGCCTTGTCGACAGTGTCGATTGATATTAGCGGGCGTCCATTTTTCGTCTACAATGTTGAAGGGTTAAAAGACAAAGTGGGGGAATTCGATACTGAATTAGTCGAAGAGTTTTTCCAGGCGTTCGTTAGCCATGCAAAAGTGACGTTACATATTAATTTACAGTATGGAAAAAATACGCACCATATTATTGAATCGATATTTAAAGCGTTTGGCCGTGCGTTAAGTGCAGCTAGTAAGATCAATCCCGATGTTAAAGGGATTCCATCGACAAAAGGATTGTTGTAAGTAGTGTGAATTTCCGTTCAAGGCGGACGCATCCAGGAAATTAAGTTATATGACGCTAGGTGAATAGTCCCGACTTGCAAGCAAAATCGTTTGAGTGCCAGCAAATGGTTGATAAGTGCAAGGAAACACGGCTGGTCTGCAAGCAAATCATCATTGAATGCAAGCAAACCCTACCAGAGTGCAAGCATATTAAGAACTTGGTGATTGAACATGAAACAGTATTGCTTTAGGTAATATAAAATTGATTTTATTATTATTAATCCGAAAGAAGGCGATTGTACGTGATTCTTTTTCCTGCAATTGATATACGAAATGGGAAGTGTGTTCGTTTAATACAAGGTGATTATAATCAAGAAGTTATTTACGGTGATTCACCGACTAAAATGGCGCTAGAATGGCAGAAACAAGGGGCGGAGTACATACATATTGTTGATCTGGACGGTGCAAAAACAGGTGATTCTTCAAATCGACTCGCAATCCAAGAAATTGCAAAAGCTGTTTCAATTCCAATCCAAGTTGGCGGCGGAATTCGATCAATGGGAATCATAGATGAGCATATAGAAAATGGTGTCAGTCGAATTATTATTGGGACAGCGGCAATTACAAATCGTTCTTTTCTGGAAGAGGCAGTTAAAAAATACGGTGATCAAATCGCCGTTTCGATTGATGCACGCAAAGGATTGGTCGCTACAGATGGTTGGACCGAGACAAGCAATACATTAGCAACCGACTTAATAAAAGATCTAGCTGAAATCGGTGTAAAAACAGTCGTTTATACTGATATTTTAAAAGACGGTATGATGCAAGGACCAAACTTTCAGGAACTAAAAGTAATTAATGAAGCATCATCCATTGATATTATTGCTTCGGGCGGAGTTACTACCAAAAATGATTTTGAACTGTTAAAAGAGATGGATCTATATGGAGCAATCATGGGGAAAGCACTTTATGAGGGTACTGTGACGTTAGACGAACTTCTGGGGGGAAACGGGAATGAAGAGTAAACGAATTATTCCATGTTTAGATGTTGATAAAGGCAAAGTCGTCAAAGGCCGGAAGTTTGAAAACATTCGAGAAGTTGCAGATCCAATTGATTTAGCAAAGAAATATGTGGCAGACGGTGCGGATGAACTTGTATTTTATGATATTACAGCTTCCACCGATAATCGACCATTATTTTTAGAAACGATTGCCACAATCGCGAAAGAAGTTCCTATTCCATTCATCGTCGGCGGAGGGATTCGAACGCTCGAAGATATACAAAATTTATTGGACGTCGGAACGGACAAAGTATCTATTAATAGTTCAGCACTTGAAAACCCTCAATTTATAGAAGACGCTGCAAACGAATTTGGCTCTGAACGGGTTATCTTATCGATGGACGTAAAGAGAGTCGGTCCCTCGAAATGGAATGTATTTAGTAAAGGCGGAAGGGTAGATACGGCTCTAGATGCCATAGAGTGGGCAATAGAAGGTGAGCAACTAGGTGCAGGTGAACTGGTTGTTAATAGTATCGATGGGGACGGCGAGAAGGAAGGCTATGATCTGGAACTTAATCGTACAATCGCCGATGCAGTTAGTATTCCCATTGTGGCAAGCGGCGGTGCAGGGAAGATGGAAGACTTCGATAAAGTTTTGACAGAAGGAAAAGCGGATGCGGCATTGGCAGCTTCTGTTTTTCATTACAATGAAATCAATATCCGTACTTTAAAAGACTATTTGAAAACTAACGAGTGAGGACTGATGGACAATGACGATAGAAATTGAATCGATTTCATTCGATGAAAAAGGGCTCATTCCCGCTGTCGTACAAGATAGCCGAACCGGAAAGGTTTTAATGTTAGCCTATATGAATGAAGAAGCATTAACGAAAACGATAGAAACAAAAGAAACATGGTTCTTCAGCCGTTCACGACAAGAATTATGGAATAAAGGCGCAACATCCGGTAACCGTCAAATCGTGAAGCAACTTTCGTTTGATTGCGATAGCGATGCGGTTCTTGTTCAAGTCGAACCGTTGGGACCTGCTTGTCACACCGGCAAGAAATCTTGTTTTTATAAAACGAGCTTTGAAGTTGAAACTTCAAACCGCGAAATCGTGCACGAAGTCATCGCCGAAATTAAAAATCGCCGAGCAAATCCGATAGAAGAATCATACACATCCTATCTTTTCCGGGAAGGAATCGATAAAGTGCTCAAAAAAGTCGGTGAAGAATCGAGCGAGGTAATTATCGGTGCTAAAAATGAAGATAAAGCCGAATTAACTAGTGAACTTGCTGACCTACTCTATCATTCGCTTGTGCTAATGGAAATTTCGGATGTTAGCTTATCAGATATTAAAAATGAATTATTGAAAAGGCGCAGATAATCTTAACTAAAACCACTTACATGGCCAAAATCATGTAAGTGGTTTTAGTTTTCCTATTTACATATCAGAAGATCTATTAGAATATATGGTATAGAGGGGTGATAAAAATTGGGAAGGGTTTATGAGACAAGACATGTATTTATGGCAATTGCAATCGTCATCCTGCTTATATCTCCTATACTCCTTTTGATAATACCATCGGCTGTTGCAGATACCTTGTACTATTCCCCCAATAATTGGGGTGTCATTGTACCAGGGGAGGGGTATGTAGCTTATATTATTGCTTTTATATTCTTACTGTTGGCCTCAGCAATTCTCTTCTTTTTAGATTTAAAAAAGAATTCAATTATTTTAAGCATTATTTTTGTACTAGCAAGTGTTGTTTCATTCTATCTTGCATCATCAACCTACACGGTCTTATCAAATGAATCAATTTCATATAGAACTCTTTTTTCAAAAGAAAAGCACACCTATAATTGGGATGAAATAGAAAAAGCGTTTTATTATGATCGTATACCTGGCGACGGTTTTCCAAAATTTGAATTCATCTTTATCGATGGTAACAGCATGAAGTTAACCGAAACTGGTCATGTAAAAGAACTGAGCGGTGGTATCCGTAGCATGGCCAATGTTGAATATATAGGCGTGGACTAAAACTAAATCATGTATACTAAATATAGTAAATGCTTTTAGGCTTGAGGAGGTTATGAACTTTGGGGTCAAAATTTTTAGATATTGGATTAGCTTTGTTTATGGGTTATTTTGCGTATAATCGATATGAAAACGGACAATATGGATTTGCAATTTTATTCGCGATTTTAGCTATATTTAATTTGGTCATGGCAGTCTTAAAACATAAAAATAATCAAAATAATAATGCATCATAAGAAAAATCTCAGGCATCGAAACGAGTACAACCGTTTCGATGCGTGAGATTTTTAGTTTGCGTTCTTTTTTTTATTCAGTAAAATGACAATGAATTGGACAATTAACGAAAGGCCAAGTCCAAACGACGTAATGATAAATAGGGATAGGATACCAATTAAATCGCCTTGTCCATTCGCATTCACTATGAAGCTTCGAAACATTTCTAAAAGAGCAATCAATAGAAAAGAACTGAACATATAAAATGCGATTTTTAATTTGTAAAATAATATTGATGCCACAATAATTCCAATAATTAATCCGAAAACGGAAAAAGCAACAAAGTTTAATATTTCAATCGGTTGACCCAATACGTTTCGAATCCCGACGATTAATAAAACAAAAGTTGACAGGCCAGCAACCACGCCGATTTTTCCAAAGTTATTTTCCAAGACTCACACCCACCTTCTAGTCTATGATACCGAATTATTGAAGACATTTACACAATAATGTATGAAAAGCTCGATAAAATGACAAAAACCCCACTCGTTTAGGAGTGGGGCGGATGTGAGTAATATTTAATCTCTTTTTGCAATCACAACAAGTTTTCCGTGATCCAATTCTTTCTCAGCATCTGATGCTTCTTCGGCTGTTAAACCGGCAGCTTCCATTTTACTACGCAATTCATCGCCGCGAGAAGAAACTAAGTTTTTCATGCTATCCAGAAATCCTTGTTCCTTCATGCCGACTTCTTCTGTGTCTAATGCATCGGAAATATCTTCTTCTCTTTCCTTATAGTGTGCAAAGATGTAAATGTCATCTCGAGAATAGCCTTGCATCTCCAATTTCTCGACTTCTGCTTTTGCTTGAACTGCATTTTCTACGATAGATTTCATATCTAATATTCCCTCCAAATTTATTTCTTACTTCTTATATACCTCCATTTCGCTGTCTTTAAACAATCATGGAAATGCCTACCTATAAATGAATCGGATTTCCTATATAAAGCTTAATGATTTCATATAGTAAAGGAATAAAAAATATAAAAACACATGTTAAATAGAAGAATCCCTTAGTTAAAGGAAAGTTTGCTTCTTTTCAACAGTGTCTAGTCAGATTATATGGAAAAGTCGTTGTATTTAAATAGTTTAATAGTATAATCTATAATAAGCTACTATCTTTCGGTGGGCACTTACAATTGATCAGGATTATCTCCACGAGTACAAGCTTACTGGAGTTGTAGGAAATATACTACAAGGGGGAATTCAGTTGAAAAAGACGAAAATGCGCGCCTTATTATTTCTAGTCATTGGTTTACTTGTTGTTCTTTCAGCATGTAGCGGTGGAGGCAAGAATATCGCAATTGGGCCACCAGCGAGTGAAACGAATAACGTATCGAAACTGATTTTAGAAGCTTATGGTATTGAAGACGAAGATTACAACAAATTCCAAGAAGGATTTGGAGATGCAGCAGACGGCGTTCAAGATGGAAATATCGATGTTTCCATTGGGATTCTAGGATTGCCGGCGGGTAGTATCGAAAGTTTACAAGCTTCTGCCAAAGATGTGAAAATGCTAAGCCTTTCTGACGAAGCAATTAAGTACATCGAGGAAAATTCAGGGTACAGACGACTGACTATTCCAAAGGATACGTATGATTTCTTGACGGAAGATGTTGAAACTGTAACCGCTTACGCAATTCTAATGGGGAACACAGATACCATTGATGAAGAGCTTGGCTATCAATTAGCGAAAATCATGGTTGAAAATGCAAGTGAAAATACACATGATCAAGCTAAACAAATGACGCTTGAAAATGCGCTTCGCGGTGCTGAAGGGTTATTAATCCATCCTGGCGCTAAAAGATATTATGAAGAACAAGGCTTAACTGTCGACAATGAAGTCGCTGAGCTAACGGCAAATGAAAGTGACCGAAAGTCCGAACTTATCCTGGGAACAGGAAGTCAAGGTGGAACGTATTATCCACTTGGCGGAGAAATGGCTAGTATTTGGAATAAACATGTAGACGGTATTAATGTGACGAATACAGAAACAGGTGCTTCGGTGGAAAACTTGGCAAGTATTCGTGACGGGCATATGGACTTAGGAATGGCAGTTCATGTACCTGCTGGGCAAGCGCTAAACGGCGAGGCGGATTTCAAGGACAATGAAGTGAAAAATGCAGCATTCATTGGACATATTTATCCAGAGGTCATCCAAATTGTCACTAGAGAAAAAACTAAAATCACTAGCTTTGATGATTTAAAGTAATTGTAACAATTACCATTTGAAATGAGAGGGGATACGCGACATGAAAAATGATCAGCAAGTCGATGCACAAGCAATCCTTGAAAAGTATGATAAGGAAAATCAATTTCGTACTCAAATTGGAAAATGGGCGTGGGTCGTAACATTTCTCGGCGTCGCGTTAACAATCTTTCATTTGTACACAGGGTATTCGGGAACACTTCCAACGCAGAAACAAGGTGCCATTCATCTAGGCACGGCACTCGGAATTGTTTTTCTCTTATATCCAGCCAAAAAAGCCTGGATGAACACGCAGAAAACCGTTCCTTGGTATGACCTCATCCTCGCCTTTACCGCGATGTATGTGGCGTACCATAAAATAATTTTCTTTGATTCTATTTTACAAAGTCGAATCTCGGGCTATAGCATGCCCGATGTCTTTATTTCAATCCTAGGCATCCTTCTCGTCCTTGAAGCGACGAGAAGGACTGTCGGGTTGCCAATTGTAATCGTGGCGAGTACGGCTATTTTGTATGCTGTTTTTGGAAATTATATTCCAACGCAAATTTTATCGCATCCTGGATTTTCGGTTGAACGACTAGCACCGAATCTCTGGTTCCAAGAAAGTGGTGTTTTTGGAACACCGATTCAAATTTCAGCAAAGTTTATTTATCTCTTTTTATTTTTCGGGGTTATATTAGTTCACACCCCTATTGGCAAGTTCTTTAATGATATCGCTTTTGCATTGACTGGCCGTTATACCGGTGGAACAGCGAAGGCGGCAGTTGTAGCGAGTGCACTACAAGGAACAGTCTCTGGTAGTTCAGTAGGGAACACAGTTGCATCTGGATCATTTACTATTCCAATGATGAAGAAAGCAGGCTTTACGCCAGAATTTGCGGGTGCTACCGAAGCTTCTGCATCAACAGGCGGTCAAATAATGCCGCCGATGATGGGGGCCGCGGCTTTTATCATGATGGAGTATTTGGGCGTTTCTTACGCAACGATCATGTTGGCAGCGCTCGTGCCGGCAATCCTTTATTTCACAGGTATATTTATCGGAACACATTTTGAAGCGAAAAGACTTAAAATATATGGAATGCCAAAAGATAAATTACCTATATTCAAGGATTTAATGATAAAAAACGGCTATATGCTGATTCCATTAGTCGTTATCATTGGAACAATCATGATTGGGTATACGCCACAACGTGCGGCGTTATACGGAATTCTTTCGGCTTTTCTGGTGGCCTATGTGCGAAAAGAATCACGAATGAATATCCGCGAAATTGTTAATGTATTGGAACAAGGCGCGAGAGTTGCGCTTCCAGTCATTGCAGCTGTTGCAACTGCGGGAGTCATAGCAGGAGTTGTTAGTATTACTGGGTTAGGCTCTAAATTTGCAGCAGGGGTTATTGCATTATCTAGCGGACATCTTATCTTTGCGCTATTCTTCACGATGATTGCATGTATCGTTCTTGGCATGGGTCTTCCAACGACAGCAAATTACGTAGTAACAGCGACGATTGCAGCGCCTGTGCTTATTAATGAGTTTGCGGTCGCGCCGCTAGCTGCGCATATGTTTGTTTTCTATTTTGGAATTGTTGCAGACATTACGCCGCCTGTTTGTTTAGCGGCATATGCGGGAGCTGGAATTGCGAAAGGAAATCCATTTAAAACTGGGGTCACCGCTGTTAAATTAGCCATTGCGGCGTTCATTATCCCATATATATTTATCTACAATCCAATTCTGGTACTTGTCGATGCGACGCCGCTTAAATTATTACTTGCTGTAACAACAGCAATTTTAGGCATGATAGGTGTGAGTAGTGCAGTTATTGGTTACTTTGCACGAAGTTCAAGAATCTGGGAACGAGTCGCTTTATTTGGCGGGGGTCTAATGTTAATTGTTCCTGAATTGATGACCAGTGCAATTGGATTCGTTTTACTAGCTGCAATTTGGTTTATCCAATCAAGAAGACCTGATGAAGCTAAAGACCAATTAGAATCGAGTGCCATAACCGTTTAAGATGTGAAGCTAATCCATGGTGGGTTAGCTTTTTCTTCGTCAAAAATAAACGATTGGAGGATCGTTATATGAATCAAAGTGGAGTGTTATCAGGAATGGAAGCGTATATTGGTAAAACGCCTAAATCACTTGAATTTTCAAAGTCCTCTAAGAAAGTCATGCCAGGCGGCGTAACCGCAAATATTAAGTTTTTCGAACCGTATCCGACAGTTATGGCAAAAGGATCGGGTGTTTATCTGACAGACATTGATGGAAATGAATACGTAGATTATCTTCTGTCTTATGGTGCATTGATGACAGGGCATGGTCATCCGAAGGTATTGAAAGCGATTCAAGAACAAATTTCAGAAGATGGAACTTTATTGTTCGGTACACCGCATCGTTTAGAAGTGAAAATGGGGCAGAAAATCCAACAGCTATATCCGAGTATGGAAAAAATACGCTATACAAATTCTGGTACTGAAGCAACATTGCTTTCGATTCGTCTGGCCTATGCGTATACAGGGAAATATAAAATCGCTAAATTCGAAGGTCATTACCACGGCGGGTTTGATCAAGTATTATTAAGTATTAATCCACCCGTAAATGTAGCAGGCCCTGCTAATAATCCAATTGCAATATTCGAATCTAAAGGTGTAGATCCTCATCATTTGGAACACACGATTATTTTACCATTTAATGATCTGGAAGCAACACGAGAAATTCTAATGATTGAGAAAGGTGAAATTGCAGCCGTAATCATAGAGCCGATTCAAGGCGGATTCATTCCTGCGGAAAAGAACTTTATGGAAGAGTTACGAAAATTAACAACCGAATTAGGGATTCTGCTAATTTTTGACGAAGTTAAAACGGGTTTCCGCGTTAGTCTAGGAGGAGCTCAAGAACTGTACGGAATCAAACCAGATATCACGACATTGGGAAAAGTGGTCGGCGGCGGTTTTCCATTCGGCATTGTTGGCGGAACAAAAGAAGTCATGGAAATTAGCGTACCGTCCGCGGCATCGGATGTTTTTGATAATAGTCAGAGTAAAGGTTCAAGTGCCCAAGATGTCCTATTCCATAGCGGCACGTATAATGGCCATCCAACGATACTGGCTGCAGGACTTGCTACCATTGATTTATTGGAAGATGAAATACAGCATGTTTTTACCATGACGGAGAAATTAAAAATAGGAATCAACCAATTATTCGCTTCAAAAGGAATTGATTCGCAAACGATTGGGTTGGGATCTATATTCAATATAGTTCTAACAGATAGGGAACAAATCCGGAATTACCGCGATTTACAGCAGTCCAATTTCGGCTTGCGAAAAGAAATCGATTATCATTTATTATCGCTAGGTGTGTACACAAAACCGCTCAATCGCTATAGTTTATCAACCGTTCATGGTGAAAGGGAAATTGATCGAACGCTTGAGGCATATGAAACGACTTTGAATCGATTATTTTAATTGATAACGGATTATTTATGGTGTGATTTAAACGTACCGTAAATAATCCGTTTTATTATGTCTGGCCGCGCTCGAAATCCTCCCTTAGTTGCACAAATTCCGCGCTTTAGATGAAATCATTTCCCGGGTATTAGAATTCCGCGTATTAGCATTCGAACTCCTTCCTCGGTCGCATGAAGTACGCTTCTCACCCCCAAAACACACTAGGTAAAAAAACTTGTTCCAATTTCAGTAATAAAGTAGTATAATGAATGGATTGTATTTTTTGAAATGAGGCAAAGAAATGAAAAAATCAATTTATGGTTTAACACCAGAGCAGTTATCTGAATGGTTAATTGAACACGGTCAAAAACGATTTCGTGCTGAACAAATCTGGGACTGGCTTTATAAAAAACGTGTAACTAATTTTAGTGATATGAAAAACATAAATAAAGAATGCATCGAGCAATTGGAAGAGCATTTCGTCATTCAAACATTGGAACAGACTGTCAAGCAGGAGTCTGCTGACGGAACGATTAAGTTCTTATTTAAAATGCAGGATGGTAACTTGATCGAAACGGTTTTGATGAAATTTCCATATGGTTATTCAGTTTGTGTCACAACACAAGTCGGTTGTAATATTGGCTGTAGTTTCTGTGCCAGTGGGCTGCTCAAAAAAAGCCGCGATTTAGTTGGCGGTGAAATTGTCGAGCAGATTATGAAAGTACAACAACATCTTGATGCAAAAGAGTTAAATGAACGTGTCAGTCATATTGTCGTTATGGGGATTGGCGAACCTTTCGATAATTACACGAACTTGATGGATTTCTTGCGTGTTGTAAATGCGCAAAAAGGTCTTGGAATTGGCGCGCGTCATATTACCGTTTCAACAAGTGGACTAGCACATAAAATTAGAGACTTTGCGGATGAAAATCTACAAGTGAATTTGGCTGTTTCATTGCATGCGCCGAATGATGAGCTTCGTACAAGCATCATGAAGATCAACCGTGCATTCCCGATTGATAAATTAATGGCATCGATTGATTATTACTTGGAAACGACAAATCGTCGAATCACATTCGAATATATTTTATTGAATGATGTCAATGATCATGTTGAAGAAGCGAAACAACTGGCAAGATTGCTGTCCAATAAACGTCATTTGTCCTATGTGAACTTGATTCCTTATAATCCAGTTGATGAACATGGACAATATAGTCGAAGTACGCCGGAAGCGATTAAGTCATTCTACGAAACATTAAAGAATGCAGGAATAAATTGCGGTGTCCGTCATGAACAAGGAACCGATATCGATGCGGCTTGCGGTCAATTAAGAAGTAAACAAATTAAAAAAACAAAAGCTGTTTAATTCACTAACCGATACATCAAGTATAAGTAAAAACTTGAGTATCGGTTTTTCATTATCATAAATCTTATTTTTGTGAACAATTGAAGTAGGACTAAATCTAATACTTTGTTATCATATAGATAGAAGGGTAAAAGGAGGTAAGTTTTATGAAGATGCGAGTTATCATTTTCCTATCTCTGATTTTATTATTATCGGCTTGCACGAAAAAAGAAGAAAAAGAAATTACGCCGATTGATAGATTAGGGGAGTATGTCGATTTATGGAGTAAGGCTGAATTCAATAAAATGTACGATGATTATCTTGTAGAAGTTTCCAAAGAGGCATTTGGCAAGGAACAGTTCGTTGACCGAACCGAATTACTATATAAGGATTTGGGAATCAAGGACGTCGTAATTGAATTTGAAAAGCCTGAAGTCAAACCCGAAAAAGAGGAAGAGGTTTTTAATAAGGAAGAAAGTTATACGTACCCCGTTCAGATTAAAATGGAAACAATCGCAGGTACTATAGAGTTTGAAAAGAATGTTGTTTTGAAAAACGAAGTGCGTGATGAGGTAGATAACTGGTATATCGAATGGGATCCATCATTTATACTCCCAGATTTGATGAAACAGGACAAAGTTGGCGTTTCGACGATTCGATCCAATCGCGGGGAAATCTTTGATAGAAATGATAGAGCAATTGCGATAAACGGTTCCGGTATTGAAGTAGGTATTGTGCCTGAACAATTTGATGTAGATGCGGACGCAGAAAAACTGGCCAAATTGCTCGGAACAACTTCCGACTTTATCGTAAAGCAATTAAACCAAAGCTGGGTTAAACCGGATCAATTCGTTCCCATAAAGAACTTAGCATTCACACAAGAAGCAATTTACGATGAAGCAAAACAAATACCTGGTATATTATCGCGTAAAGCCGAACTAAGAGAATATCCATACGTTCATGCATTATCTCATCTGATCGGCTATGTTGGTCGTATTAATGCGGATGAATTAGAAAAGCTCAAAGATGAGGGATACACAGAGTCAGACCTTGTTGGTAAGCGCGGATTAGAACAACTCCTAGAGGAACGGCTTCGCGGAGAAGACGGCGTTATAATTTATATAGAAAAAACGGACCATAATGGCGAAAGGATTACAATTGCCGAAAAGCCTGCAGTAGACGGGGAAAAAATTACATTAACGATTGATGCGGACCTGCAAAAGGCTACGTTTGAAGCAATGAACCATGAACCGGGAACCGCTGCAGTCATCGATCCGAAAACAGGAGAAACACTCGTTTTGGCAAGTTCGCCCGCATTTGATCCAAATGAATTTGCGATAGGTGTCAGTGCAACCCGTTATAACGAATTGACCGAGGATCCTAATCAGCCGATGCTAAATAGATTTGCGGCAACCTATGCACCTGGATCTGCTATAAAACCTGTTACAGCAGCAATTGGTTTGGCGGCTGGGACGCTTGAACCTGGAAAAGGACATACAATAAACGATAATAAATGGCAAAAGGATAGCTCTTGGGGAAATTTCAAAGTATCGAGATTATACAGTCCACCAAATCCAGTCGATTTGCAAAAAGCGCTTGTTTACTCAGATAATATCTATTTTGCAATGGAAGCATTGGCCATGGGAAGAGACAAATTCCTTGAGGGCTTCACTAATTTCGGCTTTGGCGAAGAAATTCCTTTCAGCTATCCACTTCGCAAGTCACAAATCTCCAATGATGGAAAGATTGCATCTGAAGGACAGCTTGCAGATACATCATTTGGACAAGGTCAAATGTTAATGAATATCGTCCATTTAGCCTCAAGTTATGCACCAATTATCAATGATGGGAAGATGTTCAAACCGATTCTATTTGCCGATGAGCCAAAAAGTGAAGTATGGAAAGAGGGACTTATTTCTCCTGAAAATGCGGCAATACTGCGAACGGATTTAAGGGACGTCGTAGTTGATGGTTCTGCTAAAGACGCTAATCTTCCTTCAATTAAAATTTCGGGCAAAACGGGTACAGCAGAACTAAAATCGTCACAAGACGAATCAGGTAAAGAAAATGGTTTCTTTGTCGCTTACCCGACAGATGACATGTCTTATATTATTGCAATGATGATTGAAGGCGTAGAAGATCAGGGCGGTAGTACACATGTCGTAAAAAAAGTTGCCAAAGTAATGTCAAAATAAGAAGAACAGTTAAGTAGTAAATTCCATTTTAACGATGAGAATTTGCTGCTTTTTTTTGAGTTTAATGTGTAAAAGTAAGCCGAAGTGGGAACAACAAGTACAGAGGAGGTAGATAAAATGAAGAAAATAACTCTTTTTATCGCATTGTTAGCACTATCATTAGTTATTGTGGCTTGTGGAACTACTAAGAAAGACGATAATCAAACACAAGATAAACAAACTGTTGAAGATACTAACGATGATGTAACAAATGGAACTGATGGAAATGCAGGAACTGATGGAACGGATGGAACAGATGATACGGACGAAAATACTGGAACAAACACAAATGAAACAAATGCTGGTGATGAAGATGAACTTGCCAAAATGGATGAACTTGATTATGAAGAATTTAGCCTTGAAATCGAATATGGAAATCAAGATGAATATGAAGCAGAACTTGAAAAAAACATGAATAACACGGTCGAAGCGAAAATTGAGGATTCAATAAATGGGGTAGAGAAAAATGGAACTGAGGCTTTTAATGAACTTTACCCGTTAGTGGAAAGTTTGACGATTAACCAAGAGACAGGTAAAGAAGAAGCCATTAAGGAAATACTCGAAGTTTTTAATATGAATAATGATTACAGTAAATTCGAAGTGGAAATCAAGTTTAAAGATGGAACAAAAATCGAATTTGAAGATAAAAAGTAAAAAGGGACTGCTTATCACCCATCTTTGGGGATAGGCAGTTTTTTGTGTGGTCGAAAATTATTTTTATATGATTTCCTGCGGGAAAATTAATTTATTATTTCCTACGGGAAGATTATTTGAATAATTCCCTTTCTTTTTTCTTGAATGTATAGTAAGATGTTAATTATTCATCCATTCGTATAAATATACATACATTAATTTAGAAACTATATAGGGGAAATGACAAATGAGAAAAAAGCGCATCGTTGTAAAAATCGGAAGCAGTTCTTTAACGAATGATCGAGGTGAGATTGATCAAGAGAAATTTACTGATCATGTGAATGCACTCGCGGAACTTAGACGAGCAGGACACGAAGTGCTGTTGGTGTCATCGGGAGCAGTGGCTGCTGGTTTTGGAAGATTGGGGTATAGCGCAAGACCGATTACGCTGAAGGGAAGACAAGCGGCTGCGGCTGTCGGTCAAAGTTTATTGATACAATCGTATATCGAAAAGTTCTCAAGGTTTTCAATTGTACCCGCACAGATACTACTGACACGGGATGATTTCACAAGTCGCGATCGTTATAAAAATGCATATGCAACACTTACAGAATTACTGGAGCGCCGTATTTTGCCGATAATTAATGAAAACGACACAGTTTCCGTCAGGGAATTGACTTTCGGTGATAACGATATGTTGTCGGCATTAGTCAGTGGCTTCATCCGAGCGGATCAATTAATTATATTAACGGATGTCAATGGTCTTTATACTGGAAATCCTCATGTAGATGCAAATGCTGAAAAAATTGAAACCCTCAATGAAATAACGGATGAAATGTTATCCTTTGCAAAAGATTCAGGTTCGAGTGTCGGAACAGGCGGCATGCAATCGAAATTATTAGCAGCGAAAACGGCCCTTTCAGTTGGGGTTCCCGTTTTTATAGGCAAAGGGTATGGGGAAAATAAGTTGTTGGAAATCATGGAAGGTGCGGGGGACGGGACTTATATTTCAAACCATGTTCGTAATTCAATCAATATTAGTCAGCAATGGATCGCGATGCACTCGGAGGCAACGGGTAAACTCTTTGTCGATAAAGGTGCTGAAGAAGCCATATTATACAAAAGTAAAAATTTACTGCCAGCTGGAATTTATGAAGTAAAAGGAAATTTCCATCGTGGAGATATCGTAGAAGTGTTTGGGCTCAATGGGTTAATTGGAAAAGGAGAAGTAACTTATTCGTCGAATGATTTAATAAAAATGATGGGAAAGAAAAGTAAAGAACAGACGAAACGTGCAAGTTCAACGCCAGTCGAAGTAATTCATCGTGAAAAATGGGTCAGCATATAAAAGGGGGAATTTAAGATGGGTGAGGTAGCAATCTTAAGTGAAGTTCATTTGAAAGGTAAAAAAGCAAAAGAAGTTAGTTCGGAACTAATCGGAATATCTACAGAAAGAAAAAATGAGGCACTCAATTTAATTGCCAATCAATTGGTTTTTGATACTGACTTCTTGTTGGCCGAAAATGAAAAGGATTTAACTCTTGGTAAAGAAAAAGGTCTTACAGATGAAGTGCTAGATCGTATAATGCTTTCAAATGAGCGTGTTAAAGCAATGGCCGATGGGATAAAGTTATTGGTGCAATTACAGGATCCTGTCGGGGAAGTCATTGAATCCATAACGAAAGACAATGGATTACTCATTAATAAGAAACGTGTTCCAATTGGCGTTATTGGAATGATATATGAAGCGCGTCCAAATGTGACTGTTGATGCAGCGACATTGGCGTTAAAAACTGGAAATGCAGTCATTTTAAGAGGGAGTTCTTCAGCAAAGTTTTCGAATCAAGCGCTCATACTATCAATCCACAAGGCGCTTGAAAAAAGTGTCATTCCGGTAGACGCAGTTCAGTTAATAGAAGATACAAGTCATGAAACAGCGAAAGAGCTCTTTCAATTGAATGAGTACCTTGATGTGTTAATCCCTCGAGGCGGGAAAAAGTTAATCGAGACTGTTGTGAAACAATCGACTGTTCCGGTTTTGGAAACGGGTGCGGGGAATTGCCATTTGTATATAGACGAAACTGCTGAAGTAGAAATGGCTATCAAGATTGGGCTGAATGCGAAAGTTCAACGCCCATCCGTATGTAATGCGATCGAGACGATAGTCATTCATGAAAAATGGTTTGCTGAACATGGTGAAAAAATTATTCAAGCACTCCATGAAAATGATGTTAAGATTTTCGGGGATCAGACAGTATCCGATCTATTTTCATTCACGGAAAAGATCACAGAGGAAGATTGGTACACAGAATATCTTGGGCTTGCAGTTGGCGTGAAAGTTGTTGGAACTATTAATGAGGCTATTGATCATATTAATAAGTACGGAACGGGTCATTCTGAATCAATTATTACGAGTAATAAAAATCATGCAACACTTTTTCTGGCTAAAGTAGATGCAGCCGCGGTGTATCACAATGCCTCGACGCGTTTTACTGATGGATTTGAATTTGGCTACGGTGCGGAAATCGGGATTAGTACACAAAAGCTACATGCAAGAGGGCCGATGGGACTTCAAGCGCTTACTTCGAGCAAGTTTGTGATTCAAGGGAATGGGCAAATTCGCGAATAATTTTTGATAATATATTCAACTTCTTTACGTTATTTTAACTTTCCATCGTTATTCTAAATATACTGGAAAATTGTTTTTATCCAGAAACTATTTGGAGGTAAATTAGATGGATAAATTAAGAAGTATAATGTATTTACTCGTGATCACGCTATTGCTGACAGGTTGCATATCCATTCCTACAGGGGATGGCGGAAAAATGAAGCTCAGTAAAGATGGCGTGGAGATAGAAGGAAAAGACGGTGAAAAATCGAGTATTGATCTTGATACTGATGAGGGTGGACTCTCCATTACGACAGGCGATGAAGGGGAAGAATCTGGTGTAACAGTAAATATGGGATCTCATGCTGAGGTTCCGGATGAGTTTCCGCAGGATATTTCACTACCCACAAATGAGTTTTTAGTCATGTCCGGCACATCGCCAAAAGATAAGGATGATGGATACAGTCGAAATTCGATTACGTTATCCTATCAAATAGAAGATGATGATTTTGTAGAGAGTGTGGAAATGTATGACAAATATTTAGTGGAAAATGGATTTGAGGTTGAGAGAATTGAGATTGGACCGACAATGCACACGTTGATGGGAACAAAAGGCGAGAATTCATTGACTATTAGTGTTATTGCCGACGAAGAATCATATCTACTGCAATTTATGTATTTTTATGAGTGAAATAAAATACTGAGTACATGAAAGAGGTTCATTATTCATGTACTCGTTTTTTATTAGTACCCCGATTTCACTATACCAGGGAAAATATGCGATTTCCCAGTATCGCAGCGGCATCCATATAGGTGTAAGGTCCCGACTTGCAAGCAAAATCTTTTGAGTGCAAGCAAATGATATCCGAATGCAAGCAAGACACTCCGAAGTGCAATCAAACCGCACCCGAGTGCAAGGAAAACACTCCGAAGTGCAAGCAAAATATACGAACTACTACATTATACAAAAAGAGTTCCCCTTTTAACATCACTTCATCAATTCTTGAATATCCGTTATCATTTCATCCACGTAAGTTGCATCTACAAAGTTATATTCCTTTACGAAATGTCCATCTTTACCGATTAAGTAAAAGTTTGAACTATGAATGACTTGAGTTGAGGAGACTGGTTTTTGCACGATGGTTTGAAATTGATCTCTAGCGAAAACTTCTATCTCGGATTGTGTATACCCAGTCAACAAATTCCAGTTCGATAAGTCAGCACTGAAGTCTGTAATAAATGATTTTAATTTTTCGGGCGTATCAATCGCCGGATCAACTGTAAATGAAACGAATTCAACATTGAAATCTTTCTCTTTGAGAATATGCTGTAGTGAAGCCATTTCAGCGGTCATCGGTTGACAAATTGTTGTGCAGTTTGTGAATATGAAATTAGCGACCCAAACTGTATTTGACAACTCATTCGTTCCAAATGCTTGTCCTTCTTGATTGGTAAACGTAAACGGTTCGATTTTTCGTTCTTCTTGATGTTTAGGTGTACATGCGAGAAGAAGTAGGGAACAACAAAGCACTTGAATGATTAATATAAGTTTACTCATTGAAATCCTCTTCTTTCCACTTTGGCAATTGAATTAAAACGTTCGTCCCTTCGGAATAGCTACTTTGTATTTTAAATGTACCGTTATGCAATCGAACGATTTCTTTCACGATGGAAAGGCCTAGTCCAGTGCCGCCGGTTGCACGGTTTCTTGCTTTATCGGTACGGAAGAAACGTTCTCCTATCCGATTTATATCTTCTTCATCTATGGGTGTCCCTTGATTGATCACTGAAAATTTAACGAAATTATCATCTTCCACCAAGTTGATTTTGATTGTATTGTTTTCTGTTGAATATTTGACGGCATTATCTAAAACATTGTAGAAAACTTGTTGGATCCGCCCTGGATCGCCCATGATGATTAAATCTTCTCGGATAGTTAACTCGAGCTTCAACTTTTTTCTGGAAACATGAATCATAAATAACTCTAGCGTGTCACTTAATAATTGAGCAATCGCGATTGGCTCTGATTCGATAGAATAAAAATCTTCTTGTAAATGATTTAATTCATTCAAGTCATTAATGAGTTTGTTTAATCGTTCCGCTTCATTTTCAATCGTCATCAAGTAGCTCTCGGCTTCTTCAGGTGATGTATAAATTTTATGTTTTAACGCCTGTGTATAGCCGGTGATATAGGTGAGCGGGGTGCGCAATTCATGAACAATATTAGAAGTGAATTCTTTTTTGCGCATCTCTTGTTGACCGAGCGAATAGCTCATTTTATTAAATGCTTTTGTTAATTGACCGACCTCATCATCTGAAGTGAATTCTAGGTATTTAGAATATTGTCCTTCTGACACTTCTACGGCTTGTCGTTGAAGCTTTTTTAATGGATTGAATATCGATGTCCAAAACCGATTGACGATTAAAAAGAGAATGAAGAAAAATAGTGATCCAATTACTAATAGAATTGGAATACTATCGTGAAACACGTCTTGAATTGCTGCAAGCGGTACATATATATAAATAAAACCAATCAGACTGTCTTCGCCCTTGATAGGGAAAATAGCACCAATAATTTCTCGGTCCAATTCCTCGACAAATCCTTCTTTCAAAACGTATTTACCATTTTCTAACGATGCTAAATCTTGTTGATCAACTAGCGTTTCGTAATTGATTTTATATGGAAAGTAAGAAGAAAGATCGTCGAGTTTATCGACGACAATTATTTCGTATTCAGAAACGATGTTATACCATTGAATCTTTTCGATAATTTCATCGCTTAATTCCCCATAATGATAATGAGACGCCGTTCTTTGCCCTTGGTAGATGATGGACTCTTCAATACTAGCCAAGTACAAATTCGAATATAAATAATGAATGAAGAAAAAAGAAAAAAGTATTGTAAATCCAACACTTGATAGTAAAAGGGCGAGTATTTTTTTACTGAATGTCAATCTGGATTTTTTCATTAATCACACCTCTAATTTATACCCGACGCCCCATACAGTTTCAATCACACTTGCATATTCACCCAGTTTTAAGCGCAATGTTTTAATATGTGTATCGACGGTGCGGTCCGTGCTTTTATGATTTTCATCCCAAATAAGTTCCAGCAGTTGTTCTCTTGTGTACACGCGCCCTCTATTTGTTAAAAACAATTGCAGCAGCCCAAATTCTTTCAGGGTCAGTGAAAGGGTCTTGCCATCGACTGTTGCAGTATGCGCTGCAGAGTCAACAACAAAAGGTCCGACTTTCAACAAATGTTGTGCATTGGAACTTTGGTATGTGCGCCTTAGAACTGATTCAACTCGGGCGACTAATTCCGCAGGAAGGAAAGGTTTGACGATATAATCGTCTCCACCAAGCTTGAGACCTTTTACTCTGTCCCATTCATCGCCTTTAGCTGATAAGAAAATAATCGGAATGGATGAACTGCGTTTTACTTCTTCTGCAAATAGGAAACCATCCATATAGGGCATCATCACATCGACGATTAATAAGTCGGGTGAAGTTGTTTGTATTTGATCTAAAGCATGAACGCCGTCCGTAGCCTCGACAACATGGTATTGTTCGGCTTCTAAAAATGTGCGAACGAGTTCTCTCATTTGACTTTCATCATCAACAATCATTATTGTATAACCATTCATACAAAACACCTCATTTTCGATAAATATCTTTAATTCTATTTTCGGATGAAATTATGAAGTTCATGTGAAATGAAAGGTGATTTCACATAAAGTTCGAAGTCTTTATTTATAATTATACTGGATATAAAAGTAATGCGTAATTAAATAGAACGAGGGGGATACAAGTTGAAAAGAAAGCTCGGCTTATTAATACTTATAGTTCTGCTTGGAGTGATGACTGCTTGTGGTAAAAAAGATGAAGTTCCGACAGAAGTAAAAGCACCTGAAATTTTGGAAGTTGAACTTACTGTTTCTGAAACGGCAGATGTTGACGAACCCGTTGAAATGAAGGCATTTGTCACGCAAGGCGATGAGGAAATTGAAGATGCTGACGAGGTTGTATTTGAAGTATGGGAAGAAGGAAAGAAATCAGATAGTGAAATGATTGATTCTAATAATGAAAAAGCCGGCATTTACACAGCTGAAAAGTCATTTGATCATGATGGATTATTCCACGTGCAAGTGCATGTAACTGCAAATGGACTTCATACGATGCCATTGAAAGAAGTTGTTGTAGGAGATGGCGGCAATTATGATGAACAAGCGGAACCCGATCACCATTATCATACCGAAGGATTTTCAATGGAATTTACGACGCCAGAAGAAGTAGCTGCGAATAGTGATGAAAAGTTAGTTGTTCAGATCAAGTTAGATAATGAACCTTATGAAAACTTAAGGGTCCGATATGAAATTTGGAGCGATTTATCTGAAAAACACGAGTGGGTAAAAGACGTGAAAGAAATTCAAGCTGGCGAATATGTAGCCGACCATATATTTAAAGAAGCAGGCACTTATCACGTTCAAATCCACGTGGAAGATGATAAAGACTTACATGAACATGTTGAGCACGAAATAGTCGTTAAGTAAATAGGGGGAACTCTTTCGATATTGCAGTCGAGAGAGTTCTTTTTTTCTCTGAAATTAACATAAACATATTTGCAATTAATTTTTAATATGATATAAATAGTAGTGCAAGCCTAATTCCTACTAAGTTAGTATGAATAGTATGTTTATAAAAGGAGTTTTGAAATGGGACGTGAATTCATTGACATATTTGATGAATGGATTGATTCGTACGATGCTTCAGTAGCAGGGGAGGACCCCGAATATCGGGATGTGTTTGTGGGCTATAACGAAATATTGGCTGATGTTGCAAAAAAATCATTCGGAACAGTTCTTGAGTTTGGAACCGGAACAGGAAACTTAACCGCTAAATTAGTAGATAAGGGATTGACAGTTATTGGCATCGAACCAAATGATGCAATGCGCCAACTGACTAGCGAAAGATTTCCGACGCTAAAAATTATAGACGGTGATTTACTAGATTTTGAAGTAGATGGTTTATCAATCGATACAATCGTTAGCACCTATGTATTCCATCATTTAACGGATGTAGAAAAAGGAGTCGCGCTAAAAAAGTATGCTGAGTTGTTAGAAGAAAACGGAAAAGTTGTTTTTGCAGATACGATGTTTATTACCGAAGAAACGAAGCAAGCGCAAATTTCCAAGGAACGGTCACGCGGTTTTCATAATGTGGCAGATGATTTAGAACGCGAATATTACACAACTGTACCCGTGTTGATGGATTTATTTATGAAGGCGGGATTTGATGTCGCCTGTAAGCAAATGAATGATTATGCTTGGATCATAAACGCGACGAAGAAAACGAAAAGTAAACACTAAGGGGAGATAAATCATGGAAAAATTAAATGTTGAAAGTTTCAATTTAGATCATACGAAAGTAGCTGCGCCATATGTGCGTTTGGCGGGTACAAAAAGAGGGGCATTAGGTGACGAGATTTATAAATATGATCTCAGGTTTACACAACCAAATACATCGTTCATGAAAATGGATGCGCTCCATTCGATTGAACATATCATGGCGGAGAATATTCGAAATCACACGGATCAAGTTGTAGATCTGAGTCCGATGGGATGCCAAACGGGATTCTATTTAACGGTGATTAATCACGACAATTACGATGATATTTTATCAATTTTAGAAAAAACATTACATGACGTTCTTGCGGCAACGGAAGTGCCAGCGTGCAACGTCGTTCAATGCGGATGGGCTGCAAATCACAGTTTGGAAGGCGCAAAGGAACTTGCGAAAAATATGCTTGCAAAAAAAGATGAATGGCACCAAGTGTATAAAGAGGAAAAGTAATGAATGTTTATAGCAGTGTGCATGAGCTAATCGGAAATACACCGATTGTTGAAATCAACCAACTTCCTATCCCGAATAATTGCCGTATCTTTGCCAAGCTAGAGTATTTAAATCCGGGTGGAAGTGTGAAAGACCGGTTAGGGATTTCTCTCATTGAGGATGCCGAGAGGTCGGGTGCTCTAGGGCCCGGCGGAACGATAATCGAACCCACTGCTGGAAATACGGGGATTGGTCTAGCGCTTGCGGCAATCGGAAAAGGATACTACGTGAAATTTGTTGTTCCGGAAAAGTTTAGTGTGGAAAAACAAATATTAATGCGAGCACTTGGCGCTGAAATAATCAATACGAAAACTGAATTAGGGATGACAGGCGCGATTGAAAAAGCCCGTGAACTTGCTATGAAAATACCTGGAGCTTATTCGCCGTCACAGTTTTCCAATCCAGCTAACCCTGCGACTTATGTGAAAACACTTGGACCTGAATTATGGAATGATTTAGATGGACAAATTGATATCTTCGTTGCGGGAGCAGGAACCGGGGGGACATTCATGGGAACTGCCCAGTATTTAAAGGAGCAAAATCCACTTGTGAAAACAGTTGTGGTCGAACCAGAAGGCTCGATTTTAAATGGCGGCATAGCAGGGCCCCATGTTACCGAAGGAATTGGCATGGAATTTATCCCCGAGTATATGGATCAAACCTATTTCAACGAGATTCATACAGTAAGCGACGAAGAAGCGTTTACACAATTACGTGCATTAGCAAAGTACGAAGGGTTACTCGTTGGAAGTTCTTCTGGGGCTGCATTTTGCGGAGCATTACGGGAAGCAGAATCTGCGAAAGAAGGCAGCCACATCGTAACTATATTTCCAGACTCGAGCGAACGTTATTTAAGTCAACATATCTATGAATTGTTCAGGAGGAGCGAATAAATTGCGAGCAAAAACGAAGTTAATTCACGGTGGAATCGTAGGGGATGAAACGACGGGTGCTGTTTCAACTCCGATATATCAGGTGAGCACGTATAAACAACAATCGGTAGGCGTTTTTAACGGTTATGAGTATTCCCGTACCGGCAATCCAACGCGTCATGCATTGGAGGTATTAATAAGTGATCTAGAAGGCGGTAAATCCGGGTTTGCATTTGGATCTGGAATGGCGGCAATAAGTTCGGTCATGATGCTGTTTAGTAAAGGTGATCATATCGTCTTAACGGACGATGTATACGGCGGGACTTACCGTGTCATGACAAAAGTATTGAATCGCTTCGGCATCTCCTCGACATTTGTCGATTCAAGTGATATCGCAGAAGTTAAAGCAGCAATTGAACCAAACACGAAAGCGATATTTTTGGAATCGCCAACGAACCCTTTGCTGAAAGTGACGGATATTGAAGCAGTTGCTAAACTCGGTAAGGAAAAAGGATTGCTAACGATTGTCGACAATACATTTATGACGCCTTATTTCCAACAACCCATTGCGCAAGGGGCAGATATCGTGTTGCATAGTGCAACAAAATATATCGGCGGACATAGCGATGTCATAGCGGGGCTTGTCGTTGTTGCAACCGATGAACTAGCTGGGGAACTGCACTTCATTCAAAACTCAGTCGGAGCTATTCTTGGCCCGCAGGATTCATGGTTGTTAATTCGCGGGATTAAAACGCTCGGGCTTCGTATGGAAGAACATAATGAAAATGCATTAAAGATTGCAAAGTTTTTAGTCGCGCATGACGCAATTGGAAAAGTGTATTATCCAGGATTAAATGATCATCCAGGTTATGCATTAATGACGAAACAAGCGTCGGGGTTCGGCGGAATGATTTCATTTGATGTCGGAAGTGAAGAAATAGCGGATGAGCTACTAGCAAAATTACGTTACTTTACACTGGCTGAAAGTTTGGGGGCCGTTGAAAGTTTAATTTCAATTCCAGCAAGAATGACACATGCATCGATTCCACGAGATCGTAGACTGGAATTAGGAATTACAGACGGATTGGTTCGTATTTCTGTGGGTATTGAGGATGTTGAGGATTTACTGGAAGACTTGGAACAGGCATTGGCATAAAAGTATGACTGATAAAAAGATTGGCCACGCAGAGAATGCAAAGGCCCATCTTTTTTATATGAAATTAATTCAATAAACTTGAGTAGTATTTTTTAATATATGATTTCGATCTATTATTTTTTTTAATAAGATAGTCATTTTAGCGCGCTCTTCCATATTAATTTGATACAATTAGCTCAACAGATATTGCAATTGCGAAGGAGTCACTAAAATGGCAGAACACTATTTCCACTTAACAACGAATTGGCCGGGTTTAAGGAATGATATAGGAACAATTGACGCGGGAAATTTGAAAACAGAAGTATCGATTCCGCCAGAAATGGATGGACCCGGGGTTGGAACGAATCCAGATGAATTGCTTTTAGGCGCTGCGGCGACTTGTTATATTATTACACTGGCTGCGATGATGGAGCGAAGTAATCTGGAGAAAGAGGCATTGACGATGGAATCAGTTGGCGTTGTCGATGTGACGAATGGCGTCATTACATATAAAAAGATCATTCATAAACCGCATATCGTGCTAAAAGCGGATGCAATGGAAAAAGACGAATCACTCGCGCTTCGACTTGCAGAAAAAGCAGAAACATCTTGCATGATTAGCCGAGCCATTCAAGGCAATGTTGAAATAGAATTACAAGCTGTTATTAGGACTGGGGATAAATAAAAAGCATGCGCGCACTTTAAAAAAGAAGTGCACGCATGCTTTTATTCTGTTTTGATCTGATCCACCCGACCCGCATACCATGTATAAAAATTTCTTGCCATTTCCAGCGGCACGTCATCGACACCCGAATAATGAAATGGTTTTGCATGGTTAACCGTTACGACTGAGGCAAGCCCAAGTATTTGTTGAATCTTGCTCCGTCTTACACTTATTTCAATTATTTTTGTGCGCTTAGAAATGAATACAGACGTTTCAAAGCTTCCGGTTTTGAATTGGATGAATTCTTCATTCAACGTATAGCGAGTATTAAAGTAATTGAGCAATCTTGAAGCAATAATAACTAATAATAAGATGATTGAAATAATCCACCATGCTTGTTTAAAATCCCAAATTGGCGGTTTGAAATAAAATAACGCCAACATAGAAATAATCCAGAACCAACTTGGTTTTAGCATTCGAATCCAAAATGATTTTCTCGGTAGCCGCTTCATCGTTTGCATCACTTCATAAGAAGGCAAGATTTCATGGATCATTTCGTACGCCCGTGCAATAGGCAAGAATGGATAAAGTGAGTTTGGTTCAAGCATCCCTTCGCCAACACCACCGGCACTTATCACTTTAATTTCCGCAAGTCCGAGCACTCGTTTAATCGCGGATTGCCTGATTTCAATTGCTTGTACATTATCCTTTGTTATCGTAAAAGCCGATTCATGAAGCACACCTTTGGTGATGTAAATTCTCTCGTCATCGGATGCAATTTCATACTTCCCGTATTTTATATACGTCCTAGCAATTCCAATAATGATTGAAACAATGATAAGTAAAATAACGATGATTACAGTCGTGAAACTAGACTCGAGAATCCTCGAAAAAATTCCTTCAGCCTTTTTTTCGAACCATTCAAATTTCTGGACTTTGGAAAAAATTGATCCGACAATTGGGATTAATAGTAGAAAACTAAAAGATGTAAATGAAGCTTTAAAAATATCTTTTTTTGTTGGCGTAAAATGAATAATCCGGTCTGATTTCGTCTCGACTTCAGAGTAATCATCCATGATTTCAGTAGTAGTCTCGATTTCGTATTCAACTTGGTTTATGAGGTCTTCGATATGATCAGCTTCTTCAATCGTAATAACCACGAATTCAACTGCAGCATCGGAACCTGCTATGCCAGTCTCAAGTGTCAACGATGTTAATTTAAACAATCTATGAATGAAAGAAGTTTGACGTTGTACATTTTGCACTTTTGTAAATGGAACAATGCGTTCATTTTTAATAAAAAGCCCATGGTAAATTTGAAATGACTCATTAACAATTTCATATTTATCAACAAACCAGTCCAGAATAATTTTTATTACGGCTAGCGCCAAGAATAGAAGAAAAGCGATTCTTCCGTATGAATAAAGAGGTGATGACAATGCGAATGAAAATATGAAAAAGACAAAGATGGCAAAACTATTTTTTAATAGTACCCATAAGTTCATAACAATGAGGAATGGATGATATCGTTTGATGTCGTTCATTCGTCAACTTCCTTTATTTTAGCGTAATGGGCAATTCGGTTTCTTAACTCGATGGCAATATCATTTGGTAGTGCAGGAATTCTATGTGAAGATCCCATTGTTTCGATAGTCAGCGAGTATAACCGATACTTTCTAAGGATTGGACCTTGGTTTGTAGAAACAGATTGGATTTTTGTCATAGGCACAAGTTGATGTTCCTCATTAAAAGCTCCAAACTTTAATTGTAAAAACTCTTCGTTGGCAGCATACCGCCAATTTTTATAAAGCAAAAAAGGTTTAATGAAGACTGACCAGATGCCAGAGAGTGCTATTAACGAAGTGAAACCAATAATCACCAAACCAATCCATTCATACCAAGAAAATCGATAATCTAAGTATAATAGAACTGAAAAAACGGCAAGCCAAATAGCATAATTAATCACTCCACTAATAATCCAAACCTTAATCGCGTCTTTGGATAATCGACCTTCTGGTGCATGAATTTGCGAATACATCAAACCACCCCTACGAATCAATTAATAACATCTTAATATACGATGTTACCACAATATAGTTTCATTGAAAAAACGGCATCCTTGTTAATGGGATGCCGTTTTTCTCGTCATTCTTCAGTTTGAATTTTTTTCGGTACAAGATCAAAAATGTCATGTTCCTCAAAAGCGTCGATGAGGCGGTCTAGCCACTCATAATAATCTCGAATATACAAAATCTTTTCTTTGTCGATTTTAGCTTTTTCTAACACTTCAGGACTAATGGTCTCGTCATTAATAAGTTCTTCAAGTTCATTAAGTGATCTTCTGATGGCTCTTGAATGCAGTGATACAGAACTTCGCCATCTACTATTAAACATATCGATAAAACTTTGATACCAATCGTCTTTCACTTCATATAAGTCTTTTCGAACGCCGCGTTCCCATACGCGGTCGACTAACTTTGCTTCGGCTAGCGCACGTATAGATGTGCTCATACTCGTTTTGCTCATTCCGAGTTCTTCCGACATATCGTCGAGTGTGAGGGGACGATCTTGAAAGAACATCATTCCGTATTGTCTTCCAGCAGAAGGTGGGAGGCCGTATAGATGAATATTTTGCGCAATCGACTCTGCAATCCGTTTACGGGCCTTTTCCAATCTTTCTTTCCCATCCATTTTCCGCAACTCCTTATAGCTAAGGGCTTTATGCAAGCTTATTCTAGCTGTTTTCTTATAGCGTAGTACAGTTTTTCTGGAAAAGCAATTTATACTGTTTAAAGTTTGTACAGTTTTAACCGTATATTCAATTTAAATTGTAAAAACGGTTGTATTACAAAGTTGTTACAGATATACTAGTAGAAATTACAGATAGATAAAGAACTATCTTGTGGGGAGTGTAAGCATGACAGAACAAATTGCCAAGAAAAAAATCGAAGTGAAAGATGCTACGAAAATTTTCGGCAGAAACAGTAGGAGAGCAGTACAGTTATTGAACGAAGGAAAGACGAAGGAAGAGGTATTAAAGGTTGCTGGCGCGACAGTTGGCGTTAAGAATGCGTCATTCGATGTTTATGATGGAGAGATCTTCGTCATTATGGGTTTGTCAGGTAGTGGGAAATCGACTTTGGTCAGGATGCTAAATAGACTAATTGACCCGACAACCGGTCATATATTAATAGATGGCGACGACATTGTAGCAATGAATAAAGAACAACTTCGTAATGTTCGACGGAAGAAAATAGGGATGGTCTTTCAAAATTTTGCTCTTTTCCCGCATAGAACAATTCTTTCGAATACGGAGTATGGATTGGAAATCCAAGGTTTTTCGAAAGAGGAAAGACAAAGTAAAGCGAAAGAAGCGTTACGGCTAGTTGGACTTGCGGGTTACGAAGAACAATACCCATCCCAGTTAAGCGGTGGCATGCAGCAACGGGTTGGTCTTGCGCGCGCACTTGCGAATGATCCAGATATTTTACTAATGGATGAAGCATTTAGTGCATTAGATCCACTTATTAGAAAAGACATGCAAGATGAATTATTGCAACTTCATAACGATATGGGAAAGACCATCGTTTTCATTACGCATGATTTAGACGAAGCGCTTCGAATCGGCGATCGTATTGCGTTGATGAAAGACGGAGAAATCGTGCAAATCGGAACACCCGAAGAAATTCTGATGAGTCCATCAAATGAATACGTGGAACGATTTGTTGAAGATGTTGATTTGTCGAAAGTATTGACGGCTGGGCACATTATGAAACAAGCAGATACTGTTCAAATAGACCGAGGACCTCGGGTTGCACTGCGACTTATGAAACGTCTCCGAATTTCTTCAATTTATGTTGTTGATAAAAAAGGGAAATTGCTCGGTGCAGTCATGGCACAGGATGCTTTAGAAGCGACGGACAAAAATTTGTCGCTCGAGGAAGTGCTTATCACTGATCTTCCAATGGTTCCTGAGGACCGCGTTTTAACGGAGTTGTTCGACATCGTCTCGACAGCGACGATTCCAGTTGCTGTCATTGATGAGAAAGAACGTCTTCGCGGCATCATTATCCGGGGCGCTTTTATCGGTGCATTGTCGGGGAATGGCCAATTCATTAATGGAAATGGTGTTGTGGATTCGGTTGAAGAAATGAATACAGAGGTGAATGGAAATGGATAAACTATTACCAAGAATTCCGTTCTCTGAGTGGATTGACAGTGGTGTAGATTGGCTAATTGATAATTTCGGGTCGGTTTTTGACGGCATAGCACTCGTTTTAAAAACTATGGTTGAAGGATTTGTAGATGCACTCGCAATCGTCCCTTCAATCCTGCTCGCTATAATATTTGCAATCGTGGCATGGTTAATTTCCACGAGAAAAATAGGGGTTTTCACGTTAATCGGATTTTTGTTCATCGATTATTTAGGATTCTGGTACGACATGCTTCAGATGTTGGCGCTCGTTCTTACATCTGTCGTGTTCGCAATTGCGATAGGAATTCCCATTGGAATATGGGGATCACAAAAAACAACAGTACGTAATATTATCAACCCAATTCTGGATTTAATGCAGACAATGCCCGCATTCGTCTACTTAATTCCAGCAATTTTCTTTTTCAATATAGGGGTTGTCCCCGGTGTTGTGGCATCTGTAATCTTCGCAATGCCGCCGACAATACGTTTAACAATGTTGGGAATTGAACAAGTGCCTAAGGATTTGATCGAAGCGACAGAGGCATTTGGTTCCACATCGTGGCAAAGGTTGAGCAAGATTCAAATACCGCTCGCCAAACCAACTATTATGGCAGGTATAAACCAAAGTATTATGCTTTCGCTTTCAATGGTTGTTATCGCTTCAATGGTAGGAGCACCAGGACTTGGTGAGAAGGTCTACCGAGCAGTAACGCAGTTAAAGACCGGAGTGGGTGTTGAAGTAGGTGTCGCCATCGTAATCGTTGCGATTATTTTGGACAGAATCACTCAACATGCCGGATCTAAAAAACAAGGGGGAACAGATTCATGACAATCAAGAAAAAAGTTTTAGGACTAGGAGCAGTTGCATTACTTGCAGTTGGATTAGCCGCTTGTGGTGACGACAAAAAAGAAGATGGAGTTGCTGATTCAGTAGGCGATTCGGTTGATTATAAGATTACTGGGATCGACCCAGGTGCAGGTATTATGGAAGCAACAGACCGCGCGCTTGCTGATTATGAATTAGACAAATGGGAAGTTGTATCAGGTTCTGGCGCTGCAATGACTGCAGCATTACAAAGAGCATATGACAAAGAAGAGCCGATTATTGTCACGGGATGGTCACCGCACTGGAAATTCGCGAAATTTAAATTAAAATACCTTGAAGATCCAGAAGGTTCATTTGGCGGAGCGGAAGAAATTCACACAATCGGACGCTTGGGGCTCGAAGAAGACTCTCCCGAAGCTTATGAAATCCTTGCTAACTTTAAGTGGACCGAAGAAGATATGGCTGAAGTAATGGTTGAAATTATTGACGGCGAAGATCCGGAAGTCGCAGCCCAAAACTGGATTGATGCAAATGAAGATAAAGTTGCAGTTTGGACTGACGGTGTTGACAAAGTAGACGGCGATGAGATCAAGTTTGTCTATGTTGCTTGGGATAGTACAATCGCAAGCACGAATGTGATATCACTCGTGTTGGAAGATATGGGCTATAAAGTAACGACATCACAAGTTGAGGCAGGTCCAATGTGGACAGCTGTTGCTGATGGAAGCGCAGATGTGTTGCTTGCGGGTTGGTTGCCAGTCACTCACAAAACTTACGCAGAAAAGTTTGAAGGCAAGTACGACGATATTGGTACAAGCATGGAAGGCGTAAAAATTGGTTTAGTTGTCCCATCATATATGGACATCGATTCAATTGAAGATTTAAAAGAATAATTTTTAAAAAATAGACTCAGTTCCGAGCAATCGGGCTGAGTTTTTTTGATTTAATTATTCGCCTATGTTATCGTTGAAATAGCATATAAATACAAACTCTTCGGGGCAAGGTGAAATTCCTTACCGACGGTAATTGAGCAAAGAAGAATTGTACTGCATTCTTCTTTGCTCATAAGTCCGTGACCCGTCCTTCTTTTTTCGAGGGCGGTGGAGCTGGTGAAAGTCCGGCACCGACAGTTATAGTCTGGATGGGAGAAGTTGTTTGGAAAGCTTATATGCAATGCTTAGGGCTTTGTCCTTTTCAATTCCTAATTGAAAGGGGGAATACCCATGGTTTAAGACCGTTTTATGACGATTGCTCTAAAATTTGCCCGTACTACAACAGGACAAACTTGCCGAATCAACATGTTGGCATATTGATTGTGTAATTCGGCCAGATTTTGGCTTCTTAAGGTTGCCGGGATACGAGTTCATCACTGGCATATTGCAAGAAGAGGCAGAGCAGTTAAGCCAAGCATTTTTTAATTTTTATCAAATACGGTAAACTATATGTCACTTTGAAAGCAGCCGCCACCCTGGATGGTAAACTTTCGGGCGCAATTGGGGACAGCAAATGGATTACATCAGATGCAACAAGAACTGATGTCCATCATCTTCGCCATACCCATGATGCGATTTTAGTCGATGTATAAACCGTACTCCATGATAATCCTTTCCTCACCACCCGTTTGCCCCATGGTGGAAAGAATCCAATACGTATTATTTTAGATCGATGTCTTCGGACACCAAAAACTGCGCATGTTATTACTGTGCTGTTTTGTTTGAATGCAAAGTTCGCGTTCAAAAAGCTTTGTAGAAACAATTATTTTCACACTCGATTCTGCTAAGTCAGAAACGGATTTTTCAGCATATCCACTTATCACAACCCGAGTCGATTTCTGAAGAAGATGATTTCTTGAAGAAGTAAAAGCGTCTTGCAACGGTGCTTCTTTAATTATGAATGAAACAAGAAAGAAAATTGCCCAGAGCATCTCGCTTCAATTTGTCGAAGTGAAGATGATTGGTCAAGATGTAAGGCTTCACGCTCGCTTTACGAAGGAGGAACCAAATATGTTCACTGGAATTGTTGAAGAAATTGGAACTGTGTCCAGAGTTACGCCAGGAGCAACTTCACTTCAACTTGCTATTACATGTAGGAAAGTGCTCAGTGACGTGAACAAAGGCGATAGTATTTCTGTAAACGGTGTTTGTTTAACGGTCTCGAACTTTTCGAGTGATCATTTCACTGCTGATGTGATGCCGGAAACGGTAAAAGCTACGACACTTCATGAATTACGTGCAGGAAGCGCGGTCAATTTAGAACGTGCAATGTCAGCAAATGGACGATTCGGGGGTCACTTTGTTAGCGGTCATGTCGATGGTACGGGTGAAATTATTTCCGTTCGAAACGTTGCGAATGCGGTTTATATGGAAATTGAAATTGACCCAGAGTTGTTGAATTATTTTATCCCGAAAGGTTCGGTTACGGTCGATGGAACGTCTCTAACTGTTTTTGGCATGACCGATTCAGGTTTTATTATATCTTTGATTCCCGTGACTCAAGAAGATTCCGTGATTGGACAAAAACGCGTCGGTGATAAAGTAAATGTTGAATGCGATATGTTGGCGAAGTACATCGAAAGATTAATGACAAAAAAAGAAGAGAAGCCAAGTGGCAGTGTAACGATGAACACGCTTATTGCGACTGGATTTTTAGATTAAGGAGTTGGGTGAGACTTGTATGCAACTGTAGAAAAAGCGATTGAAGAACTTAAACTAGGAAAAGCAATTATCGTTGTAGATGATGAAGATCGTGAAAACGAAGGGGATTTCGTCGCGCTTGGCGAATTTGCGACGCCTGAAATGATCAACTTCATGGCAACTGAAGGCCGTGGACTGATTTGCGTGCCGATAGAAGAAGAAAAAGCGGCACAACTCGATTTGAATCCGATGACTGAAAACAACAGCGATGTTTACGGAACAGCTTTCACGGTTAGCATTGACCATTCTTCTGTACATACGGGAATTTCCGCGTTTGAACGGTCTGATACAATATTAAAAATGCTAAGCAGTGATGCAAAACCGACTGATTTTATAAGACCGGGGCATATCTTCCCATTAGTTGCTAAAGCAGGCGGTGTTTTAAGACGTACTGGACACACAGAAGCTGCGGTTGATTTAGCTAAATTAGCAGGTTCCGAATCGGTTGGCGTCATTTGCGAAATTATGAATGCAGACGGTACGATGGCTAGAAGCTTGCAATTGAAAGAAATCGCGGAACGCTTCGATTTAGTCATTTTAACGATTAAAGATTTGATCGCTTACCGTCGTAAAAACGAAAAGCTGATTGAACGCGTTGTAGATGTTAAAATGCCGACAGAACATGGCGATTTTAAAGCCGTTACTTTCATTGAGACTTTAACGGGACGTGAACATATCGCACTTGTAAAAGGCGATATTAAAGGCGCCTCAAATGTGCTCGTTCGTGTACATTCAGAGTGTTTGACAGGTGACGTTTTTGGTTCATGCCGCTGCGATTGCGGTCCGCAACTTCATGCGGCACTTGCACAAATTGAAAAATCCGGAAAAGGTGTTCTTCTTTATATGCGTCAAGAAGGGCGAGGAATCGGTCTTGTCAATAAAATGAAAGCCTATAAATTGCAAGAAGAAGGCTACGACACTGTAGAAGCGAATGAAAAATTAGGTTTTCTAGATGATCTTCGCGATTATGGAATCGGGGCGCAAATCTTGCGTGAACTCGGCTTGACATCCATTCATTTATTGACAAACAATCCAAGGAAAATCTCTGGACTCGAAGGTCATGGACTTGAAATTACAGAGCGACTTCAAATCGAAATGCCTGTAAAAGAAGAAAATAAACGATATATGGAAACGAAGAAAAATAAACTAGGTCATGTATTGCATAATTAAGGGGGAATTATAATGGGAACTATTTATGAAGGACATTTAGTGGGTACTGGGTTAAAGATTGGAATCGTCGTTGCAAGGTTTAATGATTTTATCACAGGTAAACTTTTAAGTGGTGCAGAAGATGCGCTGCGTCGTCACGGCGTTAATGAAAGCGACATCGCCACTGCTTGGGTGCCGGGTGCTTACGAAATTCCGCTCGTTGCGAAGAAAATGGCTGCTTCAGGTAATTTTGATGCAATTATTACACTGGGAACGGTGATTCGCGGAGCTACGCCGCATTTCGATTATGTTTGCAGCGAAGTTGCCAAAGGGGTTTCGGCCATTAATATGCAAGAAGGAATTCCTGTTATTTTTGGTGTTTTAACGACAGATACAATTGAACAAGCTATTGAGCGTGCAGGCACGAAAGCCGGAAATAAAGGTTGGGATGCGGGAACTGCAGCGATTGAAATGGCTAATTTGTTGAATCAACTCGAGGTATAATCTAATATTAAACAAAAAATCTCAACTCGGTTAATTCGAGTTGAGATTTTTGTTTATTCTTCCGAAACAAAATCATCTTTTGCCGCACCAAGACCGACTAATAAAATAACGAAGGTCGCTGCGATTAATAATAATAGCGGGAATGTCCAACCGTTTGTTAGGTCAAATAGAAGACCGAAAACTGGCGGACCGGACGCTGCAAGTAGATAACCGAAAGATTGCGCCATTGCCGATAAGTCAGCTGCTTCGAAAGAGTTGCGCGTACGGAGCGAGAAAAACATCATTGCTAGACCAAAAGCAAATGCTGCCGCTACGCCGATTATGATTACTGATGGTAAGACAAGTAAAGTTCCTCCAAACAGAATCCCCGAGAGTCCAACTGTCATCAAAACGAATGTGAGCCAGACAAGCGGAATTTGGTTTTTCATGCGCCCCGCAATAATCGGTGCGATGAATGTAAAAGGTAATTGCGCGAATTGAATAGCAGATAACATCCAACCGGCTTGGCTCGATTCCATTCCTCTACTTTGTAAGATAACGGGTAACCAAGCGACCAGACTATAAAATAATAAAGACTGCAATCCCATGAATATGGTGATTTTCCACGCGAGTTTAGAACGCCAAAGTGACTTTCCTTTGACGCCATTTTGTCCGGGCAACGCGCCGTTTTGCCGATTTCGAATTTGCGGGATCCAGATAACAAGGGCTACGACGGCTAATATTGCCCAAATGCCAATAGATCCTTTCCATCCGAAACTACTAGACATGGCAATCGGGATGCTCAAACCAGCCGCGAGCGCGCCAGTTAAATTCATAGAGATTGAATAAACTCCCGTCATCATTCCGATATTATTCGGGAATTTCATCTTGATGAACGCCGGCATAAGCACATTGGCGATGGCGATTCCAGCACCCATAAGAATTGTACCTAGATAAAGTGTTGAAAACCCGCCAAATGGTCTTAGAATTAGTCCAATTGAAAGCACAACCAGCACGAAAAACAAAACCATTTCCATCCCGAATCTTCTGGCTAAACGGGGCGCGAAAGGTGATAATATCGCAAATGCTAGTAAGGGTATTGTCGTTAATGTTCCGATTGCCGCATTCGAGATCCCTAGACTGTCACGAATCGAAGCGACAACAGGTCCGACCGCTGTGATGGGTGCACGCAGATTAGTGGCAAGAAAAATAATTCCAACGACAAGAATTATTATACTGGCTGTTGAACGCCGCTGCTCTTTTTCGTTCTTAACAGGAACGCTCATGTGACTTCCTCCTTATGTATAAAGCCTGCTATTTCAGCTATGTAGAAAGTTGCTTCAATAGAAAACTTTATCAGTTATATGGAGGAATGTAAATGGTAGTGTCTGAATGTTAACATTCCAATTGAGGTGGTGGCCACCAAAAAGTGGGGACAATTGTTAGATTCCATTGTAAACGTTGATTTCCGTTCCGGGCGGACGCGTTCCACGGGGCGGGCGGTGAGCCTCCTCGGTCGCTAATTGCGCTCCACTGCGGGGTCTCACCTGTCCCGCTACATCCCGCTGGAGTCGCCGCCCTACACTACAATCAACTATATATTTCACTATATAGGGATGTGACCAAGTGAAAAGCAATGGAGTCCAAGTGCACAACAATCACACCTTATTCTTCCAATAAATTACCTTCAGCGGGAATTGGGTTTTCCTTCAACATTCGGGCCATATGAATCGTGTTATAAGCAAGCATTTCAACATGCTTTTTAGTAAAGTCGTTATTTTGCCCTGCATCTATATAAGAGGGACCGGGGCCTGCTTCTCCAACCCAATAAGTATCCACGTTTGGAGGGACGACAAAGCCGATATGGGATAAGCCGTATAAGATGGATGCGGATGCGTGTTTCGCGCCGTCTTCATTTCCCGTCACGATTACGCCGCCCACTTTGTTATAATAAATGGCTTGTCCTTTGTCATTGGTTTGTGAACTGCTTCCATATAAACGTTCAATGGCCAGCGTGGCAATGCTGCTTTTTTCACCGAGCCAAAGGGGCGTTCCGATAATCAGAATATCGGCTGCTTTTACTTTTTCAAAAATAGACGGCCATTCATCGCCTTCGCCCATATCTGGAGCGATGCCGTAAGCAATATTGTAATCGGCCAATCTAATAATCTCAGACTCGACATTTTCATTCTTATAGATCATTTGAACTTTTTCAGAAAGTGCTTCTGTATGCGATTTATCTTCTGAACTTTTTAGTGATGCAATCAAAAATAATGCTTTAAGATTACTCATGAGATGCCTCCTATAATAATCTGCGTCATTACTTTGTTATAGACGGAAGGAACCAAAGTCAAACATGCTATTTCTCGCGATATATTGGAAAGATAGTTATACTAGTAAATAGAATAAGTAATGAAAAGGGGTCCAATCATGACAAATCAAACAAATGACAACCTACCAGAAAAATCATGCTCAATCGAGCGCCTTGTGACGATTGAAGCGGATGTCGAGAAAGTATTAAACGGCGAGAAAACAGCGACGAGACGTAATGGTGTTTATGCCCACCCTGGTGAAATCATGGTATTGAAGTATAAAGAATTTAAAGTCGATGCGGTGTATGCGCAAACTCTTGGCGAAATGACGGATGAAGATGCAAAAACAGAAGGATATACGAGCATGGAAGATTATAAGGAATCCATTTTAGCGTTACATCCGAAAATGCCTTGGATACCAAAGATGAGCGTCTGGGTTCATGAATTTAGCCCCGTAAAGAAATGATTACGTATGAAACTAGACTTTTATGCTCTAATTATATTCATACATGTTGTTAGTGCAGTACTTTCCATTGGTCCATTATTTATTTTAATGCCAACAATTAAGCGATTGCGCGGTGTTGACATGGATGTAGAGACCGCGTATTTATCCATCGTCAACGTAGTAATCCGTATTGTCATGCATGCCGGACATGCGCTTGTAGTGTCCGGTGTCTTGTTATTGATTTTCGGACCATGGCCATGGTACACGTCTTGGGTAGTCATGACAGTTGCGGTGATGCTTCTGTCGGGTTTATTTCTTTCTAGAGGATTCACATTCGTCCTGCGACGTTTTCACAGGCCGGGGGAGAATAAAAACAAAATCCTTCATCGGTTAAATCAAACATCATGGATTTACATCGGACTTATGCTGATTATGCTTTGGCTTATGGTGCAAAAACCGGTGCTTTGGTAATTTACATATGAAAAAGCGCATCTCAATGAGTTGCGCTTTTTTTATTGCTTAGACAACTATAAAAGTATAATACAGCGGAAACTATACGATAAAATACATTTCCATTATTTATTCCCGTTGCGCGGCAGTTTGATCTCATTGCCCATGTTCTTCCCGTATCTGACCAACATTTTTTATTGGATAAAAACTAACTGACACAATGGCCACGGTTGTTTGTCTCAAATATTGTTTGAAAACCAATGAAAAAGGAATAATAAATACGAATTAACAAATGGTACAAAGTAGATGCCGTAAAAAATGGAGGAGAATTAAATGGGTAGGCTTATCCGAAGAATTATAAAATATGGACCGATCATTTATCCGATTGTCGTTAAAATAGTGAGAAATAGAAAGAATAAAAAAGTTGTGCGGTAACTAGAAGAACATAGAAGAACAAAGCTTGTCATGATTGGGAATTTCCAATCATGACAAGCTTTTATTTTTTTCACGTGTTGCGAAAATGTTGGATTCATATAAGCAAATCTATATTAATATTATAAGACAAATAGGGAGGCGGAATGTAGAGTGTTATGGTTGCACGGAGTCGAGAAATCCTAGATTTTATTAATCTAGCAATCTAGTTATTCCATGGTATTGTAACCGTTGACATGTCAGAATCTTCATAGTAGTATATAATTTAATTGGTAAGTTAAGTTTACTAACCGAATATTATTGAGGTTATGGAGGGCTTATTTTATGCGTAATAAACCGAAAATTGTCATTATTGGGGCGGGTAGCGCAATCTTTGGATTGAGCATGATAAAAGATGCTTTCTCGACGACTGAATTATGGGGAAGCGCCCTTGTTTTAATGGATATCGACAAAGATGCTGTGGAAAAAACTGCGCTTGCTGCCAATCGCATTAATGCTAGTTTGGGTGCAGGCTACCAAATTTCATCTACCACCGACAGGGAAGAGGCATTGCAGGGCGCGGATTTCGTAATCGTATCAATTGCCATTGATCGTGTGAAGATGTGGAAACAGGATTTCGCTGTACCGCAAAAATACGGCATCAAACATGTTTTGGGAGAGAATGTCGGGCCTGGAGCGGTTTTTCACACGATGAGGAATCTACCAATCATCTTGGACATTTGTAAAGATATTGAGAGAATTTGCCCGGATGCTTTATTGATCAACTTTACGAATCCGGAAAGCAGATTGTGCATGGCTATAAAGAAATACACGAATGTCAAAGCAGTAGGACTCTGTCATCAAATAAATGCAGGGATTGAAATCGTATCTACAATCCTAGCGATCGACCGTGAACATATTGATGTAAAAGCTTGGGGCATCAACCATTTCACATGGATAGTTGATCTTAGGGATAAAAGAACTGGGGATGACTTATACCCGTTGTTTCGAGAGAAAGAAGACGCATACGATCCGGAGTACGAGAAGCTATCACGCTTCATTTTCCGACATTATGGATTATTCCCGACATCGGGTGACGGACATTTAGGCGAGTTTTTCCCGTATGCACATGAGTTGATACCAGCCGAAGGATATGATTTTGAGAAATACGAAAAGCGACGTCAAAGTATTGTAAGCGTCCTAGACGGCATCATCAGTGGAAAAATTCCTATCGATGATGAGCTGATTGCTCCTTCTGGCGAGAAAGCTTTCAATATCATCAATGGAATCATGCATAACACAAATGAGTTACTGGATTCGGTAAATATACCTAATGATGGCTACATTTCAAATCTGCCCGCGGATGCAATTGTAGAAGTTCCGGCAATAATTAGTGGGAACGGCGTGAATGGGCTTGCTCTTGGCGAACTTCCTCGAGGCATCGCCGCGATGTGCAGAACACAGGTAGATGTACAGCATCTTGTTGTAGATGCCGGTGTTAAAGGCGATCGCGGGCTTGTCATTCAAGCATTGCTAACAGATCCAAATATTCCGAGCGCAAAAGCTGCATTGAAAATATATGATGAACTGATGGAAATCAACAAAGCTTACCTGCCGCAATTTTCCTGATATCCATACATCAGTAGAAGGGAGAGGAGCGTAATCACCATCAGTCACATTCAAGCAAATCCGCAGTATATGAAATTTATCAATAAGAAAAAGATTCTACATTATATCCAAAAGAATCCAGGGCGTTCAAGAACTGAAATTTCAAAAGCATTATCAATCAGCAAACCGACTATTTCCAAACTTGTTGATGAATTAATCAATGAAGGATGGTTCCGTGAAAAAGAAAGTTCAAGTTCAAGTCCATCTGGCGGGAGAAGAGCTTTCCAGATTTACTTCAATCATAATGCCAAATATATTGTCGGTGTAGATATCGGCGGAACTTCGGTAGAGATGGCTGTCATGAATTTGAAAGGTGACTTCAAAGAGAAAGTGGTTTTATCTACTCAGGAGCATTTGTCAAAAGACCTCGTTCAGATAATCGCAGATAATATCAACTCGCTTATCACAAAAAGCAGTTTGGAAAATAGCCAGATCATCGGAGCGGGAATTGGAGTTCCAGGCATTACGGATGTCGAAAAAGGAATTGTTTTCGATGCACCGAGTTTGGGATGGAAGCATTATCATTTAGTCGAGAAGTTGGATAACCTTTTGCCATTTCCTGTTTACGTCGACAACGATGTGAACGTTGCGGCACTTGGTGAGCAATGGAAAGGCGCGGGGAAGGATAAGAGAAATATTCTGCAGATTACCCTTGGTACAGGGGTAGGTTGCGGAATGATCATAAATGGACAGTTGTATCGCGGTTCATCTTTTGCCGCCGGAGAAATCGGTTATATGGTGACAGACAAGCATGCAGCCGAAGAAGCCTATGACAGCATCTTTTCAGGATACGGCTTTCTGGACAGCCATATCGGCGGACCATCTATTACCAAAAGAATGTTGAAGCACCTGAGGACGGGCGATGAAGAATCCGATGATTGGCCAGCCAAAAGGATTTTCGAATCGGCGATTGCCGGCGATAAAAATGCGCTGAACATCGTTGATGATGCTTTATCCCATCTCGCTTTTGCATTGATTAATGTGATTTCGATCGTCAACCCGGAATGCGTAATCATAGGGGGTGGCTTATCGAAGTCCATGCATCATTTTCTGCCCGAAATCATGTCGACAATCGATAAGCATTTACCGATTGAAACGTCGGTCACAATTACGAAGCTCGATAATGTATCGGTTTTAGGGGCGGCATATCTGGTATTAAAAGAACATGAGTCAATTTTACAGGTTTGATTTCGTTATTAAGGTGACTTTTTAGTCCTTTAAAATAATTTAATAAGAGGGGGATTTCATGGTGAAGAAATGGTGGCTCGGTTTAGTGGCTTTTGGATTGTTATCCGTGTTGATGGTTGCCTGTTCAAATGACAAAGAATCATCTGACAAAGATTCAACTAGTGATGATGGATCCGGTGAGGAAATCGTATTGGAGTATTGGCAGTACGCTTTTGACGCAAAGGTTAAATTAATGGATGAACTGATTAAGGAATTCGAAGCGGATAATCCTGGAATTAAAGTAAAGCAGACTAACTTTCCTTATGATCAATATAATGAAAAGGTAGCTGCGCAAGTACCAGCGGGGAAAGGACCAGACGTCATCAACCTATTTTACGGATGGGTTCCGAAGTATGTTGATTCTGGATATTTACAGCCATTGCCACAAGAAGCATTCCCGCATGAAGAAATTGAAAGTGAGTTTTTCCCATTGGTTGAAGCGACCAAGCTTGATGGTGAATATTGGACGATTCCAACTGCAGTAAGAACGCTAGCATTATTTTACAACAAGGATCTTTTTGAAGAGGCTGGTCTAGATCCAAACTCTCCGCCAAAAGATTGGGATGAGTTACAGGAATATGCTGAGAAATTAACGAAGGCTGATGGCAGTGGACGACTTGAGCAATCTGGTATGGCTTGGGAACCTTCACAGCAAGGACATCAGTGGTTGCGTGACGGTTTAACACGCCAGGCTGGCGGAGAAGTATTGAGCGAAGACAAAAAATCAGTTATTTGGGGTGATGATGCGGCCGGTCTGGAAGCTTTTAAATACTGGTTAAGCTTTCCAACTGATTTAGGCACATCTGAAGTTGGATTCTATACGGATGATGTAACAGCTTTCCTGACAGAAAAAGTAGCAATGAATGTTGACGGTTCATTCCGTATCGGTACGATTAAAAGTGATGCACCAGACCTGAATTACGCAGTAGCTCCGCTTCCTGGAGATAAAGAGCAATCGACAAACGCATCATTCTGGACGAATGGAATCACTGCGAAAGTTGAAGGAGAGAAACTGGAGGCAGCAACTAAATTCCTGAAATTCCTGACAAGCAAGGAAACGATGGAAAAATGGATTGATGCAACTGGTGAATTACCAGCAAAAAAAGAGGTTGCAATGCAGGATAAATATGTCAACGATGAAGTGTACGGCGCATTTATCAATTCATTGCCATTTGCAAATGCTCATTTCTTTGTAGATGAAACTGAAGAACGCCAGCTTGTCATCGACGCAGCAGACAAAGTATTGCTGAAGGGCATGGACGTAGAAGAAGCTTATAAAGAACTAGTAGAAGAAACAAAGATACTACATGAAAGTTATTGGAGCGATAAGTAATAAATAGGAACCAAAGGCTATTCATAGCCTTTGGTTCTATCAACTATCAGGAGGTGCGAAGTGGGAGAGAATCATTCTGCATCGAGCAAGAAAACACATAAGACATCGCTGATACAGAAGTTCAAAGGAAATGTTAAGTATCAAAAATATCTTTTTGTCTATACTTGCCTGTTGCTTCCGATACTATTTTTTCTAGGCATTCGCATACTTCCTACGTTATTCACATTTAACGTGGGTTTTAGGGATTGGAATTTGCTAGCGACTGGCGTAAAGCCATTTATTGGGCTAGAAAATTACCAGGCACTTATACAAGACAAAGTATTTATCAAGTCTGCAGTGAACACATTGATTTATATTGTGATAGGTGTTTCCGGACAATTGTTTTTCGGAATTATTGTTGCACTTCTGCTACATAAAATAAATCGATTCGTCGGTTTTTTCAGGGTGGTTTATTTTATACCCTATGTAACTAGCATTGTTGCCATCAGCTGGGTGTTTCAGTGGATATTGATGAAAAACGGAATTATCAATGATTTATTGATAAAAATCGGTCTATCGCCGCAGCCATTTTTAAACTCGCCGGATCAGGCAATATACGTCATAATCGGTGCGATGATTTGGCAGGCTTTAGGTTTCCAAATGGTTCTGTTTTTAGCCGGATTGGAAAATATCCCTAAGATGCTTTATGAAGCTGCAGAGATAGACGGTGCAAGCCCATGGCAAAAGTTTTGGCATGTGACGGTTCCATTGTTGAACCCGACGATTGTATTCTCAGCCGTAATCGGAAGCATTAACTTCATTCAAGTATCCTTTACCCAAGTCATCAATATGAGTGCGGATGGTACCGGAGGCCCGTTGAACTCCACTATGACAGTAGTAGTGTATATCTATCAGTTGGCATTCCGGAAGTTTGATATGGGACTTGCTTCGGCAGCGACTGTTCTGCTGTTTCTATTCATTTTGGCATTGACCTTATTCCAAATGAAGGTTCTGACTAGGAAGTTCGATTACTAAAGAGGAGGGTGCACGAGAATGAAAGTCGGAAAGATTTTAACGTATTTAGCATTGATACTCGGTTCCATTATTATGTTATTTCCCTTTGTTTGGATGGTTTCTACCTCTTTAAAATCGCCAATTGATATCTTTAGTCTGGATATTATACCGGAAAATATAACCTTCAGTAACTATATTAAAGTGATGGAAGAAAGTTTATTTGCCAAGTGGTTTATAAATAGCTTGATTATCGCAACAGTCACGACGATAAGTGTCGCATTTTTTGATACACTCGTCGGCTATATCATAGCCAAGTTCGCCTTTGTAGGCCGCGGTGTACTGTTCATCCTCATATTAAGTACACTGATGGTTCCGACGGAAATGCTTATTATTCCATGGTATATGATGAGTTCCGATTTCGGATGGACGGATTCGTACTGGGGAATCTTGTTTCCAGGACTGATGACAGGATTCGGTGTGTTTTTAATGAGGCAATTCATGGAGCAGATACCCGATGATTTATTGAACGCGGCACGAATTGACGGCATGAATGAATTCATGATATTTTTCAAGATCGCCATTCCGCAAGTTTGGCCAGCACTGGCTGCTTTAAGTATCTTTACATTCCTGGGTAACTGGAATGCGTTCCTATGGCCGTTGATCGTTATCGAGTCTGAAGCACTCCGAACGCTGCCTGTCGGTTTATCTTTCTTCTCGTCGGGAGAAGCAGAGTCGCAGTGGCATTTGATCATGACAGGCTCAACTATAGCGGTTATTCCATTAATCTTGGTATTCATCCTTTTACAGCGACATATCATTTCTGGGATTACTTTGACTGGAATGAAATAATTTTTGCATAAAAATAGTCTCTAAGGTTTTTACACCTTAGAGGCTATTTTATCGAGAATAAACGCTGGCGCAACGAGAATAACCAGCCCCGCATCGAGAGCAAACCGTAACGCAACGAGATTAAAAGAACGGGGCCGGCGCAAGATATTTAGTTATCTTCCATCCCATAGCTAATCAAATTCGTGAAAATTCGGTAGCCGCCAGGGACTTGATTATCGATTTGGCGATAGAAGACCAGGTTTGTATACAAGTAAGTTCCTTCGCCGTACTCAGCCATTAATATTCCACTCGTGAATGGATCTTCGCCTGGGTCAGCCATGCTTACAAATGTTTCATAACGGTCATCCCAATTCATCGGGAAGTAGAGTCCGCGTTCTTGTACCCAATTATCCCAATCGCTGTTTGTAATGTTATTCGGGTAGTTGAATAACTTATGTTCTGGCTGCGTCATAGTGACTTCGGCATTTTCGTCAGTTACGCGCCAACGGATCGACGGGATTCCAATTTCTAATGGGTAGGGAGCAGTCGTCTGTGTATCCCAGTTGTCTCCCGGTTTATGGTATTGAACAACCAAATGTCCGCCGTTCTCAACGTATTCATGCAATCGATCATTGTTTTGGACCAGATCCGCGCGGGAAAGATTCGCTCTGATTCCCGTGACAATCGAATCGTATACAGATAGATCTGCTGAAGCAAGATCTTCTTCCGATAGTTTTGTTATGTCAAATCCTGCATTTTTCAAGTCATCAGCAATTGTATCAAATCCACTTTCGATATAACCTACTTTTAGATTATCCGGTTTCAATAGTTCGAACGCGACTCCATTGATGGCGGATGAATAAAGGAAATAAGCATCGTTGATGTGGTCATACTTAATTTCCTGTACGGTGTTATCGAATGTATTTCCATTAGATGTTGCAAGGACGTCAATTGAAAAATTACCTTCCGCTACCTCACTGGCAGGGTGAATACTAAAATCTACTTCTTTTTCTTCAAAACGTTCTGTGAAACTGACATCAACTTGTTCAGGTTCGCTTGTCCATCCCTCAGGAAGATCCAAAGAAACGGATGCGTTATTTTCTCCATTGAAGTAATTCTTGACGCTTACGGTTACAGGAACCTCTACTTGTACATCAGCCGTATTGATCATCAAGTTCACTGGATTGGATGAAATGCTGATTTCTGGAAGGACAGCCACTGTGTTATCAAGTTCTAAAACGGTTTCGGCTTCAGCACCGTTTTCTTTAAACATGATTTTAGATTGAATAATTGACTCATCATATGGGTGGAAATATTCTTCGTCGTTTGGTATTGTCACATTAAAAGTGACTGTTTTTGATTCGTTCGGTTTTAAATGGTTTATTTCTTCGTTCGTATTAATCTGCCAATTTTTCGGTGCCAATAGAGATGGTTTGATATGCTTGATCATCTCGTCACCTTCGTTGGTGATTGTCATACTGACAGTTGTACTTTCTCCTTGTGTCAATACGTCTGAATCAATCATCGTTTCAACTTTCAAACTTGAGGAAACAAAGCTGACTTCCTGTAATTGTTCTTCTTTTAACTCTAATTTATGGAGCAAATCATTTTTCAAAGATGCATCCATTTTAGCCTTGTTAATTTCTGTGATGAGCTTCTGAATATCTATTAAAGCCTTTTGCGATTTGGGTAAAATCAAGCCGCGTTTAGGATAAAGGTCAATAATATCATCCAGCTCATTTTGCAGTTTTTGCAAATGAACGCGTAAATTATTTTGTGGTACAAGTTGGGCCCAATCTTTCAAGTTATACGGAATACCTGCAAAGAGACCATTGCTCTCGGTATCAACCGCATCATCAATGAGTTCTAGATGGGCTTGTCTAGGTTCCGCGGGAAGGTCTCTACCCATTCCTTGACTCTTATGCAAGTACCTTGAAGCTTCACCAAGCTGCGGATATGTCATTTGATAGATTGGATCATAGTCACCGATTTCAATGGATGTTGTGGCGGTGTCTTCCGATTCAGCTGGCAGATAAAGCTTTTTGATTTGCCACACGGACAAACCTTCATCCAGTTGTTCAGGGAAAACGGATGGATCCGCTGCATCTTCAAATGTTTGTTCACTTAAAATTGTCATCGCTCGATGATGTCCATGCTGGTTGTCGACATCACGGAAGGACGGCATAACAATGTCTGGTTGGTACGTTCTGATGAATCTTATAAGTCGTTCATAGGTTAATTCCTCTCCCCATTTTTCTAGGGTCTCTTCAGGTGATTTGGAAAAACCGAAATCATAGATAGGGTCCGAAGTTGTTTCACTTAAATGATAGGCCTTCACTCCGGTGATTTTGGCTGCCTCTATCATTTCATTGGATCTGATGATTCCAAGACCGTCGCCAAGTTCTGTGCCAATTTCGTTCTGGCCGCCTTCACCGCGATTGGCAATGACGCTCGCTGACTTGACGCCAAGCCCTCTGGATAAATAGGCGAGCAGGTCACTTCGCTCATCATCCGGATGCGCGCCAGTATTTAGAAATGTGACGGTTGTACTAAGCGGCTTTACTGCGTTCCATAAATCCACATCCGGAGTTGGCTGATTATCAGCCTTCCCGAGGAGGGGAGTCATCGAAAGCAGCAACAAGAGAGACGCCATTACTTTAAATAGTTTTCTCATTATTGTAACCCCTTTCATTCTTTTATTAGCAAATGAAATCGTACAATAGATGATGATAATTTCTTTTTGGTTAGTAAAGTTAACTAACAAAGATGTCATCATTCGCTTATGATTAACCCTATCAATTCGTTTGTATATTGTAAATATTATAAAGGTTCTATTTATTTGGGTGGTAAATGTCTTGAGTTTAGTGATTCAGAAGGCGGTAGTCCTTTCGCAACGGGATGTTTTACTCCTTTTAAGATTTATTTCAATGATGGGGTAGATACTCTTCATCATTGAAATAGATTCCTTAAAACAATTCTATTTATCGTGTGGCAATAAACTCCTAGAGTCTGCTCCTACCTCACATACTAAAGCTTGCGAATCACAAATCTGTTTTTTGGTAAAGTTGGCAGTCGCACATGATTTACGGATAAGTCTTGAAAATCCGGTACATCATATTGCAATTCATTCACAAGAAAGGACAGCGATGATTTCATAATAACGACAGTCGCTTCCTCTCCTGGACAGCGGTGGCCGGCATTTGGATCTCCGCCGCCTTGAGGAACAAAATCATATAAATCTTTTTTTCGGTCATTAAATCGATCCGGTTGAAATTCATATGGCATGTTCCAAAGTTCCGGGTCGTGATTCACCCCGTGCAGGTCGATTAAAACCGAAGTTCCTTTTTTGAAATGGAAACCTTTCCATTGAAAGTCTTGACGGACCATTGCGCCTAGAAAAGGGGCGAAAGGATAAAAACGGCGAACTTCTTGGACAAACATTTCCAAGTATTTTCCGTCGCCATCTTTCAGCTTGCCGTTATTAATAGGATAATCATGAAGCGCAAGGGCTCCGAATGCGACGAATCTCGCCACAGCTACAATCGGTCGAAGAATATTAATAAGTTCAACAGCGGCTATTTGCTTATTCAGATGATTGCCTGATTCATCGCGATGTGTTGCTATCGTGTGGATTGCAGTATTTTCATTCGCAGCCAATGACCCATTACGGTAATTTTCAATAATGGTCCTTATCCAACACTCAGTCCGTTGTCTTGCATTTTTTCCTTCTTGATAACGCGGTCCGACGCCGCCAATTGCGTCAATCATCGCCCCGAAATCATAGGCGCGACTTGCTACTTCGCTTTCTTTCAATGGAACGCCAGCCCATAAACAAGCCACGCGACATAGAATTTCTTCTGTTTCATCGAATAGAACAATTTCTTCTTGATTCTTCCATTGACCGGCTCTCAATCTCCATTGTTCGGTGGTGATCTCGCCGAGTCGTTTCAATGCAGATTCAGTCATGAGCGAAAGAAACATCAATTTCCGGAGTTTATGCTTTTCGCCGTCCATAGTTTGTACGCCGTTTTGGCCGAAAAGTGTTTTTTGAATACGTTTTGGAACCGCACCTTCTCTTTGGAATAAATCCGAGTCGTAAAATAATGTGACTGCATCTTTTCCAGTCATGCAAATCATTTTCTTTCCCATCAACCTTGTTTCAAATACTTCGGTACCCAGGGCTTTGCATTTTTCGAATATGTAAGGATATCCTGTCGTCAGGAGATTGAACGTATTGTCAACTCCCTTAACCTTAGGCATTTCCATGTCTAGTCCAGCTCCTTTTGAGAGTCATATACAATAGTCATTCCCGGTTCCTGAAACTTTTAACTAGGTAATTGTCGATATCGTTCTGCGACAAGTTTCCAGTCTTGAAGGAATAACTGTTTTAAATTCGGACGACGGCGGATAGCTAGGGGATGATAGGCTACTGTCGTTTCATAACCCAAAACATGATGCCATGCGCCGCGAAGACCTTTCACATCAACTTCATCGTTTTCAAAGAATGATTGAACAGCGACGTTTCCCAAGCAAATAATAAGTTTCGGTTTCTTCTCCTCGAGCTGTTCATGCAAATGCTGCATGCAGATTTTTCGTGTTTGCCCTTTATCATAGGCGCGCGTTGGTTTTCTTTTAACAATATAGGTGGCATATACATCCGATTCTTTCAGACCGACTTTGTTTATCGCTTCTTGTAAAGTTTGTCTCGTTCCACATACAAAAGAATTTCCTTCACGGTCTTCACGTGCTCCGGGATTATCAAGAATGATCATAATCGGTGCTTTTGGATTGCCTTCACCCCAAACCATTCGTGTTCCGTGTTTATCAAGTCCGCATTCACAACAATCCATTAAGTTTTCCGGAGTAGTTTCTTCCGGCCAAGCTGCAGGACAAAAATCGGACACAGGCTTTCATCTCCTTTTAGAGTTTTAGTGTTTCCAAGCACGATAAAGTTATGAATCTTTTCAGACAACTGGTATAATTAGGCATGAAATTCATTATTTCAGGAGGAGTGATGGCATGTCTGTAGATGTTTATTTGAATTTTAATGGGAATTGTCGTGAAGCTGTTGAATTTTATGCGGAAGTATTTGGAACAGAAAAACCAGAAATTATGACTTTTGGAGAAGCACCTCAACATCCGGATTATCAACTTCCGGAAGAAGCGAAAGACTTGGTGATGCACACGCGACTTAATATTAGCGGAAGCAATGTGATGTTTTCTGATGTTTTTCCAGGAAATCCGTTTGTCGCGGGGAATAATATTAGTCTTGCGTTAGTCAGCGAAGACATGGATGAAATCAAATCTGTATTTAGTAAACTATCGGAGGGCGGTACTGTCCGCATGGAACTTCAGGAAACATTTTGGAGTAAGAGCTACGGCAGCCTAACGGACAAGTTTGGAATCGAATGGCAAGCTAGCCATGAAGACCGTAGCGAAATGTAAAAACTGTACTACATAAGGGCAAAGAACTTTTTCTTCTAATGAAAAAGATTCTTTGCCCTTTTTGGTGTTTAGGAAACTGGAATTGTATTGATTGTGGATATCTTCTTACATAAAAGTTTCAAGTCCAGCCCCTCGAGTCACGTCGGTCATGAAACAAAAGGCAAAAGCGCCTTTTGTCCTGTGGGCTTAATTTTCCTGGAAAGACTAATTAATGCGGATTATGAATATGATAATCGTACTACGTGTATTTATTCAGGAGGAATATAGTTGAAGTTAAATATTACCCAAAAGTTAATAAAAGATCATCTCATCACTGGCGAAATGGTGCCGGGTGCGGAAATTGCATTGAAAATCGATCAAACGTTAACTCAAGACGCAACAGGAACAATGGTGATGTTGGAACTTGAGGCGATGGGGTTGGATATTGCCAAAACCGAAGCATCGGCACAATATGTCGACCATAACCTTGTTCAAACAGATAGCAAAAATGCTGATGATCATTTATTTCTACAAAGCGCTTCTCGAAGATTCGGCTTATATTATAGTAAACCAGGCAACGGCGTAAGTCATCCCGTTCATATGCAGCGTTTGGCGAAACCGGGAAAAACATTGCTCGGCTCTGATAGTCACACATGCGCAAATGGATGTATAGGGATGCTCGCAATGGGCGCAGGCGGCCTCGATGTTGCATTGGCAATTGCGGGAGAACCGTTTTATTTACGAATGCCGAAAGTTTGGGGCATCAAGTTAACAGGCGAATTGGCGGAATGGGTGAGCGCGAAAGATGTCATCTTGGAACTTCTTCGCCGACATGACGTGAAAGGCGGCGTCGGTAAAGTCATTGAATATTACGGGCCTGGAGTTGACACATTAAGTGCGATGGACCGTCATGTAATCGCAAATATGGGCGCTGAATTAGGCGCGACGACAACCGTATTTCCATCCGATAGTGAAATCAAGCGCTTCTTGAAAGAACAAAACCGGGAAAACGATTGGGTCGAATTACAAGCGGATAAAGGTGCCACTTATGATATCGACGAAGAAATTAATCTGTCGGAAATCGTGCCGTTAGTCGCGAAGCCATCAAGCCCGGGGAATGTCGTTCCTGCTTCGGAACTGGCAGGGACACCGATTTACCAATCCTATATTGGATCATCTGCGAATCCCGGTTACCATGATTTTGCTATTGCAGCCGAAATTGTGAAGGGAAAACAAGTAGCAGCCGGCGTTTCTTTAGATATTAACCCGACTTCGCGACAAATGCTGACGGATTTATTGAATGAAGGGCATATCGCTAGCTTCATTCAAGCAGGGGGACGTCTCCACCAGGCAGGATGTAATGGATGCATCGGAATGGGGCAAGCGCCGGCTACGGGAAGAAATAGTTTGCGGACGACTCCGCGAAACTTTCCGGGCCGTTCTGGAACATTGGAGGACAGCGTGTATCTTTGCGGAACTGAAACTGCGGCGGCATCGGCATTGACAGGCGAGATTACGGATCCTCGAACACTCGGACCAAAAGCCCCGAAAATATCAGCTACTAAAAATCCGACAATTGATATGAACTTGCTAGAGGCGCCTTTACCCAAAGAGGAAGCCAGAAAAATTGTCATTCATAAAGGTCCCAACATCGCATCGATACCTGAAATGGATGCGATGCCTGATAACTTGCAAATACCGATTTTATTGAAGATGGGAGATAATATTTCAACGGATGAAATTCTCGCAGGTGGATCGCGCGTCTTGCCGTTTCGAAGTAATTTACCAGAGATCAGTAAGTTTGCATTCGAGATTATTGACAAAACCTACTATAAAAGAGGATTAGATAGCGTGGCACACGGCGGTCATGCGATTGTCGCGGGCGTTAACTACGGGCAAGGATCGAGCCGGGAACATGCCGCGCTAGCCCCAAGGTTTCTTGGCCTCCGAGTCGCACTCGTAAAAGATTTCGCTCGAATACACTGGCAAAACCTTGTCAACTTCGGAATTCTTCCCATTACTTTCGTGAACGCGGAAGATTATCAAAAAATGGACGAAGGAGATATTCTCGAATTTTCGAATGTACGAAGTAAAATAAAAGAAGGAAATAAATTTGACATTAAAGTTCAAGGTTCGGATGACTTCATTAAAGTGAGACACGCACTGACGGAGCGGCAAGTTGAAATAATTCTAGTCGGCGGCATGATCAATTGGGTGAAAGATCAAAAGCAACCGACAAGTTAAACTTCGTTTTGCATTATTCGATCAAGGTTTGTACATCCTATTGGCAACAAAGTGATGGAGGGATGACGACAATGGATGGTAAAAACGTATGTGTTGCGTGTGACGGCACCGGCTTGCTTTCGGATGACGAAGGTTGGCAATACCACTGCCAAATGTGTTCAGGAGCAGGTAATACGAACCCGAGATTTAAAGGGCAACCGCCGAAAGTGATGGCTGTTGATGATAATAATCGATTGTTGGATTAAACAACGAAGGGGTAGTGTTGCACATCGCGTGTAGCACTACCTTTTTTATATAAAAAAACTTCCCATGGACAATTGCTGCAACCTTCTGTAATCTTTATGATAATCAAGTAACGGGGGATGATGACGATGGACTTAAAGATTTATAAGGATGCAAATGAGTTTTCATTGAAAGTTGAGCCGATTTTGATTCAGAAAGAAGATGTTAACAGTCTATTTTTAGGCGTTCTACAAGGGATAAAATCGGGACTTTATGAAAATGCTTTTATGGCAACAATTGAAGAGAGAGATAAGGTGATCGCAATATTTCAAATGACACCGCCACATCCGTTAAATCTGATTTTTGTTGATGAAAATCGTTTGGAAGAGAACATGGATTTATTAATACAAAACTTAATGAATCTTAAGATTGAACTCCCATCAATCATTAGTTTAAAACCACGGGCATATCGCTTTGCAGAAAAATGGGAAGCTGAAACGGGAATGACTACTAAACTAGTGATGGACCAAGGATTGTATCGACTTGATCAAGTTGATGACACTTTGGAAAAAAGCCCGGGTATTTGGCGTTTCGCGGAGAGGAAAGACTGCCAGTTGATCGGAAAATGGTATTATTTATTCGCAGAAGAAGCGGGGCTTCCAATCCTTACAACTAAGGAAATTAATGACCGTGTGGCACTAATGGTTAGTAATCAAGAAGTGTTTCTTTGGGAAGATGATGGTGAAATTGTTTCCATGATGAAAAAATCGCGCCCAACAAAGCACGGCGTCACAGTCTCATTGGTCTACACGCCAAAAGATAAACGGAGAAAGGGATATGCGCGGACATTGGTAGCGGCTATCTCTAACGAACTATTAAAAGAATTTGATTTTTGCGTCCTCTACACAGATATGATGAATCCGACTTCGAATAAAATATATAAAGAAATTGGCTATAAGAAAATCGTTGATTCAGTTCAGCTTGGGTTTGAACAGGAAAATGGAATATCCATTTCTACAGAAATAGAAAAAACACGAAACTAAAATCAATGATAAAAGGAAGTCGCGACGACTATAAAGAAGGGTTGGGTATCTCTGGAGAAGAGCTACTCGGATCATTATCAGTGGAGGATTTTGAATAACTAAGAAAAAAATCAATTAAAAAACTGACGAAAAATAAAAGCTCGTCAGTTTTTTCATGGAAATTATTAATTCTTCACAGACTCAATCTCTTCCGTTAATACAACAAGTTGATCAATCAATTCGCCGATATAAGCGATAGTATCACGTAATGGTTTTTCCGTCGTGATATCGACACCGGCCATTTGTGAGAGTTCAGCAGGTGATTTTGTTCCGCCGGCTTTTAAGACTTCCAGCCACTCATCGACAGCTGGTTGACCTTCTTCTAGAACGCGTTTCGAGACTTGTGTGGAAATGGTCAGACCAGCACTATATGTGTAAGGATATAAGCCCATATAGTAGTGAGGCTGGCGCATCCATGTCAGTTCAGCACCTTCAGTAATTTCAACGTCTTCGCCCCAGAAATCTTCAAGAACGCCGCGTTTCAATTCATTCAACACAGTCGCGTTTACGCTGCCGCCCGCGTCAATGCGGTCGTAGACTTTGCGCTGGTAAGCTGCCTCCAATAAATGCGTGACAAAGTTATGGTAATACGTTCGTGAAACGATAGATGAAATCACCCAACGTTTGAATTTCGGATCATCCGAGTTTTTCAGCAAGTGATTCGCCACCAGCATTTCATTCATCGTGGATGGTGCTTCGACGAAATACATAGACGGACGTGCGTTAAAAACGTTTTGTTCACGGTTCGCATTGTAGAAATGACCCGCATGCCCGAGTTCATGAGCTAGAACGAATACATCTTCCATGCTGCCTGTCCAAGAAATCAGGATGTACGGGTGGTAGCCGTGCGGACTTGAACAGAATGCGCCGGTCGATTTTCCTTTATTCTGCGCAAAATCGATCCAACGTTCTTCGTATGAACGATCGACCATATTGATATAGTCGTCTCCCATAATTTCAAGCGCATCGTCAATATATTTTTTGGATTCTTCAATAGTGATTTTCGGTTCATAAGCAGGGTCAAGCGAAATCTTCAAATCCGCGAACGTCATTTTATCCAATCCATGAACTTTTTGAAGCAGTTTCGCGTATTTGCGCATATGCGGTGCAAGTTCCTTCGTGATCAAATCGATTTGGCGATCGTACATCGATTTATCGACTTCTTGATTGAACAATAAATAATCGAAAACCGAATCGTAGCCGCGAACATCAGCTGTCGTTTTTTCAGTTTGCAATTGCATATCATATGTTTTTGCAGTTGTATGTTGATAGTCTCTCAATTTTTTTGAAAATGCATCAAATGCAGCACGGCGTTTAGCTGTATCTGTTTCGGATTCCCAGTCGCCTTCAAATGAAACATAGCTTAATGGAAAACTTTTTCCGTCAACTACGAAATCATCAAACGACATGTCAACCATTTTCGTCGTATTGTACAATCCGTAAGGCGCATTGAATGTTGAAGAAAAGGCAGCTAATGTTTTTTCAACTTCAGGGTGCAGTTGATATTCTTTTTTCTTAATCAATTTCTCCAAGTAGTTTTTAAAATCGGGAGAAAGCTTCATAGCTTCTTCAAGCGTCTCAACAGGTAACTCTAGAAGTTCACTGTTTACAAATGATAGTTTACTATTCACTTTTGCGGATGTAGAACTAAATTTACTTGAACGCATTTGTGCTTCATCATTCGTTTGGTCAGTACTGGTAGCAAGGCTTGTATATGTGCCAACAGGAACGATTTTTTCGAATAAAGCCAAATAACCTTTAAGGGCCTCATTGACTGATGTCGCATCTGTAATTTTCCCGTTAAACTTTTCGGCATAAGCGTCTACTTCGTTTTCAAGCTCCACAACTGCAGCGTTATAGTCTTCTTCAGTTTTGAATAGATCTTCTAGATTCCAAGTTTCTTCTAATTTAACTTCTGAACGTAGTGGTAAACTTTTAACCATTCTCATCTCTCCCTGGGTAGTCCAACTGTGTGAACTTTTATATATTACGGTAAACGAACTAATTAATAGTATATAACACAAAAGCCAAAATGTAAAAACGAATCAACACTTTGGCAACTTTCAGATAGAAGTGGTATATTTACTTTTTAGATAGACGTTCAATTTCCTCAGAAAGAACAAAGGCTAGGTCGAAATTACCGAAAAGTTGCAGGACATCCATCATAGTTTCATTATCAATTTCAAGATGGTCAGCGTCATCCATTTCCTTCAAAACCTTCTGTAAAGAAGCATTTTCCTGTTGGTCAGGATAAGCCCGCGCGTACAACTCATTCGGATCAAGCTCATGATTAACGCACCACTGTGCAAATAACTGAATCATCAACTGCTCATCTTCCTGATATTTTTGAATAACTTGTTCATCGATACTTTTAAACTCCATGGCTATTAACTCCTCTTTTACTACTTTTACTATAAGTATATATGAAAACCAAGTAGTTAAGGGGAACTCAAGTTTCACGGAAGACATTCAAAAGGCGAAGGTACCTTCTATCGACCGATCGGCGGGTCAATCGAATTTGGCGAGAAGTCCAGTAGGGCATTGATTAGGGAGTATTATGAGGAATTAATGGTAGAGATTATTATTGGTAGTTTAAGTTTAATAAAGCGTAGGAGGTATATGTACGGAGTTATTCCGAAAAATCGATGTGAGAGAATTGTTCCACTTTAAGGTGGTGCAATTCATTTCAGTTTACGAAAGGAACATGTCATGAATCAAAAAGAAATGAGCGGAAAAAACAGAATCGGATGGAGTCAATATACTTATGAGGCTTGGCAAGCTAGGCATGGGTCACCCAAGCAATTCGCCAAAAAACTGAAAGAAAACCCGGAAAAGCCTGTTCAATATTATCTAGATGAGCTTGGAGAGGTTTCAGGTAAACGGGTTTTGAATTTACTGGGGTCAAAAGGGAATAAAGCCGTTTGTTTTGCATTGTTAGGTGCGGATGTAACGGTTGTCGATATTTCACCAGAAAATCAAAGGTATGCGTTGGAACTTGCAGATGAGGCTGGCGTTTTCATTTCTTATTTTGTAAGTGACGCACTTGATATTGATGAAAACCTACTTTCAACCTTTGACATCATTATTCTTGAAATGGGTGTGCTCCATTATTTTCTTGATCTTCACCCGTTATTTTGTAAAGTCGCAAAACTTATGGATGAAGCCAGCATATTTATACTGAGGGATTATCATCCTTTTATTTCTAAAGTGTTGGATTTTGAAAATGGTATTCTTGCAGCTGAGGGAGACTACTTTAACGATGATTGCGTTGAGGTTGACGTAGCCTATTCGCATTTATTAACAGAGAAACAACGGCGAGATTTAAAGAAAAATGTCATTCGAAGATGGACGATATCCGAAACAATCAACGCTTTAATATATTCTGGGTTATCGATACGAAAAATGAAAGAAGACAAAGGGATCAGGTGGACTTTTCCAAAGGATGCCCCTAATGGAATCGAAAACCGGCTGCCAGGTACCTATGCAATCCATTCAACTTTAAAGTGAGTGTGAATAATTATTACCTTGGAGGAAATATAAATTGGATGTTCGATTGGTGAATTTGTCTGTTGACATGAAAGAACGATATATGAATTATTATTTGGAATGGAAAAATGCGGGAGAAAAGATGAATCCTGGCATACTCAGAAACATGAATCCTAATCGATTTGAAGAAATGGTGAAGGCTCTTCATGAATTCGAAATAGGTAATGGAGCAAAAGAAGTCCCGGAATCCGTCTACTTTCTTGTAAATGAAAAGGACCGCATTTTGGGTGCGGTCACAATCAGGCATTCATTAACGGAAAGAATCTTCAACACGGAAGGGCACATCGGGGCGGGAATTCGACCATCCGAGCGTCGCAACGGTTACGCAACGAAAATCCTTGAGTTGGCATTGGTGAAATTGCGGGGTTTGGGTATACAAAAAGCACTTGTTACATGCAATGAAGATAACATCGGTTCTGAAAAAGCGATTATAAAAAACGGCGGAGTTAGGGACAACGATTTTCTTGAATCGCACGGAAATATTGTGAAAAGGTATTGGATAACGCTTTGAAATTAATGGCTACAATTGATCTTTTCCGGAACACAATCCCTAACTACCACCACTTTTCAATCAAGTTTGATTACTAATAAAAAACTGTACAAGCCAATCAACATTTAAAGGTCCATCAACAATTTCATAATACAATATTGAATTCTGGATTATTAAGTCTTCCGTTACAATAATACTTAATGTATTTCCATTTTCATCTTGTAGACTGATGCTAAATTGTTCAACATTATCAAATGGATCGATTTCTTCGGGTGCGAGCTTTCGGACATGGTAATTTTGAAGGAAATATAACAAACTTTCAATTTCACTAGGCTCATCAACAATCCAAGATTTAGAATCAGAACCCGCAATCGCCGGTTTAGTAAAAATAAGTGAGCTAAAATGTGCGTTCATCGGAGCAAGAATTTCAGAGAATCTCTTTTCTTCATATTCTTGATAAGACTGCAACATCACATATGTTCCACCAATCATCAGCGCGATTAGTAGAATTGCTCTCATTTTCATCTTTTATTCCTCCTGCAACTCGTTTCTATAGTATACGCATAGAGACTACAATAATTTGTACTCGTCAAACTTTAATAAAATTAGTAGTATGATATAATTATAATTGTGGGAATATTATGAAGGGGTGATTTGAATATGACAGTAATAAGAAAGGTTAGTCACGCAATTCAAGATGACTATCCAGATGATTTTGCTTGGTGCTTTGGCTGCGGGCGATTAAACGAGGATGGGTATCATTTTAGAACCGGTTGGGATGGGGAACAAACGGTTACATATTATGAACCGGCCTCGAAACATATCGCCATTCCGGGATTTGTATATGGCGGCTTACTCGCTTCATTCGTGGATTGTCATGGTACTGGATCGGCAGCACTCGCATTACATCGAAAAAATGGACATGAACCGGGACGCGGGGAAGAACCACCGCGATTTGTGACGGCTTCGTTGAATGTTAATTATTTAAAACCTACTCCACATGGCGCATTGTTGAAAGCTATTGGAACAGTAGAAGAGATTCATCCGAAGAAATGGAAGGTATCCGTAGAAGTTTTTGCAGATGACACACTTTGCGCAACTGGGGAAGTTGTCGGAGTGGTAATGCCTGCATCCTTTGGAAATAAATAACCATGAAAAAGCCGGTTTCTTACGGCTTTTTTCTTTTGTGGATAAAATATGATCAATATAGCAAGACTATAAAGAGAGCGGATAGCTGAAATGATTTCGATGAAGAACGGGGGAGTAGAGAGTGAAAGTAGTAGGAATATATTTGGCTGCGGGAGAAAGTCAGCGCATGGGTACCAATAAATTAGCGCTTCCTGTCGGTAAAATGTCGTTGGGCAGTTTAGCTTTGGATACAGCTTTGAATTCAACCCTGTCTAAAGTGTTCATTATTATTCGAAACGAAGATGACGCGAGTTGGATTGCGCTAGACATGTTAAATAACCCGAAAGCGGTAATCGTAAAATGTCCAAATGGTGATTTGGGACAGGCTGAGTCACTTCGTTGTGGCATTGAACAGGCCGAAAATGAAAAGGCGGATGCTGCAATGGTCATCCTTGCAGATCAGCCTTTTATAACGGTCATGATGTTGGATGAAATTATCGATTGCATGAAATCCAATCCCACATGCAATTATGTCGCAACAACCGACAACGATTTGCTTATGCCACCCGTACTATTTTCAGCAACGTTGTTTCCTGCATTGCTGGATATAGATGGCGACACGGGCGCACGGGCAGTTTTACGTGGAATCCCTCGAAATATGGGGAGGCAAATTCCATGTAAAGATAAAAGATTTGTTTTTGATGTCGACACGTCAGCCGATTATAAAGAGTTGCTATCATAGTTTCATTCAAACTGAAGCGGAGTTAATGCCTTTGTTTCATCAATGAAAATAAAGGCATCATATCGCTCACTAATTATTGATGGCACATAATTGCCCTGGGCTTCATGTTCGGGATGATAAACGACACCAATCGCGCGGTGACCAAACCATCTTGCAAACGATTCTCGGTTTTCTTCATTAAATATAAGCATTTTATTGAACGCGCCGGCTTCATGTAGCGCATACTCCCATGAATCTTTTTTAGCCGAGGGAACATTCATGACTTCAAAAGGAGCCGCCCATTGCTCACCTGCAATCACAGTTCCGCGGTGGGTACCGAAACCTATCGCGTAAACATATTCTTTAGGATTTTGCTCGCGAATTAATTGCCCGACATTAACCATGCCATGATCCTTCATCGTCGTCGCCCTGGCATCCCCGATATGGGTATTATGTTCCCAGACGATTACTTTAGCGTTCTCACCGTGAAATTTTCGAATCTCGTTAATCGCTTCTACCATATGTTCATCGCGAACATTCCAAGATTTTGCATCGCTTTTAAAAGAGGTGCGATAATACGCTTCAGCATTTTTCACAACTAAAGCATTTAGTTTTAAATTAAGACGCTGTTCAAATTCAATCGGATAAAGTTTTTCATTTGCTTGAATCGCAGAAAACAGCGCTTCTACTTGAGCGGTGCAACTTTCTGGGAAATGCGCGGTAGCCATTGCATAATGTTCGGTCGAATGATTAAAGCCTTCGAAGCAATCGGCAACGTTTTTCGCGAGTTTATAATCTTCTCCGGTTGGATCTGCGTCCGTTAAATAAGTAACGACTTTTTCGATGGATTCAAAAAGGCTGTATAAATCAATACCGTAGAAACCGACCTTTTGACTTGTTTCTAGTTGTTCGTTATGCGTTTTTAACCAGTTTACCAAACGGGCAACTTCATCATTTGCCCACATCCAGGTGGGCCACCGATTGAATGCTTTTAATGCTTCTTTAGTTGTCATTTTCCCATCCTCATATCCTTTTATATACTTATTAACTTGACGGGACGGCGGCCAATCGCCTTCGACTGCTATGATTGAAAATCCTTTTTCTTCGATGAGTCTCTTCGATAATTCCGCACGAACCGAATAGAACTCCGATGTCCCATGGCTAGCTTCTCCTAATAATACGATGTTCGCGTCTCCAATGGATTCAAGAATAGTAGCCAGATCATCATTTTTCTCGAAAGGGATTGAATAATCTTGGATGGCTTTAAGTAGTGAAGTAGTCATTATAAAAACTCCTTTATGAATTAACGTATTGTCTAAGTATGCCCAAATTTAAGTCAACCTAAAAGAAAAAATGTCGTGACAGGAAGTCTAAATAAGGTACAATGAAACTAACGGAAAAATCAAACAGAGGTGATAGAGTTGCTATTAGCGTTTGGTATAGTTGCGGTAGTCATGTGCGTTCCCATAACAGCAATCATTACAGAACACAAAAGAAAGATCGCGAAAATAACGATTGAATTAACGCGTGAACAAATCGAACTCGAACAGCTGAAACAACAGAACTTTGTAATTGAAACTGAGAAAATGAAGTTAGAGCTTGAAAAAATGAAATTAGACTTTACGCCAAACCCAAACGAAATTATGAAAATATAACGATTAAGCGAGGTTTGTTGACATGAGCAAAGATAAACTTAATCCTCCACAGTACAATGATTTAATCGGCGATATCTTAAAAAAACACACAGCTGACGGCGGAATGGATAATCTTAAAGGCGCTGGAAAACCGCTTTCAAAAGAATATTTTTCTGGGGACACATTTCAACATTTTCAACGAATTGCACAGGATGCGGGTTATAAACCCCATTGGTTAAAGCTTCGTCACGAAATACGAGATGACCTTCTTTCAGTTATTGATTTGATTACTTTGCGAACCGATTCCGAGATAAACGAACTTATCATCAACATAAACGAGAAAATTAGCGAATACAATAAAGCATGTCCGCCGCCGCTGCAAAAAGGTCAGGTATCGCAACAAAACATAAAAGCTGCTTCAGAACATTGGTGACATAATGAAACTTTCTGTTTTACCAATCGTATAGTAATGTACAAGGAAAAAATGGAGGTTTTCATATGGAAAATACAGGTATGAAAGTATTGATCCATGCAAGTGCTTTTTTCGCGCCTTATTTAGTACCCATTTTAATGTTCTTAATAAGCGATGAAGAAGACATTAAGAATTTATCTATTCAGGCAGTCCTTTTTCAGCTAGTCATTGGCGTTCTATTCACCATATCGGTAGTCTTGTCCGTCTTTCTAATCGGCATTCCATTTGCAATCGGATTTGGTATCATGTGGATTGTCGTTCCAATTATCGGCATCGTCAAAGCGCTTAAAAACGAACGGTATGATTACCCGATTGTTGGAAGATGGGTTCAATAATATTTATGTCAATAAACGCATCCGCGAATGATAAGCGGGTGCGTTTTTTTATTGAAAAAAACGTGCGTTTTTTGATTTTAAATATTATTCATGTATGCGGAATTATTTGAATATGTTAGTATAATAGAAATGGAGGGAATACAAAAAAACAAAAGGGGGATTAAAATGAAGCTCAAATTTAATTTAGTGACACAAATCTTCATCGCATTTGTACTAGCTATAGTTTTGGGAAGCATTTTTGGCAGTTCTATTGACTTTTTAAAGCCTCTGGGGGATTTATTTTTAAGATTAATTAAATTTATCATTGCACCGCTTATTTTATCAACGCTCGTTGTGGGGGTAGCGAGTTCATCAGATCCGAAGCAATTGGGACGGATTGGATTAAAAACAATCGCTTATTATTTAGGGACAACAGCAATCGCAATTATCATCGGTTTGGCAGTTGCTTTTATGATTTCACCAGGGAAAGGTTTAGATATATCTACGGAGGGACTTGTAGTTCCTGAAGCGGCAGCTCAAGAGCAAGAAGGGGCCATTGCAACAATTCTAAATATCATTCCTACAAATCCTTTTACCGCTTTAGCTGAAGGTAACATTTTGCAAATTATTTTCTTCGCATTGTTTATCGGATTAGCCATTACATTTGTCGGTGGAAAAGCCCAACCCGTCTATCGGTTTTTTGAAGGGTTTGCGGAGGTTATGTACAAAATAACCGGAATCGTCATGAAAGTGGCTCCGATCGGGATTCTTGGTTTGCTTGCACCGATTATCGGCCAGTACGGAGTTTCCGTATTATTGCCTTTACTTAAGGTAATTATTGCCGTCTATCTCGCATGTGTACTCCATGCAGTAATTGTCTATTCTACGGCTGTTAAAACATGGGGTAAAATGAGTCCGCTCAAATTCTTTAAAGGCATTTCACCAGCAGCGCTCGTTGCATTTAGTACTGCGAGCAGTGCGGGTACTTTGCCAGTGACCATTAAAAACACCAATGAAAATCTTGGCGTTCCAAATAAAATATCGAGTTTCGTCTTGCCGCTTGGCGCAACGATTAATATGGACGGGACAGCAATTTACCAAGGAGTCGCAGTAATTTTTATCGCACAATTCTATAGTTTGGATTTAACATTCATGCAGCTTCTGACTGTAGTATTAACCACTGTATTAGCATCAATCGGTACTGCAGGAGTTCCCGGGGCTGGGATGATTATGTTGGCGATGGTTCTAACATCCGTCAATATGCCGCTTGAAGGAATCGCACTGATTGCGGGTATTGACCGAGTCTTGGATATGATGCGCACAAGCGTCAATATTGTCGGTGATGCATCGGCTGCAGTTGTTGTAGCGGGTACTGAAAAAGTTGAAAAAGTACCCCTAAGGCCTGCTGAATAATTACGTAAAAAAACAGGAACTGGAATACCTAGTATCTCCAGTTCCTTAATTATAAAACTGCGTTACATACAGTTATTTATAGAGAAGAAGTTTGGAATATTGGTACCAAATAAATATATTGGAATAAAGAAACGACCTTTTTTGTTATTTAATCGCCTTTTATGGGAATAGTAACTGATGGAAATAAATAATCTTAAGGGGGTAGAATTGTCATGAATAAAATTGACGAACAACTTTCACAACAGATACCTCTACAGGACAATCCAACTGAAGAATTTCAAGGTATGATTGAACCAAGAATAGAAGCACGTGCTGAGCGTTCTTATATCGCTATCCCAATTGAAGCCACTTTAAAAGAATGGGATAAAGTCAATGCTCTATTTGAAGAACTTTTTGAATGGATGAAGAAAAAAGGTCTTCAACCCAATGGTGCCCCGTTTTTTCGCTATTGGGTAATGAGTGACAGGAATATGAAATTCAAATTAGAAGTTGGAATCCCTGTTGTTAATGCGACATTTGGTGATGAGAGGGTCACCGCGGGGACTACTCCAGAAGGAAAATACGTTATTATTGACCATAAAGGACATCCAGACCGTATACAACAAACATCTAATTTGCTTGAAGAGTGGTCGGAAAACCGTGGATTGACATTAGATAAAAAAGTGCAGGGTAACGAAGAAATATGGGGCGGCAGGTTCGAATACTATTTAACAGATCCAGCGATAGAGCCGGATCTTGATAAATGGTCGATTGAAATTGCTTTTAAGATTAAAGAGTGAACCAATAGAATAAACCTCATCCTCACATGGAATATCGTGGGTATGAGGTTTATTTTTTATTAATAAGGCTCTGCTTCATGGCCTTTTTGATTGGATTGTTCTGGCGCATCGTCACCGTCTCGATTTCCAAGGGGTTTTCGGCTAGATCCACCTTTGGAAGCCTGTTTGAGTCCTTCGCGCAAGCGTCTCCCGTATTCATCATCCGCATCTTCGGCAAGTGCAATCATTTTATCTTGAATGCGCTTGTCACAATTCGAAAGATCCGCGACCAAATTGGCAATTAAATCATCTTTTTCCCAGTCTTCAAACATGCGGTATGTTTCGCCTGCTTGCTTGGTGTTGCTTTGTCGTTCGATAGATTCACGAACCAAATTTCCTTCCACATAAGGCGTATGTTCTTTACCGTTTTGTTCCGACTCTTGCAATCCGCCCAAAATCGATGGCTCATAGTTAATATGAGGATTTTGACCAGGGGAACGGTCCAGCTTATATTGCATTTGACCGCCAGTTTGATTTGTTGCGACACGTTTTTTGGGTGCGTTAATTGGCAGTTGTAAATAGTTCGCGCCGACGCGGTGCCGCTGCGTATCGGAGTAAGAGAAAGTCCGCCCTTGCAACATTTTATCGTCAGAGAAATCCAATCCGTCAACAAGGACGCCCGTACCAAATGCAGATTGCTCAACTTCGGTGAAATAATCTTCAGGATTTTTATTTAAGATCATTTTCCCGACAGGCATCCATGGAAATTGGTCTTCAGGCCACAACTTCGTATCGTCCAACGGGTCAAAATCCAGTTCGGGATGTTCGTCATCACTCATAATTTGAACGAGGAGCTCCCATTCGGGATAATCACCTTTCTCAATCGCATCATATAAATCCTGCGTTGCGTGATTAAAGTTTTCTGCCTGAATTTCACTGGCTTCTTTTTGCGTCAGGTTTTTAATCCCTTGTTTCGGTTCCCAATGATACTTCACGAGAACAGCTTCGCCTTCGTTATTTATCCATTTGTACGTATTGACGCCGGATCCTTGCATCATGCGGTAGTTTGCGGGAATGCCCCACGGCGAATAAATGAATGTGACCATGTGGAAAGATTCAGGCGAGCTGGCACAGAAGTCGAAAAACCGCTCGCTGTCTTGAATATTCGTTATCGGGTCAGGTTTAAATGCATGGATCATATCGGGAAATTTAATCGCATCGCGAATGAAAAAAATCTTCAAGTTATTTCCGACAAGATCCCAGTTTCCATCTTCGGTATAAAACTTCACGGCAAATCCGCGGGGATCACGTAGGGTTTCAGGGGAATGACCGCCGTGAATAACAGTTGAAAAACGTACAAAGACGGGGGTTTGTTTCCCTTTCTCTTGGAAGAGTTTTGCGCGCGTATATTTCGAAACTGGTTCGTTACCGACTGTTCCGTAAGTTTCAAAATAACCATGCGCACCAGCTCCGCGCGCATGAACGACTCTTTCAGGGATACGTTCTCTGTCGAAATGACTGATTTTCTCCAGAAAATCATAGTTTTCTAAAACAGCGGGTCCCCGATTTCCCACGGTACGCAAGTTTTGATTGTTCGTGACGGGGTGTCCTTGTCTGTTTGTTAATGTATTATCCTTTTCTTCATTCATGTCATTAATGGATTGATCTTTTGTCATATTTATTTCCTCCTATTTATTTTAGGTAGTCGTATTGTGGCGCTTTTTGGTCGCCGTCGAAACGTTTATTTATACTCTTCTCTATTTAGAAGATAATAATTCCTTTTTATTAATAAATAGCGCTTTTGTGCAACGCGAGTTCTAACTCTGTATAATAAATGCAATGTATTATTAAAAGGATGTGTGTTTTATGACGACAATTGGATTTGTTCGGCATGGCGTGACAGCTTGGAATAAAGAAGGTAGAGCGCAAGGGAGTTCGGATATCCCGCTTGACGAAGAAGGTATTCAGATGGCAGAACATGTTGCCAATCGATTAGAAAATGAACAGTGGGATGTCATTTATTCTAGTCATTTAATTCGTGCGAAAAAGACCGCGGAAATCATCGCGGAAAGAAAACCAGGTATCGAATTTTTCGTGGATAATCGTTTACGTGAAATAAGCGGCGGTCAAATTGAAGGAACGACAGAATCAGAAAGGATTGAAAGATGGGGAGAGTCGTGGCGTGAATTAGATTTGGGCATGGAAACGCATGAGGAGCTCATTACTAGAGGCATGGCGTTTATTGAAGATGTAAAGGCGAAACATCCAAATGAAAAAGTTTTGGTTGTTAGTCATGGGAGTTATATTCGTAGATTAGTGAGAGAGCTTGTAGCGGATAAGGAGCTAGACGATAGTTTAGGTAACACATCCGTCACGGTTGTAAAGCTTCAAGACGAAACGAATTACTGTGAACTATACAATTGCATGGCTCATCTGAAGGAAGCCAAATAGGTGATATCAAAACACGAGGTTCATTATGAAATATAATGAACCCCGTGTTTTTTATAAAGAAGGAATTATTCATATCTTTATAGAAATAGATGTATAAAAGGAGTGGATGTTTTTGTGTTAGTCGTAAAACAAATTAATCCTGAAGATACCTATCAAATTAGACATACTGTCTTACGCCCCAACCAAACAATAAACGATTGCAAATATGATGATGACTTTAATGAGAATGCATTTCATCTTGGTGCTTTCCTAAATGGCAAACTTATCAGCATCGCTTCTTATTATGAAGAACAAAACAAAAGTTTTGATGGGAAAATACAGTATCGACTAAGAGGAATGGCCACATTAAATGAGTTTAGAAATCTACGAGCAGGCAGCGCACTGATAGAATTTGCGGAAACAATCCTCAACGATCGACTTGCTGATTTATGGTGGTGCAATGCTAGGATTTCCGCAAGTAGTTACTATGAAAAATTGGGGTTGAGCGTATTCGGTGATGTGTTTATTATCGATCCGATAGGACCGCATAAATTGATGTGGAAAAAAATAGCCGGAAGAGAAACCAATCATTCACTTTGACAAGTTACCTTGAATTCGAGATAATGTAGCATGTAAAGGAGTGAACGATAATGACCAAAAAAACAATGGGAATCCACCATATTACAGCGATTGTAGGCGACCCACAGGAAAATGTCGATTTTTATGCAAGTGTATTGGGATTGCGTTTAGTGAAGAAAACGGTAAACTTTGGCGATAAAGTACGCTATCATTTATATTTTGGAAATGAAGAGGGTGCCCCTGGAACGCTGATTACATTTTTTGCTTGGCCAGGTGTAGAGAACGGTAAAGTCGGCGATGGTGAAGTCGGTGTTTCTTCATACGTGGTTCCAGTAGGTGCCATGCAATTTTGGAGAAATAGACTTGACGACTTTGAAATTTCGTACACTGTAACTGAGCGGTTCGGCGAACAATACTTACAATTCCAAGACCCACATGGCCTTCTTTTAGAAATTGTGGAACGCGAAGAAGGCGCGCCAAACAAATGGGGATTTGGAGGAGTAACTGAAGATGTTGCGATTAAAGGTCTCGGCGGGGCAACACTATTTTCCGCAAAGTCAACCGAAACAGCGGATGTGGTGGGAAATATACTAGGTCTTGAGTTAGTTGGCCGTGAGGGCGACTATATTCGTTTTAAATCCGAAAGTGAATTGGGGAATATCATTGATATAAAAGCGACTTCATTTGGTAAAGGCGAACAAGGACCTGGTGTTGTGCATCATATTGCTTGGCGAACAAAGGATGACTCAGAACAGTTGGAGTGGAAAAGTTTCGTCGAGAAAACTGGCTTTGAAGTGACTCCAGTAAGAGATCGAAATTACTTTAAAGCAATATACTTTACTGAGCCCGGGGGCATCCTATTTGAAATTGCCACGGATCAGCCTGGATTTGCCCATGATGAGTCATTAGAAACGATGGGTGAAAAACTAATGCTTCCAAAACAATTTGAAGGCGAAAGAAAAGAACTTGAAAATATTCTGATTCCAGTAGAGGTTAGAGAGATTAAGTAATTGAGGAGTGAATTCATTGATTTCAATCGACCCTTCGAATAATAAGGAAAGAGATAATTATAAACTCATGATTGGCAGTATTATTCCAAGGCCGATCGCATTTGTGACGTCTTTGGCTGAAGATGGAGTGTTGAACGGCGCGCCGTTCAGTTATTTCAATATCGTATCTTCCAATCCCCCTATGATTTCGGTTACAGTTCAACATAAGGGGAATGAGAAAAAGGATACGGCACGCAATATTCTTAACAAAAAAGAATTCGTCGTTCATATTGTAGATGAAACTAATGTTGAAAAAATCAATGAAACGGCTGCGAACCTTCCTGCGAATGAAAGTGAAGTCACCGTTGCTGGATTGACTCAGATACCAAGTACAATCATTACAGTTCCGGGTGTTGAAGAAGCTAAAATCCGCATGGAATGTACATTGGAGCATGTGGTTGAATTTGATGGAAGCGATCTTATCATCGGTAAAATCGTTCAATTTCACATTAGTAAAGACATCTATGAGGATGGAAAAATTGATCCAAGAGGACTTGGCGCAGTGAGTCGTTTAGCTGGAAGTAGCTATGCGAAAGTCGGAGAAATATTTGATATTGAAAGACCGAAATAACTTTTTTAAAAAGCTCCCAAAGTTTAGGGAGCTTTTTGATTTAGTTTCTACTATTTTCATATAAAGAAAGTTTTGTATAAATCGTTTCTAAAATTGGGACTGGTATATTCTGTTCATGAGCATGACGCAGCAAAAGGATATCTTTAATCGCTTGTTCTAAATGATAAGATTTAGTCGATAGAATGATCAAATCATATGTTTCACCAGTATTAATATTCTTGGTAATAAGTTTAGGATTTTGTATTGAATTTCCATGGTTGCTCACAATTTTTAAACCACTTGCTTCAAGACTCGCTTTACGTTTTTCCCTTACTAGAAAAGTAACATCTCGTTTTATCTCCAATAGCCTGCCACCGAAGTATCCACCGATTGCACCTGCTCCTACAATTAGAATGTTCAAATGATAACTCCTCCTGTAAATTCAATACTTAAACTATTCACTACAATTATATACTATCTTTCAATTGGGATAAGCTCTAGGGGTGGCTTATATTAAATGGCTCTGTTTATTTGATAACGGAAACCATATCTATATAGTAAGAAGTAGGGTAAGGTTCATTTTTATTGAGTTTAGAAAGAGGTTGATCAGTTGGACAAGATTATGAAAGCAAATTTCGAAAACCTAGAAGGGCCAGACAAAGAACTTCAATACGAGGCATTCACGGCTATCTTAGCCGCTACTCAGGAAAAAGTAGATTGGGCTTATGAAGTTTGGGATGAATTAGTGGACTGGCTAACGGATGCCGATAATCATCGAAGATCACGCGCTGCCCAATTTCTTGCTGGGTTGGCAATAAGCGATTCTGAAAAAAGAATACTTACTGTTTTTCCAACACTTTGGGAAGTGACGAAAGATCCGAGGTTCGTGACTGCAAGACATAGCTTGCAAACTATTTGGCGAGTTGGCTTAGCCGGTGAAGAACAAATGCTTCTCGTCATTAGCCATTTCATTGATCGCTTTCAAAATGGTGCAGATGAAAAGCATTACACATTAAGACGTTTCGATATGATTCAAGGCTTGAAAAATCTTTATGATGAATTAAAAGATGAAAATATAAAACAGACGGCTTTTGAGTTGATTGAGTTGGAAGAAGACCCGAAATATCGAAGGAAATATAGCGGTGTTTGGAAATGAATTATACCTAATATAAAAAGGGATGCCTCAATGCATCCCTTTTTTGAGTTAACTTATCCAAGTTGTAAGTTCTTTTGCGTCTGTACGTTTTCTCGAAGCGGGTTCTACATCAGGATAACCCAGGTAAACAAAGGCTACGACTTCTCCCTGTTCTGATAGACCAAAGAATTCAGTTACTTTTGGATTGTAGCAAATTGAGCCTGTGCGCCATATTGCACCCAGACCAAGGGCATGTGCTGTCAACAACATATTTTGGACGCCAGCATTCACTGCAGCAAATTCTTCTTTTAAAATGACTCTATTTCGGTCGCTCGGTTCAACGCCTACTGCAATAATGACCGGTGAACGTAATGGGTTATTTTGGTTTCGTTCAATTACTTTTTGGCTAGCCTCCGATTCTAAATCTTCGAGTTCTGACTTTGCAATCTCTACAAAGACATCACCTAATTTTGTACGGCCTTCACCCGACAAGACGAAAAAACGCCAAGGTTCTGTTCGGAAATGGTTGGGTGCATAAGTTCCAGATTCAATGATTTGTTCAATTAATTCAGTTGGTACAGTTTTATCTTCCATTAATGGGACACTTCTGCGTGTCCTGATTGCTTCATGTATGTTCAATAAATTAACCTCTTCTCTTAATAATATTGCTATCTGTCTCTATTAAGTATAGCGATTTACGGCATATATTCCAAGAGTACCGAATTATGGGTTATACTCAATAGATAATAAAATGATTGGAAAATAATGAAGGAAGTGAATTTAATTATGTCCACAAAAACAAAATCGATCGTCGGTAATCCAGTTTATACCGTTATGTTCGCAATCGGTGGCGTTCATTTATTAAATGATTCATTGCAAGCAGTTATACCTGCCATGTTCCCGATACTTGAAGAAAGCATGGGCTTGTCCTTTACCCAGTTAGGTCTAATCGCATTTGCGTTAAATATGGTTGCATCCGTCTTACAGCCCGTTGTTGGCTACATAAGTGACCGGAAACCAAGACCCTATGCACTTCCGATTGGAATGACCTTTTCACTTGTTGGAATAGCCGGACTTGCATTTGCACCAGAATATTGGATGATTCTTGTTTTCGTGGTATTACTCGGATTTGGCTCGGCAGTATTTCATCCGGAAGGGTCAAGAGTGTCATTCATGGCGGCGGGATCGAGAAGGGGACTGTCGCAATCCATCTATCAAGTAGGCGGTAATTCGGGGCAAGCACTTGCGCCGTTAATCAGTGCATTCATATTGGTTCCGCTTGGACAAAAAGGTGCTGCGCTATTTATATTGGTTGCTGCGCTTGCAATCTTTATATTGATGAAAATATCTGCCTGGTATAAAGAGCAACTAGTGCAGGAAAAGTTGAACAATCGCAAACGTGTCATATTATCCACGATGGCGGACTTAACGAAAAAACAAGTCGGCGTAGCGCTCGGCTTATTGTTGGTAATCATATTCGCAAGGTCATTTTACGTGATCAGCATTACGAACTTTTACATATTCCATTTAATTAAATCTTACGGGCTATCCATTTCTGCAGGGCAGTTATGCATCTTTCTATTTTTAGCGCTCGGGGCGGCGGGGACATTTTTTGGCGGGCCGATGGCAGATAAAATCGGAAGAAAAAACGTGATTGTACTTTCACTTTTATTGCCAATCCCGTTTAGTATTTTGCTGCCATATGTTCCGTTATGGGCGGTTATCGTTTTGCTAAGTATCATTGGTTTTTTCATCATGCTCAGCTTCTCGGTTACAGTCGTTTATTCACAGGAGCTTGTGCCAAGTAAGATTGGGACAATGGCTGGTTTAACAGTAGGGCTTGCTTTTGGAATGGGGGCAATTGGATCAGTTGTGATTGGAATATTGATGGACCATATCGGAATTTACAACACGATGATTGTTATTTCCTTCCTTCCAATTATCGGGCTTGTCGGTTTAGCGTTGCCGCGAGATCAAAAAATTGTTGAAGCAAAATAATGATTGCTTATTCGCCAAACCTTTACTATAATGAAGTGTTGTCAATTTTTGTGAAGGTAGGTTGAATAAGTTGTCTCCAAATCAACGAAAAAAGTTATTGATCTTAATGATAAATATGTTTATCGCTGTGGGAAGTTTCGGTATTATTATTCCGATTTTACCTGCCTATTTACTATCAATTGGTGAGGGCGGGAAAGCAGCGGGACTTATGATTGCGATATTTGCAGGTGCACAGCTAATCATGTCGCCAATTGCTGGAAGATGGGCAGATCAGTATGGTCGAAGAGTGATGATTATTGCCGGACTTAGTGGATTGGCACTTTCGATGTTCGTTTTTTATTTCTCAGATTCGATTACAGTCCTGTACTTATCGAGAGTAATTGGCGGAGTCGGGGCTGCGCTTTTAATTCCTGCGATTTTTGCCTATGTAGCTGACATTACAACGATGGAACAGCGCGCAAAAGGAAATAGTATGATTTCCGCAGCAATGTCGCTTGGAATTGTTATTGGGCCGGGGATTGGCGGATTTCTAGCTGATTTCGGCTTGAAAATGCCTTTGTTGGTTTCAGCAATTGTAGGGCTGGCTGCAGTCGTTTTCTCCGCAGTCATGTTAAAAGAAAGCAGAGATGAAGAAGTGGAATTGAATGCTACGAATTCAGAGCCGATGGTGAAAGAAATCATCCAATCGTTTAGCAAACCATTCTTTGTCCCGCTTCTGATTACGCTCGTCATGAGTTTTGGGTTGATGGCCTATGAATCGGTGCTCGGATTATTCGTTGACAATGAATTCGGGGCGTCACCAAAAGACATAGCTATTCTTGTGACGTCGACTGGGATTGTCAGTACAATCATCCAATTGTTCGCGGTTGACCGAGTTGTACGGAAATTTGGTGAACCAGCTGTGTTGACTATTTCTCTAGGTGTAGTTGCGGTCGGTTTTTTATTGTCAATATTTTCCACGACGTACGTGATGTTTTTTGCGGTTACGTTAATTATCTTTCTTTCCACCTCAATGTTGCGTCCTGTATTGACCACGCTCATATCCAAGTTAGCTGGGAATGAACAAGGCTTTGCCATGGGCATGAACAATGCCTATATGAGTATCGGGAATGTTTTAGGACCAGTACTTGCCGGGATTTTGTTTGACTTTAATATTATTTATCCATTTATTTTAGGGCTAATCGTTCTGGTATTAACAACGATTGGTTCAATGCGATGGAAGGCGCCAAAAAATATTATCTCTTAATAGACAGGCAATCCATATAAAAATGGATGCCTGTTTTTTTCATTGGATCAATAACTATGTAATATTGGGGAATACTAGTAACAAAATAAATATAAAAAACGCATTTGAAGTTTAAGCGTAAATCGTTTAGGGTAGTAAAATATGAATGAATAAAAATAGGGGTCGGTATGTTTTGGATAAGAGGTTTTGGAAGAACCCGGTTTTCTCAATATCAGCAGCAGTGATTTTAATTTTAGTTATTCTCGGAGCAGCTATTCCAGACGAGTTTGGAAAAGTCGCTGAAAAGCTTTACGGATTTACAACAGTTAATTTTGGTTGGTTTTACTTACTTGCGGTCTTTATCGTAATTGTATTTCTCATCGCGTTGGCAATCAGTAAGTATGGTGTCATTCGAATTGGTGGAGATGATGAACGCCCGGACTATCCATTCTTTACGTGGATCGGCATGTTATTCTCGGCAGGATTCGGGGTTGGACTTGTATTCTGGGGTGTGGCGGAACCGATGAGCCATTTTTTTACTTCGCCAATGGAAGGCATAGAACCGCAATCAGAAGAAGCGGCTCGAATCGCAATGGGCTATTCATTTTTTCACTGGGGAATCTCCCAATGGGCTATCTTTGCAATTGTCGGACTCGTAATCGGATTCTTACAGTTTCGAAAGAAAAAAGACGGACTTATTTCTACAGCTTTAGAACCGCTAGTGGGATCTAACAAGACAGTAAAAACCACAATTGATTCTTTCGCTGTTATTGCGACTGTAATGGGGATTGCAACCTCACTCGGTCTAGGGATTTTACAGATGAGCGGTGGACTAGATTCTGTCTTTAAAATCGGCAGCACATTTTGGGTTCAATTAATTATTGCGGTAATTGTTTTTATCGCCTATATGATCTCCGCAACGACCGGGTTAAATAAAGGGATTCGTTATTTGGGGAATTTCAACTTAGGAATGGCAATTGCGTTATTAATATTTATTTTCGCGGTAGGACCTAAGGTATTTATTTTAGATACTTTTACGTTGGCAATCGGCGATTATATTACCAATTTCATTCAATACAGTTTGCGATTGCAACCGTATCAGGGCGGTGCTTGGGTACGTGATTGGACAATCTTCTATTGGGCTTGGACGATTGCTTGGTCCCCGTTCGTCGGCGCATTCGTTGCTCGTGTTTCCAAAGGTAGGACAATCCGGGAATTCATAGCAGGCGTAATGGTGATTCCACCGGTATTTGCTTGCATGTGGATCGCGACTTTAGGCGGGACAGCTTTGTATAGCGATTTGAATAATGGCACAAAAATTGCTGAAGCGGTAGACGCAGATGTAACATCCGCTATCTTTGCAACATTTGAACATGTCCCATTTACAGGTTTAATTTCCGCATTATCCATTTTATTAATTTTTACTTTTCTAGTTACTTCGGCAGATTCTGCTACTTATATATTGGCAAGTATGACGACAAAGGGAAGTTTATTTCCTCCGTTATTGGTTAAAATGGTTTGGGGTGTTCTAATGTCGGCAATTGCTGTAGTCTTATTGTATGCTGGCGGTTTAGAGGCGTTGCAATCAGCTTCGCTCGTATCCGCTTTACCATTTACAATATTATTAGTGCTCTTGGTTTTTTCAATGTCAAAACTTCTTAAGCGAGAACCAATTACGGTCCGTTCATCTGATGTTAGACGTTTTACTCGGATTGAGAAGGAAGCGAAGAAAAGGGCGATTGAAAAAGATTTAAATAAAAGAAAAAAATAATAAAATTGCCGAGTTCCTGAGGGACTCGGCAATTTTTTATTCTTTATAAATTCTTTTTAATGCGTCTTTGAACTGCGGACTGACATTAATTTGCGGCCGAATTTCTTTTGCTTTTTGTACAGCTTCATCGACCGAATTGGCTTGTCCAAGTTCCAATAAGGTGGCTGTGGCAATGGTTCCAGCTCTTCCGCGGCCTGTGTTGCAATGGAAGTAAACGTTTTTACCGGAATTATAGGCGTTTATAACTTCTGTTACTGCGGCTTTAATCGATTCATCTTGATGTTCTGCCTCATCGACGATTGGCTGATGGACGCTGACTTCGCTGGAAAGTGGACCTTTTACTTCCGCACGCAAATCATAAATTACATCAATTTTTTCGTTCTCGAGAAGTTTATCGATAGCATCGATTCCACCGATGAAAATTCGACCAGGTACGAGCGCTTCATACTTTTTGTTTGTCATAAGATCACCTCTGCAATTAAGTATATCATTCATTTATCGGATTTGACGGAGTAGACTTCTAGACTAGGCAATTCCAGGCAGTTTAATTGTCCGCCAAAAACTGCACCACCATCGATGCCGATGATACGATTTTTCCCGAAAAAGATTGAATGCGTGCCGTGTAAATGCTTTGTCGGTGTATGCCCAAAAACGATTGTCTTTTGGCCGGAATATGCGCTGTAAAATTCTTCGCGAATCCACATTAATGTATAGGGAGCTGTTTCTTTAATCGGTTGGTTTGGGTGGACTCCAGCGTGAACAAATATGTATTCTTCAAGTTCAATGAAATGATCAAGATTTTGAATGAATTCGAGATGCCAATCCAGAGTTTCACTATGAAGCTTGGGTTTATTAAACTCCTCATCTTCTGGAACGACAAATTCACTTTCAGTAAATCCATAGCTTTCTAATGTTGTACGTCCGCCATTTCGATTGATCCAGTTTTTCCAATAACGCTCTTCATCGGTTGTTAGGGCTTTGATCATCATATCTTCATGATTTCCTTTAAGCACGAGCGCTCCTTTTGATTTCAATTCAATAACTTTCTCCAGGACTTTTCTTGAATTTGCCCCTCGGTCTACATAATCGCCTAAAAGAATAAGTTGATCATGAGATGAATCATAATTTACGTCGGTTAGTAATCGTTCAAATAGCTCAATTTCACCGTGAATATCGCTTATGACAAGTGTGCGTTTCATCTATTGACAACATCCTTTCAGGTTGCAATTCTTGTGACTCTAACGTACATCAATGATAAACTAATGTAAACATGCGAGAAGTGAGAGGTGGATTTTATGTGCGGTCGATTTACTTTATTCGCCCCGTATTATGATATTGTCGAACGATTTGATATCGAGGCGGCGTTCGAGGAAAATGATTATGTTCCGAGTTACAATATAGCACCTTCGCAACAAGTGGTCGCCATCGTAAATGATGGTGAAAAAAATAGGCTCGGCCATTTGCGGTGGGGTTTAATCCCGCCATGGGCAAAAGATGAAAAGATTGGCTATAAAATGATTAATGCAAGAGCAGAAACTGTTTCAGAGAGGCCAAGTTATAAAAATGCATTTAAAAGGAAAAGATGCATTATTCCAGCTGACTCTTTTTACGAGTGGGAAAATACAGAAAATGGAAAAGTTCCGATGCGTTTTAAATTAAAATCAAATGGAATTTTTGCATTGGCAGGCTTATGGGAATCATGGAAATCGCCAGAAGGCAAGACGATTCATACATGCACAGTCATTACGACGCAGCCTAATGAGCTTGTGAAGCCGGTCCATAATAGGATGCCTGTCATTCTTAGACCTGAGGATGAAGCAGCATGGTTGTCTCCGAATTTAGAAGATTTGGATTTCCTGGGCAATTTACTTGTTCCGTTTGATGAGGGGAAAATGGATGCTTACCCAGTATCATCCTCTGTTAATTCGCCAAGAAATAATGATGAATCACTTATAATTCAAGTGAAATAAATGTTAGGGGGATTCGATTGTTAGTCGATTTATTAGAGAAGTCAAATTATATTGTTGTGTATACAGGTGCGGGCATGTCCACCGAAAGTGGGCTGCCAGACTTTCGTTCCGCCAATACAGGACTTTGGGAGAAAGAAGATCCGGCACTAATTGCAAGTACGGAAGCTTTGAATCGCGACGTGGAAAAGTTCTTCCAATTTTATCGTGAACGCGTACTCGGTGTGAAAGATTGCAAGCCGCATAATGGGCATGATATTTTAGCAAAATGGGAAAAAGATGGGTTAATCAAAAGTATCATTACGCAAAATGTGGATGGTTTTCATTCGGAAGCAGGGTCTGAGAACGTAATGGAACTTCACGGGACATTGCAAAAAGTGCATTGTGAGACATGTAAAAAAGAGTATGGAAATGAAATGTACGAGTCCGAAAGCTTTTATTGCGAATGTGGAGGAAAATTACGTCCTTCTATTGTGTTATTTGGCGAAGGGCTTCCAGAAGAACCATTTATGAGAGCTGTTCAGGAAAGTGAAAAGGCAGATCTCTTTATTGTGCTGGGATCTTCATTGACGGTTACACCTGCCAATCAATTTCCGTTAATCGCAAAAGATAATGGTGCAAAACTTTTAATCGTCAATATGGATCCGACACATTTCGACGATTTGGCGGATGTTGTTATAAATGATAAAAAAATTGGTGAAGTTTTGGCTGAAATCGATAGTCATTTGGTGAAAAAGTAAGTAACGATTTCGATCAAATCAGGTGAATGCCATCATTGTATCTAGCGGACTATTTGGCATTATAATATCCGCTACATCTAAAATAGGTATCGGGAAATATGGAAAACCCCAGTAATAAGGTGTGATTTCATAGAGTTGGAAATAAACAACCAAGGATGTATCGGCAATATAGAAATCTTGGTCTGGACGAATGGCTTTGAATTCGTCGAGCAATTGAATATTCCATTTCTCGATATCTACTTGAATAATCGCAGATAACTGTTTTACGTAGTCACTGCCTTCTTTAAACAATTCTTTTAACGAATATTGTTTTCCTGAGGCGGTGTCGAATGTCAGCGATTTAATAATTGTCATGCCATGCGCGCCGCCAGTAAAGGAATAAACAATCAGGTTTAGACTTAGTATGCCGCGTTGATTGTTTTTGATTTCATAGTAAGCTACCATTTCAACTAGTTCAGGTTTATAGTAACTTTGCTCAATGAGGATTTCATTCAACAAAGTCATGATTGCATGATTGATTTTTGCTTGGGCATCAGGGTTATTTAAATTAGCGACAGCGGGAAAATAGATGTTTACGTTTGGTGAGTTGTGAGGAATTTTTTTAGTAACAATTCGAACGGGAAACTTCAAAAAGAACATCCTTTCATTCATGAGTTATAAAGAATTATATGTTGAACTGAATAAATAAGAACTTAAGAGGGAACGGGGGGACCTTATTTGGTTACATTGGAAGATGTAAAGAAAGCCCAGCTTGGAAATAAAGACTTTGTGCATTACACGCCGATCCTGACTTCGGCACAATTAGATGACCTTTGCGGAAATCGCGTCTTTTTGAAAGCGGAGCATTTGCAAAAGACAGGTTCATTTAAAATACGAGGGGCTGCTAATAAGGTTCAGCAAGCTGTGAAAGAAGGAGCGAACTATATAACCGCAGCGTCTTCCGGAAATCACGGGCAGGCAGTTGCTTATATGGCAAATAGATTGGGAGTTCCTGTGACCATCGTCGTTCCCGAAGATGCAAATGCGGTGAAAATCGCGGCGATTGAGGCATACAATGGAAAAATCGTGAAATGCGGGACGACTTCTGCAGAACGGATTCCAAAAGCGATGGAAATTGCGGAACAAAATAATGGCGTCTTTATTCCGCCGTATGATGATCCGTATATAATTGCTGGACAGGGAACGTTGGGATTGGAAATACTAGAACAAGTTCCAAATGCTGAAATTATCGTAGTACCAGTTGGTGGCGGGGGATTGATAAGCGGCATTTTAACGGCGGTGAAGCAACTTAATCCTGAGATAAAAGTCATCGGGGTGGAACCGGCCACAGCAAATGATACATTTTTGTCTTTACAAACAGGCGAGATCACAGCGATTCCGGCGACGTCAACTATTGCAGACGGCCTTCGTACGTCTCAGCCAGGGGATTTGACGTTTCCTATCGTAAAGGAATATTTGGATGATCTTGTACTTGTTTCAGAAGAAGAAATAAGAGATGCATTTCATTTTATAGTAGAACGCACAAAACAAGTCATTGAACCGTCCAGTGCGGTAACAATCGCAGCGATTCTTTCGTGTAAATTGAATGTTGAAGGGAAACATATTGTTGCCGTTTTATCTGGTGGGAATGTTGATTTGCTGCAGATGGATGAGTTTTTATCACTGAAATAAAAAAATGGAAGAATCCTTTGTTGTAGTAGGATTCTTCCATTTTTTATTTGCCTGTAGTTGCAAAATCTTGAATACGCTTTTCAATTTCATTGCGCACTCTTTGGAACACTGCCCATTTTTCATCTTCAGTGCCGACTGCACGAGCCGGATCGTCGAAGCCCCAATGCCAGCGGGTGATATGCGCTGGTGTTACCGGACAGTTATTATCTGCGTCGCCGCAAAGTGTAATTATATAATCTGCTTTATTTAGAATTTCTTGATCAATCAAATCCGAAGTTTGTCCACTAATGTCGACGCCTACCTCATTCATTGCTTTAACAGCTTTCGGATTAAGACCGTGTGCTTCGATTCCAGCCGAATAGACATGGAATGTTTCGCCTAAAATCTGTTTGCCGAACCCTTCTGCCATTTGACTACGACATGAATTTCCAGTGCATAAGAAATAGAGTGTTTTTTTATTCATTGTATTCTTCCTTTCTTAATTCAGAAATTGTAACCATAAATATAGACCTGTAAGTGTGATGAACAATGTTGGTATCGTTAAGACGATCCCGACTTTGAAATAGTACCCCCATGAAATCTTGACGCCTTTTGTGTTCAATACATGGAGCCATAGAAGCGTTGCAAGGGAACCGATTGGCGTCATTTTCGGTCCGAGATCCGAACCGATAACATTGGCGTAAATAAGCAGTTCTCGAACATGTTCAGGTACATTCGCATCGCTAATTGCAAGCGCATCGATCATAACCGTCGGCATATTGTTCATAAATGACGACAAGATTGCAGCGATAAAGCCCATACCGATTGTTGCAGCGTATAAGCCGTGACTAGCTGTCCATTCGATTAAACTCGTAAGAAGGGAAGTCAACCCCGCATTTCGAAGACCATAGACAACTACGTACATACCGATTGAAAAGAAAACAATCGCCCACGGTGCACCTTTTAGTACAGTTACAGCTTGGACAGCAGGGCTTCTTCGTGCAATTAATAGAAAGATGATTGCAACCGCTCCCGCGATGACTGAAACAGGTATTTCTATCGATTCGCTTAAGAAGTAACCAATAAGTAAAACCCCAAGAACATACCATGAAATCTTGAATAGCTTCACATCTTTCAATGCATCTGCCGGATTTTTCAAGAGCTTTTCATCGAAATGCTTGGGTATTGATTTACCGAAATATAAATACAAAACGAGCATACTTGCGGCAAGGCTAAATAAGTTTGGTACAAACATACGAACTGCATATTCGGTAAATCCGATTCCAAAGAAATCCGCGGATACGATATTCACAAGGTTACTGATGACAAATGGTAATGAAGTAGTATCAGCGATAAAACCCGAAGCCATTATGAAAGGCAATACCATTTTATCTTTGAAATCAAGTGCCCGGACCATTGCGAGCACAATTGGCGTAAGAATCAACGCGGCACCATCATTCGCGAATAAAGCCGAAACAACAGCACCTAACAGTGTGACCAAGAAAAACATCCTTAACCCGCTACCTTTTGCGAAACGCGCCATATGGAGCGCTGCCCATTCGAAAAATCCGATTTCATCAAGAATAAGTGAAATAATGATGAGTGCGACGAATGTCAATGTCGCGTTCCAGACGATTCCCGTAACATCCCAAACATCTTTAAGGCTAACAACGCCTACAAGTAGTGCGATAGAGGCACCGGCAATCGCGGACCAGCCTATCGACAATCCTCGGGGCTGCCAAATCACAAAGATTAATGTAATAATAAAGATCAGTGCAGCAAAAATAACTGACATTAGTGCTCCTCCGTTTCATTGGTGCAAATTTGCTTGAGTAAATCCAATGTTGGGAGAAGACTGAGGAGATGCAATAAAATCGGATATTGCGGATGTTTCGCATTCAACGACCAATATGTCCATCTGCCTCGTCTTTCATCCAATACGATATTTACCTCTTTCAGCCTGCGCATATGCTGACTGACAGCGGGCTGCGACATGTCGAGCGTTGCAGTAAGATCGCAAATACAGAGCGGACCGTCGATAATAAACTTTAAAATCTTCAAACGGGTTCCTTCACCGATTGCCTTTAAATAACTTTCGAGTTCTGAATGATTCATAAGTAACTCCTTATATGATGATTTGACTTGTGTGCATTCCATTGATAACTATATAAGTGAGTGCTTATGCAGTCAAGAGAATTTCATTTTTTTATCAACAACGAATAAAAGCTGTCGAATGACATGATGCACATTTCGGTGTACTATTAACTAAAGAGTTTATGGATAGGGGAGGTTTCGTAATGTCGAAGAAAAAAGATTATGAGGAAGTATTGAGAACAATGGATTCCGAGAAGGTTATTCAAAATATGGACAACCATTATTCTGACAGTCGATTTTGGAGTAAATTGAAGAAATTTGGAAAACAGGCGGGGAAAAAGACTGTCTATTATAGCTTGCTTCTGTTTTACACAGCCAAAGATCCAGCAGTTCCGAAATCTTCTAAAATGATTATTGTGGGAGCGCTTAGCTATCTCATCTTTCCAGTCGATCTTATACCGGATTTCATACCTGCAGTAGGTCTAGCAGATGACGCGACTGTGATTGCAGCAGCCGTTTATAAAGTTGTTTCGCATGTTGATGATGATATTAAAAATAAAGCGAAACAAAAACTAAGTGGATTATTCGAGGATACATCTAATATAGAAATTTAAAAGCTTTCGCGAGGTTTGAACCTCTGCGAAAGCTTTTTTAATTTTAGGAGGTTCTTTAGTAATACTTATAGAATAAACTAATGAACTGGACAGGAGGAATGATATGAGAAAATATTTATTAATTATCTTATGTAGTTTATTTTTAGGTGCCTGTACTGAGGAAAAAGCTTATGTAAGTGATACACCAGACGAAGCGGTTAAAAAATTGGAAATAGATTTTGTCAAAGATGTAAAGGACATTCAATTGGTAGAAATAAACAGCGAACAAAAGATTTCTATTTTCAGAGCGAATGCTTTGAATGAAAACGAACGTGAATATTTTGTAGCGTTTATTGAAAAGAAAGGAAATAAATGGATTGCCAAAGAAGCCTTTGGTGTAGGAAACCCAACCACTACTTCAAGTTTCAGTTCGGGTGGAAACTTGCTTGAAGCAGGATTTATCAACAATACAAATACATCCTTTACACCACAATTCATTAATGGGCAATATATTTTTAAATTACCTAACAATGTGGATTCATTATGGGTGGAAGTTTTAGATTAGTGAGTAAAAACAACCGGTGGGGGTACTTCTTTAGGAAAGAAGAACCCCGCCGATAGAAGTCCACTTTCACTTCATTCATAAACAATACGCGGTGCTTTACGAATGACAACCTCCCAATTCGTGCCCGTTCCGATACGGTAAGCATCCGCAAAGGATCCCTGGTTGATGGCAATCCCGATATTGTCGAGTGAGTTTACATAGACAAGCGGTTCGCCGATATGCAAATCCGCAAACGAACGGCCGTATGTCATGATGTTGTTGTAAATTGTGCGTCCGTCTGTTGTTATTGTCACTTCAAATGAATCCCCATGTTGTTCCGCAATTTCTTTAAATTGTTTACGGCTAATATTGGTCCAAAGATTTCCGAAAGGTCTATCGATAATATCGACGTTCCCCGTAATAACTTCATCTTCAATTGATGAATTTTTAAGCGGCAAAGATATAATTTCAGTTGGATTGAACGAAGGTCCAACATTCTCAAAGCTAATCACGCCTGAAGCGAGTCGAGCGCCTGTATAAGCGAAAATGTCCCGACCATGGAATGTATGAGATTCACCTGAGTTCGGTAGTCTGTTTATGGTCTCATCAATATCTCTAACTTCAGTTATTCCGATGAATTGTTGTACATGCGTCAAAGTACCATTATCCGGGGTTATAATATATTGTCCATTCTCCGTTTTGGCAACAACAGCACGACGATCCGAACCAACCCCGGGATCGACAATCGATACAAAAACAGTTCCTTCCGGCCAATAGCTAATCGTCTGAAGGAGTCGATAAGATGCTTCCCATAAATTGTACTGGGGAATTTGATGCGTAATTTCAAAAATCGGGATTCCAGGTTGCACAGTGTTTGCTACACCGTGCATTGCGCTGACAGCACCGTCGCTATTACCGAAATCCGATTGAAATACTAATAAACCTTTTGTCATTTTAACCACTCCTCGTTGTTAGTTAGTTTATAAAATATTCCGGTGGAGTAAAATTTGGAATTAAAAAATCCCGCCCAAATCAATCCTGCGATTGAAAAGGACGAGATAATCTCTCGTGTTACCACCTTTATTCGTTGCTTATTCACGTAAGCAACCTCAACAAGTACAGAATTCTATATTGATGAACTCTAAACTGTGGTTTGGGTAACGGGAACCAACTCCCGCTGACATCTACTTATGCAGGTCGCTGCATGTTCAACTCAGAGCTCAGAGGCCATTGTTCAAATGAAAGATTTTTTGCTTCTTTTCAGCTACCGAAGCTTTCTGTTAAAAAATCGAACATTTTACTTTTCTCTTCAACGCTTTTAAGTATTGAGTATTAATTTACATGACAAAAATCAGATTGTCAAATGTTTTTGAAGATTTATTATAAACAGTGCTTTTCATGGTAATTGCAATGTGTCGGCGGAGTTTGCTTGCACTTGTTCTAAATTTGCTTGCAGTCTGGGAAGGTTTGCTTGCACTTACCAATGTTTTGCTTGCAAGTCGGGACTTTTAGCTCGCCAGGTTATCAAAAATTACGCACAAAAAAGCGTGTCACGACAAAAAACCGTGACACGCATTTTCATTTTACTCTGTTTCTACTTCTACTTTCTTTTTACGGAACTTCCCTAAGAACTCATAAACAATCGGTACAAATATCAGCGTGAGTAATGTTGAACTCGTTAATCCACCGATAACCGTAACGCCGAGACCTTTGGAAATAAGTCCGCTTCCTTCTGCACCAACTGCTAACGGGATGAGCGCGCCTATTGTCGCAAGTGCTGTCATCAGGATTGGGCGAAGTCTTGTTGTTCCAGCTTCTAAAATCGCCTCTCTTGTTGATAGGCCTTCTTTTTCCATATTAATCACACGGTCAATTAAGACAATCGCGTTTGTTACGACGATTCCGATAAGCATCAGAATACCGATCATGGAAGATACGCTTATTGTTTCACCGGCGATTAATAACCCGACGAGTGCTCCGATTACTGTGAATGGAAGAGAGAATAGGACTGCAAATGGTGCCAGCGCTCCGCCAAACGTAATAACCAAAATCAGATAAACAATCGCGATAGCTGCTAGCATTGCTAGACCAAGCTGTGTAAATGCTTCGGCGATATCTTCAGTAACACCCGCAGTATTTATTTCGACATTTTCCGGTACGGAAAGTTCGTCAATGTCTTTTTGAATATCGCCTGATACTTTGGCAACGTCTTTTGCTGTTAATGTAGCAGTAACACTCGCAAAGACTTTTCCGTTTCGGCGTGAAACTGTGTCAGAACTTGTTCCTTCTTTGACTTCAACGAATTCAGAGATAGGAACTTCCATGCCGAAAGGGGACTGAACTGTTTCTTTTAGTAAGTCATCAATCGTTTTATGTTCTTTTTCTTCAACGTCAATGAACACATCAATTGAGTCGTTTCCGTTTGTGATCTTCGTTAAGACTTCTCGCTGTTTCATCGGGTTTAATTCCATGCCTATTTGGGCTGTGGTTAATCCGAATTGTGTTAGCATTTCTTGATTTGCAACGAGTGTATATTCTTTGTATGTGCGTGCCAAGCTTGTTTTAACGTCTTTCAAATCTTCTTGTCTAGAGAGGACGTTTTCGATATCCAAAATAACCGGTTCAATATCAGTTAAGCTCTTACCATAAACATAGTAGCTAATTGCATTACTAGACCCACCCATGCCGAAGTCTTGAGATTTCCATTCACCTTTCGTGGATAATCCCTCAAGTTCCTTAATCGTGTCTTCTGTAACTTTTGTAAACTCTTCAGTATCCGAATCGAAGGTAACGAACATCAATGCGCCATTCGATGCACCAGGCGACATCGGGTTTTCACCGCCGACGGATAATTGCACGGTTTCGACTTTATCGAGATTCAGTAAATATTTTTCACCTTTCTCGACTTCTTCATTTACCGTGGAAAGCGTTTCACCAGGTTCTGGCGTGTACGTAATGTACATCATTTTTTGCTCTTCATCCGGTAGGAAACTGACGCCGATTACGGGTATTAAGAACAAACTTCCTACTAGAAGTGCAACGGAAATAAGTGATGTGACAAGTTTGTGATTCAATGTCCAGTTTAATATTTTTTCATATATGGCAGCCATTTTACCTTTTTGTTCTTTGCGGCTGTTGCCATTAGAATAAATTTGTTTCTTAAATAATGAATGTGCCAACATCGGTACAATCGTGACTGCTACAAGTAATGAAGCAAGTAAAGCAAAAACGATTGTCAATGCAAATGGCATAAACAGTTCGCCGACCATGCCGCCTACTAATGCGATAGGAAGGAAAACAGCTACTGTAACTAGAGTAGAAGAAGTAATCGGTTTGAACATTTGCAGTGTGGCTTCACGTACAAGTGCTTTTCCTTTTAGTTTTTCTGTCGTTAAGTTCATTCTTCGATAGATATTTTCGACAACAACGATTGAATCATCGATTACACGTCCGATTGCAACGGTCATTGCCCCGAGCGTCATCATATTCAGTGTGATGTCCATCTGATTCAAGAAAATAATTGCGATCAATAATGACATCGGAATGGAGACAATCGAAATAATTGTCGATCTAAAGTTACGAAGGAAAAGCATAATGATCAGGACTGCAAAGAGCGCCCCGAAAAGTGCTTTGCTAAACATCGTTTCAACAGAATCTTCAATTGGTTCTGCTTGATCCATTGTCGTTGAGATGGCTACGCCGTTATTCTCTTTCTTGAACTGTTCCATTTGTTCTTTAACTGCATTAGCTACTTCAACAGTATTCGCTTGTTGTGATTTTACAACTTGAATTGCAATTGCTTCTTTCCCGTTCGTTCTAGAAATGGATTCAGCTTTTCCGACAAGTTCAATCTTCGCGATTTCTCCCAATGTAACAGTAGGGAGTTCTGCACTTTGTTCACCACCGCTATCCATTCCGTCTTGTCCCGGAATTGCAGCAGGCATAACTGGAATTAAAACATTCTTCAAATCTTCAACAGTCGTGATATTTCCATCAACAACGACGGATTGCTCTTCATCGCTAAATTGGAATAACCCTAAAGGCATCGTTACGTCAGAGCCTTTAACAATCATCTTGACCGTTTCTTCATCTAAATTTAACGAAGCCATTTTTTCATGGTCAAATGTTAAACTGATTTCTTCGATTTGCTGACCTGAAATCGCAGCGTTTGAAACACCATCAATTGCTTCAATTCTAGGAACCAATGAATCAGTTACTTTTTTAGTTAACTCTTCTAGATTTGAGTCGTCATCAGAGACACTGATTGCTAGAATAGGGAAGGCATTAATGCTAATTCTTCCTATATCAGGATCCATTGTGCCATCTGGCAAAGTGACATTGGCCAAAGCGTCTTCAACTTCGCCCTCCGCTTTCTCCATATCCGTTCCATAATCAAATTCGATTTGAAGCGACGAGGCGTTTTGGTAAGATGTTGAACTTACAGAAGACACGCCGCTAAGACCCGATACCGCTTTTTCAAGTGGTTCTGACAGATCTTTCGCGACTTGTTCAGGCGTTGCACCTGGATAGACTGTTGTCACACTAACTATCGGAATTGTAATATCCGGTATTGTTTCTAAATTCATTCTTGATCCCGAATAAAGACCTGCAGCTGTTATAATGAATGTTAGAATCCAAACAGCCAACTTATTTTTCATGACGAAATTAACGATTGACTTCATAAGTACCCCCATTTATTGTTTTTGACCAAATTTTGACCATTTGATACACATGCTTTATCATAATAACTGACCAGTCAGTCACGGGTCAAGTGTAATACTTTTTTGGAGGTGTTGATGTTGACAGATAGGAAAACAATGATTATAGAAAAGGCTTCGGAGCTATTCGCAGAAAACGGCTTTGGGGCAACATCTGTTCAAGATATTACGGATGCTTGTGGCATATCAAAAGGAGCATTTTATTTATCATTTAAATCCAAAGATAGTCTTCTTTTTTCTATATTTGAGTATTTTGGGGACAAACTAATTAACCGAATGAGTGAACTGGGTGACTCGCCGGTCAATGACAGAGAGAGGTTCAAATTATTTCTGAGTGTCCAATTTGAAGAGATTGCACATTACTCCGATTTCATCCTCATGCAAATGAGAGAACAAACTAGCCAGATAAGTGAAGAAATGATGGTTTTATTGAATGAATTACGTCGAAAAACGTATGAAATGCAAGAGCGTATTCTGTTAGATGTATATGGTAATGAAATACGTCCGCATATGCCGGATCTCCTCGCTTTATTAGGTGGAATTACAAAAGGGTATATTGAAATTATTGTTTTTAGTAAAGAATCGTTGGATTATGATGAGTTAGGAAATTATATTGTTGAACGAACGGATTCCATTGTCAGTGGTTTATCAAAACCATTTTTGAAAAGTGAACAATTAATTGGATATTGCGTTGCTGAAGAAGAGGGGTTGGCAACAGCTAAAGAGCTTGTGGAAGACATTAAATCAGTTAAGCGAAAAGTGACGGATGAAAGTCTATTAATTAGTTTGGATGTTATCGAGCAAGAACTTTCAAAAGAAGACTACCGAAAACCAGTCATCGTAGGAATGATGTCGAACTTGACAAATCACACCGAAACGGATGTATTGTTAAGCAAGTTAAACACATTCATTAATAGCGATTCGAAATGATTGCTGTCCTTCGCTTTTTATCATGTATTGTGGTAATATTTAGCTCTAGAATAGAAGAGGACGTGAAAGTGAATTGATTACAATCAATGTACCAAATCCCGATATTACAATCGTTCAACGAAAACAAGATGAGAATACCGATGCACCGAAGATAAAGCCTGTTTATGGTTTTATCGATTTTCATGAAATTCCACGCGATAAAGGCGGTCTCATTTTATTTTATAATAATAAAGATGAATTACTTTTCGTTGGCAAAGCGCGTAAACTTCGTCAACGTGTGAGCAAGCATTTTAATGACAATGTCTCTCCGCTCAAGAACCACCGCGATGAAGTAAATAAGATAGAGATTCTGTTAGTGGAAGAGCCGATGGAACGCGATATTTTAGAAACATATATTATTAACACGCAATACGCGAAATACAATGTAGATAAAGTGTATTATAAATAATATAAAAAGCTGATTGCTCTATGCACTCAGCTTTTTTCTACTACTTTTGAAAAAGGTGAATATATGGACAAGCGTTTACAGAAGATTGCTGACGACATTAAAGTGAAATTCGGACTTGATAACTATAATTTAGAAACGCACTCAATACATAAAGAACGAACTAGTTTAGGGGAAGCGTATTATAAATTTAATATGGAATTTTTCCCGAATGAGCTTTCCGGAGAGTTAGAGGAAGATCTAAATCCTGCTGGAACAGCGATTGTTGATTATAATATCCAAAAAGAAATTGTTGAAAGCGTTATTTTTGTAGAAGATAAGTCTCTTTCAACGATGATCCATTTTCCAGGAAAAACGGAAGAAGAGGTCGGATATTGGCTTGAGTCAGAAACAGGATTAACATATGGCAACGATTTTGTGATGACAGAAGTTCTCGAAAACGGTTTTCATTTCAGTCCGAATATCCGGGCCGTTGAAATAACGCCAGTTGGAATGATTGATGTTGAGTTTGATAATGATGGTAAATTGACTTCCTATAATTTATTTGATCCGATTCCAACTAACGAAAATATTGAGTTGGCGGAGTTCACATTAACACTCGAGGAAATCGAACCACTTGTCAAAAAACAACTGCAATTAGTCAACTTTCCTGTAGAAGCCGAAAAGAAATTCGTCCCGGTTTATGCAATGGAAGAAGTCTATGTAACTTTGGGCGGATCCCGCGTGATACCATTCTTGGATCATGAGCGAGAAGAAGTGAAAGTGGATGAAATAATCGAATGGAACGAGCCGCTCAAGGAAGAATTGGCGCGCGGGCATGTCGATTTAGTTTCGGAAGCTACTGCTGATGAGGCTTTTGAAGGTAAAGGTATTGAAGAAAAGCTAGTTGTAACAGCGGATCAAATCGAAAAATCTAAAGATATCGTGCGCGATGTGTTTCGTTCAGAGTATCCAGAGGAATCAGGCATGTGGAAACTTGATACGCTGGAACGACTTGAACATTTTATAAAAGCGACCTGCAGTATGGATGAAACTGCTATGTCTGTATTCAATCGTAAACTCGTCGTATTAATCAATCCAGATACGATGACCTTACTCAATTACGTAGATAATGGGGAAGTGTTCGAGATCTTCGATACGTTCGAACCTGCAGAAAAAGCAGTCGTTTCCCATGAAGATGCATTTGAAAAATTAGTTTCATACATTTCGCTCGCACCGACATATGTATACGATTCCGTTACGGAAAAATATATCCTTTGCGGATTACTCGATGCCGCGGAAGGCGTTAATGCGATAACCGGGGAAGTTGTTCCTTTATCCGATTTTTAACTATAGAACTGGCAACCACTTTTATACGGTGGTTGCCAGTTTTTATTAAGTTTTCAAGTCCGTTACAAGAATAACGCACCACGCAACGAGAGTAAGCCTAAGAGCAACGAGAATAAAATCTAGGCTACGTTATTTGCAGCGAAGCAATCTTGAAAATCGAACGCAAAATAGTCGTGGTATATCGATTCACTCTTTCACATTAACAAAAATCCCATCCAAATTAGCTTCCTTGCTGAGCAAACCTGCTTTCGTCATCCAATCCGCAGTAACTTTCCACACCTCTTCATCCTGAACACCAAATTCACCATTAGACTTCATCTTAGGAAGAAGAATTGATAGAGACTCTTTCTCAACTTCTTCAATAAGCGGGAAGTTCGCTTTATCCTGGTGCTTCAACAAAATCGAAAGTGCTTCATCCGGATCGTTTTCCATGTCGTCAAACGCTTTTCTTGCGGCACGCCAAAATGCTTCGATATTATCTTGTTCTTTAGTCCACGTATCATCACTCGTTACGACTAAGAGTTCGTAAAACGATGGGACCCCATAATCAGTTGGATCTATGTGTCCGGGATTGTATCCTTCATACTCCAGCATTGGAAATTCATGATTGATATACATACCGATTGCTGCATCTGCTTTTTCAGAAACGATTGATGAACTTAATTCAAATCCGACATCGACCATCGTAACAGAATTGAAATCTGCACCATCCGTTTCCATCATCGTTTCGACCATTGCTTCATTGAGAGGGATTCCAGTGAAACCAATTGTTTTTCCTTCAAGGTCTTTCGGAGAATTAATGCCACTCTCATCTAAAAAGCCAAGGTGATTGAGTGGGGATCGAACAAGTACGCCCACCGATTTCACTGCAATATCCTGTTCAGTTTTCGCGATGATGACATCTGGTTGATAGGTGATGCCCATCGTCACTTTCCCAGCGGCGGCTAAATTAATCGGATCTGTTGGATTAGCCGGGAACTGAATATCCAGTTCAATTCCTTCGTCTTCGAAATAGCCTTTTTCTTCAGCCACATAAAGAAAACTATGTACAGCGTTCGGATACCAATCGAGCATAATGCTTACTTTTTCTGTTTCATCTTTATTACAAGCACTTAATACGAATAAAAGCATCATGCTTCCTAAAATCACTTTAATATTTCTCAACTTTTTGTCCTCCAATTTAACATGCGTTTTTCAATATAAGTCACACAAACAAATAATAGAATCCCAACAAAGGTTAGAACGAAAATCGGTGCAAAGACTGCTGCTCCGTCAAATTGCGTCATCATGCGACGACTGAAATAACCGAGCCCAGCTTGTGCACCCAGCCATTCTCCAATTGCTGCACCGATGACGCTTAGCGTTACGGCGACTTTTAAACCTGAAAAGAAATGGGGAAGTGCAATCGGTACGGAATATTTTAAGAATATATCTTTTTTCGTAGCACCCATTGTTAAAAACAATTCCTTAGTATCCTTCTTTCCAGAGGACAATCCGTCGAAAGCGTTCACTGTAATCGGGAAAAATGTGATTAATACAGCGACGGCGACTTTGCTCCAGATTGTGTAGCCAAACCAAAGTACGAAAATGGGTGCTAGCGCAATAACAGGCACCATTTGGGATGCGATTAAAATCGGATAGATTGCTCGTTGAACACTAGCATTTAGAGACATCCAAACTGCAATTGCTGTTCCAAAAATAATCGAAAGCGTAAGCCCGATGACAATTGACAACAATGTCACCGGCAAATGGACTAAAAATAGAACACCTTTTAATTCCCAAAGTCGAACTAAAATTTGAGATGGAGACGGGAGAATGAATGCTTTATCAATTATCCTTGCGCTTATTTCCCATAGAACTAAGAACGCTATCACTATCAATGAAGATGCTGTATTTCTCATGAAGTAACCTCGCTCCGCAGCGTACTAAGTAATCGCTCTTTCAATTCCAACATGTCAGGACGATGCAAATCTTTACGTGTTCGTTCTTGTCGTAGTGGAATTGAGATTTCCTCGACAGCGGTTACAGGTTTATTTTTCAATAAAAAAATACGATCTGAGAGAAATAGTGCTTCATCTACGTCATGCGTGATAAATAGAATCGTTGACTGTCTTTTCTTCCATTGATCAAGCAACCATTCTTGCATCGATAATTTCGTAATCGCATCAAGTGCGGAAAAGGGTTCATCGAGTAAGAGAAGCGGATTCCCGGAAAGAACGGCGCGTAAAAATGCAACGCGCTGTTTCATGCCACCTGATAATTCGGATGGATATTTATCATCTGTACCTTCTAAACCGAACTCTTTTAATAATGGTTTTATTTGTTTATAGGCAGTCTGTTTATCAACGCCGCTAATTTCAAGCGGTAAATACGCATTTTCCAAAATCGTTCGCCAAGGTAGTAGTAGATCTTGTTGTGGCATATAACCTACTTTTCCGAGTCTGCCTTTCTTTTCATCGCCTTCAAGTGTAATGTCACCAGCCAATGGACTATCAAGACCGGTGACAAGACGGAAGATCGTGCTTTTTCCAGATCCGCTCACGCCGACAATTGAAATAAATTCACCTGGACGAACAGAAAACGAAAGTTCGTCCAGTATCTTACTATTTTCTTCATAGCCAAATGTAACATTATTAAATTCCAACATCAGCAGTTTCAACACCTACAACGCCCGGCCACATTTGTTTGTTATTCGCCATATCCCAGAACATGTATTCAAAACGTGTTGTATTTAAAAAGATTTCCTCAAGTTTTTGTAGCTCATGTTCAGGTTTTCCTTCCGCAACTTCATTCATTAAGTCGATGCACCAACCTGCTAGTTCGCCGAATGCTTCAGAAGAATACATGCGAATCCAGTCGCCATATAGCGGGTGATCCGCTGCCCCCGGGATTGCATTTAGTTCTTTACCAATTTCCCAATAACTCCAAGCGCATGGTAGAACGGCGGCGACAACTTCTGCGAGCGTTCCTTTTTGGCTTACATGCAGCATGTAATGTGTGTAGGCGAGAACTATTGGGGAAGGCTTCGCGTTTTCAAGTTCATCTTCCGAAATGCCGAATCTTGCAGCGTATTTGCGGTGAAGTTCCATCTCCGTATTCAATGTGCCTTCAAGAAGTCCCGCAAATTTCCCCATCGTCTCGACATCGTCTGCTTTCACAGCACCAATTGCGAATACTTTGGAGTAATCGATCAAATACAAGTAATCCTGTACCATGTAAAATCGGAAGTTTTCTTGATCAACAGTCCCATCCCCGATACCTTTCACAAATGGATGGTTATGATTCTGTCTCCAAATTGGTAATGTCTTCTCATGCAAGCGGTCAGTGAATTTCATTTAAAACACTCTCCCTAAGAATTTTTCCAATCAAAAAACCCACTCCTTGAAGAAGAAGTGGGTTGTAGACAGTCAAATTTTATCCTCGTAAATAGACGGGTAGAATTTATGCGTCAGCACCTCTTCCTTACGCCAGTATTATCTGGTTCAAGTTGAAAGGGTTTAGGCATTCGCCAGTCTCAGCTCTTTTCGAGCACCCCTAGTGGTGAATATTATGTAATTGGATTCAACTAAGTATAAGCATATAGAAATTAGAAGGTCAAATTATTGGTTGAAAATAGGAGGAAAGGTAGAAGGTATGCCGATTTTCCTGTAAAGTAGTTAGAAAGAGTTACAAAGGGGGAAATAATAATGAAGTTTTTCCATACGGCGGATTGGCATTTGGGTAAGCTTGTTCAAGGCGTTTATATGACTGACGAACAACGGTTTATTCTTAACCAATTCATAGAGGCGATAGAAATAGAGAAGCCTGATGCGATTGTTATTGCTGGTGATTTGTATGACCGGGCAGTTCCGCCAACTGAAGCGGTGGCATTGCTGGATGAAGTGCTCGAGAAAATTGTGATGGAGATGAAAATACCTGTTATTGCAATTGGCGGAAACCATGATAGCCCGGGGCGCCTTCATTTCGGAAGTACGCTTATGCAAAAAAACGGATATTTTATTGCCGGACAAGTATCGAAAGAAATTGAACCGGTCATTTTGCAGGACGAATTCGGCGAAGTCAATTTTCATCTTGTGCCGTTTGCGGATCCATCTGTGATTAAACATCTCCACGCAGATGAAACAATTTCAAATCATCAAGATGCCATGAAGAAGATCACCGATGGAATTTGCGAAAAGATGGATGGTAAAGCGCGTCATGTCTTTGTCGGACATGCTTTTGTCACGCCACACGGGGAAAGTGAAGATAATACGAGTGATTCAGAACGGCCAATCGCTATAGGTGGGGCTGAATACGTTTCGGCGCATTTGTTTGATCAATTCCATTACACGGCGCTCGGTCATTTGCACCAAGCCCATTATGTATTAAATGAAACCATTCGTTACGCAGGTTCTCCGCTTAAGTATTCAATTTCAGAGGAGCATCATAATAAAGGTTTTTTCATTGTTGAATTAGACGCCGAAGGAAATGCCACTGTTGAAAAACGTGAATTGATTCCGAATCGGGATATGCGAACTGTTGAAGGAACGATCGAAGAAATTCAGCAACATCCAATTAGCGAGGATTACGTTTTTGTAAAACTTCTTGATGAGACGCCGGTTTTATTTCCAATGGAAAAGATTCGTTCGGTCTATCCGAATGCGATGCATGTTGAACGGAAGATGATAATGCCGACGGCGAGTATTGATCAAGAGACAAAAACTGAACGCGGCAAGAAAGACGATATCCAACTATTTACTGGATTTTATAAAGAAATGATGGGCGCAGCGGTCGATGAAGAAACGAAAAGCTTATTTGAAGAAGTTCTATATGAAGTCATGAACCGGGAGGAGGGGTGACATTGAAACCAGTTAAATTGACAATGACGGCGTTCGGCCCCTATAAAGGAACCGAAACAGTTGATTTCAGAGAGCTCGAGGACAATCGATTATTCGTTATTTCTGGTGCGACAGGATCCGGGAAAACGACAATTTTTGATGGCATTTGTTTTGCGTTATACGGACAAGCAAGCGGGGAAGACCGGACGGATATCCGTGCGATGCGAAGCGACTTTGCCGATAATGACACGCAAACAACAGTCGAACTAACATTTGCAATTCACAGCCGAATATATCGGATTATGCGACAAATTCCTTATGTGAAAGAAGGAAACAAGACCGAAACTACGGCTAGTTGCGAGTTTTATGAACAAACCGCGAACGGGGAAGTTCCGATAGTCGATCGGCAAATCGTTTCGGAAATCAATAAAAAAGCAGAAGAATTAATCGGCTTTACACAGGCCCAGTTCAGTCAAATCGTCATGTTGCCCCAAGGAGAATTCAGGAAATTCCTTACTTCCGATACGGAAAATAAAGAAACGATTATGCGTAAAATATTCAGAACAGAGCCTTATCGAGAAATTGTTGAGAAGCTCAAAGGCAAGCAACAGGAAGCGAAGGCTATGTTGCAGAATGAAGAACAAAAAAGAACTGGCTTCATAGAACATATCCCTTCATTGTTACCAGAACGAGAATCCACTATTTTTGAAGTGTTAAAAACGGACTATCATAATTCAAATCAAATCGTTGACGGGCTAGAAGAAGAGTTAAAGTATTACAAAGAAAAAACGGTTCATGATCAAAACTTATATGTAACAGCCAATAAAAATCATGCGAAAATGCTGGAGCAATTCCATAAAGCGAAAAATGTTAATGAGCGGTTTGTTGAATTGGAAAATAGAAAGCAACGCTACGCGGAACTTACACAACAAATTCCGGTTTTGGAAAAGAAGTCGAAACAGCTTGGCGATGCAGAGCGCGCATCTTCCATTGAACAAATCGAAGTGCAGTATGCGGAATTGAAAAAAGAAGTTGCAGAAAAGACCAATCGTCTTAAAACAGCATCTGAGCAAGTTAAAGTTCTTTCAGACAAATTAGTGAAAATCGAAAATCAATATCTTGCTGAAGAAGCGAAAAAACCTGAACGAGAAAAAATAACGGAAAGCTTATTCCGTCTAAATGAAACACTTCCAAAAGTGACGGAATTAGCTTCAAAAGAAAAAGCACTTTCGGTTAGTAAGAAGGAACATAACGTAATCCAACTTAAATTAAACGAAACCGCTGAAAAATCAACAGGTGAAGTCGAAAAAGTAACTTTATATAAAAATAGTGTTGAAGAATTAGAAAAACAGCTGATTCCATATGATGAAAAAGTGGATTTGCTGGCAAGCACTACTGAGAAATGCCGTGTCGTTGATGAATTCATTGCAATGAAGCAGCAGGTTTCTACGCTTGAAAAAGAGAAAAGGCAACATGAAGTTGCCTATGAATCGTACCGAAAAAAATACGATGAAATGGCGCAGGATTGGTTAAATAATGAGGCAGCAACATTAGCTGAAATGCTTCACGACGGCGATGATTGTCCTGTATGCGGAAGCCAGGCACACCCGAAGAAAGCGCATCGCGGTGAGATTGCCGTGACGAAAGAAGAGCTTGAAGCGGCAAATAAACAACTGGCGAAAATTGAAAGCAACTATCGAACTGCCGATGCAAACTACCAAAGCGGTCTAAACCAGTTAACGAGAAAAAACGAAGAACTTGTTCGTCTTGAATTAGACGCTGAAACGATTAATGAAACAAGCAGTCAATTGCATGCATTGAAAAGTAATCTGGATGTAGAAGTAAAAGAACTTCGTGAAGCGCGAAATCAGCTTTCCACACTCAAGGAAAAGTTATCCATTCAAAGTAAAGAAACGGATGAATTGCTATTAGCTAAAAATGAATTAGAGCGGGCATTTCTCGAAAGTAGTGCGTCCCTTGAAACAAAACAAGCGTTATTCAATCACACTTTAACTTCAATTCCAGAAGATGTTCGAGAACTAAACGTGTTGGAGCAACGAATACGCGATCTTACTACGCAAAAAAACGAAATGGACCGTGCATGGGAAGCCATACAAAAATTGCGTGAAGAAGGACGAGAGCAATTAACTTCGAGTAAATCTGCAGAGATTCATGCAAAAACGTCTTTATCTGAGGCCGAAGAAAAGAAAGTTAACGCCAAAAAAAGATTCGTTGAAGCCCTGGACAAGTCTGAATTTCCAACCGAAGAAGCTTATCAAGCAGCCCAAATGGATGAGTTATCTCGTACAAGATTGAAAAATGAAATTGATAACTTTAAACAACAATATTATGCTGTACGAGAAGCAATGAAGGAATTAACTAAACAGCTAGAAGGGCAAGAAAAGACGGATTTAAATGCGCTAGAAAAAACGTTGATTGATTTAAAAGCTGCCTATGAAACGGCCTATAAAGAATATAATCGTTCATTGGATTTTGAAAAAACGATTACGAGATTGAAGGATAATATTTACGAATCAACGATTAAAATAGCGAAACTTGATAAAACATATGGCAAGGTTTCAAATCTTTACGACGTTGTTCGAGGTCATAACAATTTGCGATTATCATTCGAACGATATATTCAAATCGAATATTTGGAGCAAATTATTCAATCGGCGAATGAAAGACTTAGGGAAATGTCAAATGGTCAATTCCAATTAATTCGCAGTGATCGCCAAGAAGTTCGGGGGAGACAGAGCGGATTGGGTCTTGATGTATATGATGCTTATACCGGTCAAACGCGTGACGTGAAAACACTTTCCGGGGGAGAGAAATTTAACGCTTCCTTATGTTTAGCGCTTGGAATGGCGGACGTTATTCAAAGTTTCCAAGGCGCGGTATCCATCGATACGATGTTTATCGATGAAGGCTTTGGATCATTAGATGAAGAGTCATTGAATAAAGCGATAGATACATTGATTGATTTGCAAAAATCGGGTCGTGTAATCGGCGTTATTTCACACGTTGAAGAACTAAAAGCCGCATTCCCTGCCATTCTTGAAGTTCAAAAATCAAGAGAAGGTCACAGTAATACTAAGTTTTTATTGAAATAATTTTAAAAATGAAAAAGCCCATTTACAGTCGTAAACAGCTGTAAATGGGCTTTTCTTGTCGAATTTTAATTGATAGGAGAAAATTGGTATATGTTAATTTACACTAACATATTGAATTTTTTCACAAAGGGGGGTAGTATAGAAATCAGCGATATATCGCAGCGATATATTGCATATATCAAAGCTGCAAAATTTAGGGGGAACTTACATCATGAAAACGAAACTCAATTTCTCATCATATCTTCTCATTGGCGTTATGTTATTCGCATTATTCTTTGGCGCAGGGAATCTGATCTTTCCAGCTGAACTTGGACAATATGCAGGAAAAAATCTTTGGCCTGCTATAATAGGATTTTTAATAACGGGCGTAGGATTGCCTTTCCTCGGAATTCTTGCGATGGGCTTTTCGGGAAGTCGTAATTTACAAGACCTAGCGAGCAGAGTCCACCCGCTATATGCAGTCATATTCACATCGCTTTTATATTTAACAATCGGGCCATTCTTTGCGGCTCCGCGTACAGGAGCCGTTGCATTTGATATCGGCATTGCGCCATTTATAGGCGAAGGAAATATGAAGATTGCATTAATCATCTTTACTTTAATATTTTTTGGAGTTACCTTATGGCTATCATTGAATCCGGCTAAAATTGTTGACCGTGTAGGTAAATATCTTTCACCGGGAATTATAATTTTACTTCTTGTGATGCTTGTCATGGTTATCGTGAAGCCGATGGGCGCTATCGGAGCACCGCAGGATGCTTATGTTAGCGGGCCGTTTATGAAAGGTTTTACGGAAGGTTATAATACGATGGATGCGCTGGCGTCTCTTGTATTCGGAATCATTGTCATAAACGCGATTCGCGCGATGGGCGTTACGAATAAACGAGAGATTCTTACGGCTACAGCAAAATCCGGTGCGGTTGCGACAGCTTTCCTTGCAATTCTTTATGTTGGAATAGCATACTTGGGAGCGACTAGTACCGGGGTTCTCGGGTTTATGGAAAATGGGGGACCGGTTCTGAGTGGTGCATCGACGCATTACATGGGAACATTCGGATCAGTTGTTCTCGGTGTTATTATTATTCTGGCATGTTTGACGACGAGTATCGGGTTAATGACGGCTTGTGGTGAGTACTTCCATACGCTGTTCCCGAAAATCAGTTATAAAGTGTTTGTTACGTTTTTCACTACATTTTGTTTCGTTGTTGCGAATTTTGGATTATCGAATATTATTACGTATTCCATTCCAGTATTGATGTTCCTATATCCGCTTGCAGTAGTTTTAATGTTACTGACGTTTACATCGTCGTTGTTTAATCATTCACGTGTCGTGTATATTGCAGCGACTGCTGTCGCATTCATGATCAGTGTCATTGATGGATTAAAAACGCTTTGTGCATTGTTGGAGATAGAAAATTTCGCTTGGATGAATCCGATTATTAAATTCTATAAGCAAGTATTGCCGATGTATGATGAAGGTTTAGGTTGGTTACTACCTGTATTGGCAATCATGTTAGTTACTGGGGTGCTTGTCCGGTTGGTTAGAACTTCTACGGTGCATGCTTAATATACTCAAAATAGAAAAGTCTGAGAGGGATGAAATTATTCCTCTCAGACTTTTTATTTATTAATTGCGTAGTTCCGAGATTTACTTAAACTGAACAATTCGTTATTCACGTATTTCTATATTATTTGGACCGTTGATCTCCGTTACGGGCGGACGCTTTCCTGCGGGCGAGCGCCAAGTCTCCTCGTCGCTCCTGCGGGGTCTCGGCTGTCTCGCTAATTCCGCGGGAGTCGCCACCCTGCACTCCGATCAACTAATTTCATTAAAATGGGGAAATCAAAAAATAGACTCACTTAAACATCAAAGTATCCCTACAATAAACTAAATTCGAAGGGGTTTTGAGGTCATTTAAGTGTGTCGGAAAATCTAAATTTATATGTGAATCTATTGATATTGTTGGTAAACTAGAATCAAAGTATTTTTCTTATGGAAATAATGAAGCAGGTTAGAGAAAGAAGATTTAAACAAGTTTTGTTGAAAACATATCTAGAATATAGTGTAAGGAGAGAAAGCCAGTGAATTTAGGCACCCCAATAGCAATAGGAAATACAGCTAAAATTTATCTTTATGAAGATAAAATTTTCAAAGTGTTTAACGACTATCTGCCTAAAACGGAATCTTTTTACGAAGCAAATAAGCAAAGACTTGCCTACTTCCATGGTCTTAATGTTCCTAAAATATTGAATCTTACAGATATAGATGGAAAACAGGCTATAATAATGGAATATATTAAAGGTAGAACAATAGGTGATATCCTGTCTGAAAATATGGATCAAGCTGAACATTTCATGAGTGTATCTATTGATATCCAACAAAAAATTCATATGGTTGTTGCTGATTCGCTTGAACCGATGATTGAAAAATTAAGACGTCAAATTGAAACGACTAGTAAATTGGAAGAACGGCATAAATCTCTATTAATACAAAAACTGGACTCAATGACATTTGAGAATAGACTTTGTCATGGAGATTTCCATCTTTTTAATTTGATTATTGCAGACAATGGCAAAGTGACAATTATAGATTGGGTAGATTCAAGTGCGGGGGATATTCGTGCTGATATTTATCGGACATACCTTTTGTATTCACAGTTTTCTGTAGAGTTAGCAGAAATGTATTTGCAACTATATTTGGAGAAAAGTGGTTTATCAAAGGAAGAAGTTTTTCAATGGGCTCCAATTATTGCAGGGGCAAGATTATCTGAAATTGTATCATCGGAAAAGTCTCAACGTCTAATAGATATAATAAATCACTATTGTCCACTATAATTTACATTTCAACTTGGTCTTCAATAAGGATGAAATATTTCGTTTCTTTAAAACGAGAAAAACGCTGAATATTAATATTCAGCGTTTTTTATCGTCCAGGCTTCTCACTGGAGGCAAGCACCAGTGAGGAACGTTTAAGTATCCCTATTTCATTCAGCATTGAGCAAACGAAATTTTTCAATCGCACGTAACCAGTTTTTGCGCATTAATGTTGAAACACTTTCTACGTCTCGATCTCGCATTAATTTAATAATGTCATTATGTTCATCGATTGAACTGCTTGTTAAGACGATTGAGTTATGGAAAAATAATCTTCGAACATGTGCTTGAAGTGAGTCCACTATTGAAAAGATATATGGATTATCTGCCGCGTCAACGATGATTTGGTGGAACTCTTCGTCGATCTTCAAAGCAGAAAAGTAATCCTCGGACTTAATCGCTTTAGCAAAACGGCTATTTGTATCTTCGAGTAGGGTTAACTGTTCTTCGGTCAGATTAGGGATAGCCAGTTCCGCGGATAATGCTTGTAGTGCAGCGAGAGGCGGTAGTAAATCTTTAATCGATTCTTTCTCGACCGCTGTCACTTGCGTTGCTTTCCCCGGGAACATTTCCACGAAGCCTTGCACTTCTAAAAGTTGCAGTGATTCACGGACAGGCGTCCTGCTGATTCCTAACGCTTTTGCAAGTTCGGTATCATAAAGCTTTTCGCCTGGATGCAATGTCCCGTCAATAATCCATTGTTGAATTTGATTAAAAGCGGTTTCTTTCGCTGTCTTTCGTTTCGGTTTTGAGTAATCAGAAGGTATCGGCATTTTTTATCACCATCCAGTTTAGACATTTCTTATAGTATACAGCTAAATTAGTCAAACTATCTACCTATTTGAGATTAATCCTTTTTCATCAATTAAAATCGAATGACCATTAACAAGCTCAATCTCCAGCGGACATACTTCACTAATCTTATCGGAAAAGTACCATCTTCTCTTCGGTGGAACTAGAATTATAAAAGTATCACCTTCACCTAGAAAGTTCAGTGAGTCCAGTTCGATCGGGTTATTGTTACGGCTTATCACGCCGAATTCTTGTAGTTTCATTGCTGCCTCACGTACATCAGGAGTCGTTATGCTCATTTCACTAATATTCATCAAAGAATCAGGCGTGAAATCACCGGCGCGGATTTTCGTTCTTCGCCCAATAAATTCAACGACATTTCCAGCTGGATCATCAAAGTAAATCGCGTCAGCGTCAAAACTCTTATAATAAACTTCATCTTTGTCATCCTCGCGGTTCAGCTCGACCCGTGCTTGTAACCATTTTTTCGTTTCTGCCATAAGATTCCCTGGAATATTGAAGGCAAAATGATAGGCGGCAGGTAGGTGACTCTCTTTAAAAGTTAAAGTAGAACTTCCAATTTGTAATGAGAAACTGTCATCGCCTACATCAATTAAAGGCATCTCTAAAATATTTTGATGAAAACTTTTCAACTTGTTCAATTGATTCGTATACAATGTAACGGCTTTAAACATTTTAATCACCTCTTAAATTTCTTAGTTAGTCGTGGATGTTTTTTATTCAAAATATAATAAAATCCATAACCAAGGATACCACCCAATGTATTCAGCCATAAGTCATCGATATCACTACTACGAACCTGTGATAGTTGAGTCACTTCGATAAACAGCGACGTCGCCAAGCCAATTAAAGCCGCTTTCCAAAATCGGTTGAACTTGCCCCATAATAATGGGACAAGAAATCCAATTGGCATGAAAATGCAAATGTTTCCCAAGAAGTTAATGATAAACGGCTGCCAATAATTAAGCTCAGTTATGGCGTAATAATTATCTAGAAAAACTCGAAAGGGGACAAGGTTGATATTTGAAAATGAACGAGTGACAACTGGCCCCGTATAGAAGCGCGTCATTATAGTTTGCGAAAACAAAGCAATCATGAATAAACAAAAAATAACGACGCCGACTTCATGAGGTAAATTAAACTTATCAAACTTGCGGATTTTATTATAGATATAACGGTAAATAATAATACCGGGCATCGCAATTATCATATAAGGAAGCATTTCCGAAATATATCCCAAAATTGCAGTCAAAAAGCTCACCTAACTCTTTTTAAATTTAATTACCTGCTCGCTTTGAAATTATATAGAGGTTTAATAACCTCTAATACATCAACCGTATCCCCAATATGCTTCAATATATCATCCATCTTTTTATAGGCGAAAGGGGACTCATCGACAGTTGACTTAGTAACAGAGGTGCTCCAAACGTCTTTCATCGTGTCTTCAAAATCCGCTAAGTTTACTTCGCGTCTAGCTTGTGAACGGCTCATAATTCTACCGGCGCCATGCGGACCAGAAAAGTTCCAATCCGGGTTTCCTTTACCGCGGCAAATGAGCGATCCATCACGCATATTCATCGGGATAATGACAACTTCGCCTTCCTGCGCAGAAATAGCGCCTTTTCGTAGAATCATATTCTCGATGTCGACGTAGTTATGAATCGTGTCGAATTCAGATACTGTATTCCAATCCATGCCTCTCATAATGACTTCCGCCATCGTTTTTCGGTTCAACGCCGCGTATTGCTGAGCGATATTCACGTCATGCAAGTAATTCTGCATGTTCTCTCCCTTGAGATAAGCCATATCTCTTGTTACGTTCGGATCTTGATTTGTATCAATCGCCACTTGTTGATAGTGATCCGAAATTTGTTTACCGGGATTACGGCTGCCGGAATGAATGACCAAGTAAACGCTGTTGGCTTCACCCTCATTTATTTCGATAAAGTGATTTCCACCGCCAAGTGTTCCGATACTTCCTCGAGCTCTTCCTTCATTAATAGGCGCAATAATTTCGTCGTATGGAATTTCCGATGCATTGTGGTGAGCTTTTCTTCGGATGTTCATCCCGCTCGGCACATTTCGACGAATCACTTTATCTAGTTTGTTGAAATCGATATCTTCTTTTGTCACGTCCAATTTGATGCAAATCATTCCGCAACCAAGATCGACGCCTACAAAGTTCGGGACAATTTTATCTTTAATCGTCATTGTCGTGCCGATTGTGCAACCTTTTCCGGCATGCAAGTCGGGCATCATTCGAATTTTTGCGTCCTGTAGAAATTCTTGATTGCATAAATCATAAACTTGTTGCTTAGCACTGTCCTCGATTTCATCTGTAAAAACGATTGCCGTATTATGCCTTCCTTTAATTTCAATCATTGATAAACCCTCTTTCTTTAAATTTGTCTTTTGTATTTCAGTGAAATATCTTGATCATCTTCTGTAGTTCCGTACGCTAACTCTTCGTGTTGAAAGATAAACCCGCGTGCTTCGTAGAAGGGGATGCCGTAATAATTTCCTTTTGCGACAGCAACCCATTGTTCAGTAGCCCCGTATGAATGCTTTTGTACTTTAGTGAAAAAGTTGAGTAATCGTGTCCCGACGCCTAAACCACGATAATTTGGGTCCATATAAAAAACATAAATTTCACCTGCCGTACTGTTAATCATACCACCTCCGATGACACCGATAACTTTTCCAGCCTTCTCAGCAAGGAAATAACCACTCCATTTATCGCTGATCAGCATGATTTCACTCTTAATCCTTTGTTCATTGTAATACTGGTCGACCAAGTTTTGGATATAACTTTTTGAATAAAGGTGCTTATACGTAAACCATTGACTTTCGACTAATACCGACGTGACGGCTTTGGTGTCATATAGCGTTGCTTGTCGAATAACTAGATTATCCAAGAATATTCATCGCCTCCCCCTTGTAATACTCCGGCTGATATTTGTAACTAGAAAAATGGCGTTCTGTAATATGCCTGTAATTTGGGACTGTTAATATGAGCATAGACTAAAAAGCTAGGAGATGAAGTTTTTGAAAAAGATTTTTACAATGTTTGTTGTTTCTGCAGGCTTGGTGACATTTGGTGCGAGTGAAAGCTCGGCATCATCCTCAACATATACGATTGAAAAAGGAGATACATTATCCGAAATTGCCGTTTCGCATAATGTAAGCGTAGGTGACTTATATGAATGGAATGATTTACAGTCAACTGTCATCTATCCAAACCAGAAGCTTACTATTTCGGAAGCAAAAGAAGCAAAACAATATACGATTAAAAAAGGTGATACATTATATAAAATCGCCAACATGTATAACGTTTCAGTTGCAGACTTAATGGCAAAGAATAATTTGATATCAACCATTATTTATCCGAACCAAAAGCTACAAGTGGATTCGATTGGGAGCCCGGCTAAAACATCAACTGCAAAGGCTACAGAAACACCAGCGAAAAAAACCGCAGTAACGAAAGCGAGCAAAAAAGTCGATACACCATCCCGTTCAACTTCGGAAAAAGCAACAAAAGAATTTACCGTGACAGCAACTGCCTATACAGCTTATTGTAACGGATGTTCAGGAATAACAAAAACGGGTATTAATTTAAAACAAAATCCAGACTTGAAAGTAATCGCAGTCGATCCATCGGTCATCCCGCTTGGAACTAAGGTCCATGTAGAAGGTTATGGTTATGCAATTGCCGGAGATATTGGCGGTGCCATAAAAGGAAATAAAATCGATGTTTTCATCCCGACACAAAGCGAAGCGCTTAATTGGGGACGGAAAGATGTTAAAATAAAAATTCTTGATTAATAAATAGGAAAAGCTTGTTAGCCATTTTTGGTTAACAAGCTTTTTTTGTTTATTTTTTCCTAGAATACTAGTTATAATTCACCAGTACTTTGCTAAAATATTCTTGCAATTGTGAATATAAACAACTACAATTTCATAGAATAGTTGTTTTTTATATTGTAAAAACATATAGTAGAAAAAGAGAATTTCTTTTCTGTAATGAAAATGATATACTTGTAACAATTGAAATAAACTTGTTGGAAAAGTGGTGAAGAAATGGATAAACGTAGACTTATGTTAATCCTTGTAGTACTAATTGGGGTTCCGTTATTTATTTGGATTCAGTTTTTTGAGGTGCCGAACAAGGTTAAAATTGGTGAAGACAAAATGCAACAGGATCCTTTAACACATGATTTTGAAAAAGTAACGTCATATGAAAATCCGTATATGGGTGATGCTTCAAATGTGGGGGGGCTATTTAGTGCCTTGCCGTTAAATAACTATAGAGGTCCATTAGAAATGGATCCGGAAAAGTTTACACTTATCGTTGAATATAATTTGGATTCGGATGTATCGGCAGAAATGGTTAAGCAAGCGATAGTATATAATACGACAGCTGCCTTTACACTTATCGGAAATTTACAAGAAATAAAATTGCTATTTGGTGATGAATCATATATTGTGACACGTGAGAATGTTGAAAAGTGGTTTGGCACGACATTGGTTGATTTTAAAGATCCAAAAATATTTAAGGAAAAAGTACAAAAAAACTTGACCGATGATATTAATAAATGGGTATCGGCTTATACGGAAGGGGACTAATTTGTGGATGTCGTTATTGTAACAGGGGCGTCAAAAGGTATTGGTCATGAACTTCGAGAGCAATTACAGGCGGCGGGGAAGAGAGTGATTGGGATTGCAAGAACTGTTCCCCAGGATGCGACAAATTTTGTACCTGCAGATCTTGCAAAAACAAATCTTCTAGAGGGCATCCTCACATCAATTATTGATGAAAATAGTGAGACTGCTACATCTTTTACACTCATTAATAACGCAGGTATTGTAGACCCAATCGGTTTGGTCGGTAATTTAAATGCAGTTGAAATCGAAAAGTCGATTGCTGTTAATTTAACTGCACCGATCATTCTATCAAATACGTTTATTGAAAAGTTGCGAGATGTGCAAGTACCAAAACGAATCCTGAACATTTCTTCTGGTGCTGGACGGAATCCTTACGAAGGATGGGGCGCATATTGTACAACGAAAGCGGGACTCGACCATTTTTCACGGGTTGTCGCAATGGAACAAGCCAATGAACAGTATCCAGTAGAAATTGTTTCAATCGCGCCAGGTATTATTGACACGGATATGCAGAGAACAATTCGTTCTAGTGACGAAGGGGCTTTTCCGCTTCTTGATCAGTTCATTACATACAAAGAACAAGGCATACTGAGTAGCGCAAAAGAAACAGCCGAAAAGCTTTTTGCAGTTTTGGAACATGCAGATTTCAAATCTATTGGTCCGATTGCAGACGTACGAAAATTATAAAAGGTAGGTGTCCGACTGTGTTTTCAGTGGACGCCTACCTTTTTTATTGGGATAAACTTCTCATTTTTTCAATAGCGACCAGAAAAGGGGGATTGTTTAGTCGGTTGAGTTGTTCATATTTAATGACTTGAAAATCTGCTTGATGAAGCGATTGAACATAGTTTAGCAAAGCATCTCGTTCGTCAGATCCACCTTCATGACCGTCATAAACAGCAATTGAAATAATGCCCCCAACCTTTAGCATATTGAGTATTTTATGTAACGCTTTAATTGTAGAATCAGGTTTTGTAACGATTGATAAATCCTCGCTATGCGGTAAATAACCTAAATTGAAAATAGCGCCGCTAATTTCATCTGCTACATATTGATCAACGTTTTCATGGCTATCCAAAATAAGAGATACACGGCTATTTAATTCGCCAAGTCGCTTTGCTGTTGAATCTAAAGCGGCTTGTTGAATATCGAAAGCATAGACATGCCCATGTTCACCGATATGTCCTGCTAAAAATTGCGTATCGTTTCCGTTGCCAGCTGTGGCATCGACTACGATTTCACCCGGATTTACGGACTCCGCAAGTAACCGCTGTGCCATGGGGAGTACGCGAAGAAGTTTCATAGTAAATTAACGGCTCCTTTATAATATTTTCCTTGCCAGCTATTTCGTCTTTCCAGTTCCTTGTCAATGCCGTTTAAAACTTCCCACTTCGTAACGCTCCACATCGGTCCAATCATCAGTTCAATTGGGCCATCGCCAGTAATTCGATGAACAATCATTTCAGGAGGAAGTATTTCGAGTTGGTCCGCGACAAGACTAATGTATTCATCTTTTTCTAGAAATTCAAGCACGCCTTTTTCATATTGTTTCACCATTGGCGTACCTTTTAATAGATGAAGTAAATGTATTTTAATGCCTTGGACGTCGAGTTTTGCGACTTCGCGAGCTGTTTCCATCATCATGTCATGGTCTTCCATTGGAAGTCCATTAATAATATGCGTGCATACGCGGATTCCATGCTTTCGAAGTTTTTCGACTCCTTCGACATAAGTAGCGAAATCATGCGCTCTGTTCACAAGATTTGCAGTTTTTTCATGGACGGTTTGCAGACCGAGTTCAACCCATAAATAAGTGCGTTCGTTTAATTCAGCCAAATATTCAACAACATCGTCAGGAAGACAGTCAGGACGAGTCGCGATTGATAAGCCAATAACACCTTCTTGTGCAAGCGCTGCTTCGAATTTCTCTTTTAGTTTTGGCAGGGGGGCATGGGTATTCGTGTAAGCTTGAAAATACGCCATCGGTTTGCCGTCTTTCCATTTTCTGTGCATGCGTTCTTTTATTTCAGCAAACTGCACATCGATTGGATCCACACGGTCACCCGCGAAGTCGCCTGATCCTGCTACACTGCAAAATGTGCAACCGCCAAAAGCGACAGTGCCGTCTCGGTTTGGGCAATCAAATCCTGCGTCAAGCGCAACTTTAAATACTTTGAAACCAAATTCATCTTTTAAATGCCTGGACCATGTATAATACCGTTTTCCTTCTGTAGGGAACGGAAGCGATGAAGAATTCATATTTGTTCACTCCTTAAGTTAACATTATACCATGTTAAGAATAGCGTATTTCTCAAAAGAAAAATAGTATTGTCGATTAAGTGCATAAAGAATATAATTAGGGGAATTGGGTTTTGAGAGGGGGGACAAACAAATGCCAAGAGCAGTTAAGTTATTAATCATCGGGATGCTTGTCAACGTGACGGGCAACTCATTTTTATGGCCGCTGAATACAATTTACATACATGATTATTTAGGTAAATCACTGACAGTTGCCGGTATTGTTTTAATGCTGAATGCCGGTGCCGGTGTTTTTGGCAATCTGCTTGGCGGTTTTTTATTCGACCGAATTGGCGGTTTTAAGTCGATAATCGGCGGCATTGTCATATCTTTAATTGCTTTAGTTTGTCTAGTTTTCTGGCATGATTGGCCGCAATACGTTATTTTCTTAACGATTCTCGGGTTTAGCGGCGGAATTGTTTTCCCGAGTATGTATGCGATGGTAGGCACGGTTTGGCCTGACGGGGGGCGGAGGGCGTTCAATGCCATCTATCTTGCTCAAAACCTCGGTGTGGCGATTGGCCCGGCACTTGCTGGTTTAGTGGCTTCGGTTAATATCAATTATATTTTTTCCGCGAACTTATTTTTTTATGCCGTTTTTTTCTTTATTGCTTATTTCGGTTATAAAAACATGACAATCGAACCTACTCAACATACGAATGTTGTGTTGCAAAGGAAAAAAATACAGCAGAAAGCGCCATTTTATGCGCTTATGATCATATGTACCGGATATTTACTGACGTGGCTCATTTACTCCCAATGGTCAACGACAATTTCGACGCATGCATTAGACCTCGGGGTAACGTTAAAGCAATATAGTTTTATATGGACGTTAAATGGGTTGCTCATCGTTCTTGGACAACCTTTGATCAAACCGATTATTAAACGGCTTGAACATCAACTTAAAGCGCAAATGTTAATCGGAATCGGGATATTCATTATTTCGTTTATTGTTGTCGGTTATGCAGGTTCGTTCAAAATGTTCATCGTTTCGATGGCTATCTTAACTTTTGGGGAGATGTTCGTCTGGCCGGCAATTCCGACAATCGCCAATCAACTTGCGCCAAAAGGTCGTGAGGGATTCTATCAAGGAATCGTCAACTCGGCAGCTACAATCGGTCGTATGATTGGCCCGTTGGCGGGTGGAATCCTCGTTGACTTATACGGGATGCATATCATGTTAATCATATTAACAGCACTAACTTGTTTATCGATTTTCACTACGCTGTTTTATGATCGACCAATTAAAAAAGCTGATTACCAAGTGGGGAAGTACTGAAAAGTTTAATATGGTTTTGGTGAGTACTTGGATCGATTATTCAAGTACTCGTTTTTTATCTGGTTCGTTGATTTTATCTGAATCGCCGTCATAAACCCCATTTAACTACTTTTATTGTGCAGGAAGTGGTAGCTAGCTTTCTTCATTTGTGTTTATCGTTTTATGCGCGGGTAAAAGGTCCCGACTTGCAAGCAAATTATTTTGAGTGCAAGCAAATCCCATCGAAGTGCAAGCAAATCGGATAAGAGTGCAAGCAAACTGCATAGAAGCGCAAGCAAATTTAATGAACAATAGCTTATCTTCATTCATGTTTTAATGACCTGTTTCAACAATTTCCTTATTAATAAAAGCTACCTTTCATTGCAACATTAAGTAAACTTTGATTTAATTAAATAGATAGATTGAATATAACTACTAAAAGATTCAAAGGGGGATGCAGGATGAAACCAATTTATTCATCTGCGAAGGAAGCGGTTGCAGACATCAGGGACGGTGCTACAATTATGGTCGGCGGATTCGGGCTTGTAGGAATTCCTGAACAGCTTATATTAGCGCTCGTTGAAAAAGGGGTCAAAGACTTAACGGTTATTTCGAATAACTGCGGAGTCGATGAATGGGGACTTGGATTACTATTAAAAGATAAACAAATTAAAAAAATGATTGGCTCATATGTGGGAGAAAACAAAGAGTTCGAACGCCAAGTACTATCAGGCGAAATCGAAGTCGAATTGACACCGCAAGGAACGCTTGCTGAAAAGATTCGTGCGGGTGGCGCAGGGATTCCAGCATTCTTTACGCCAGCGGGTGTTGGAACAACTGTTGCGGAAGGAAAAGAAATCCGTGAATTTGACGGGAAAGACTATGTCCTTGAAGAATCACTGCGAGCGGATTTTTCATTGATTCGCGCAGCAAAAGCAGATAAATTCGGTAATCTCATTTATAACAAAACGGCTCAAAACTTCAATCCGATGATGGCAGCTGCTGGAGCTATTACAATCGCGGAAGTCGAAGAAATTGTCGAAACGGGCGATTTGGATCCGCAGACAATCCATACGCCGAGCATTTACGTGCAAGGGCTATTGCAAGCGGATCAAGAAAAACGCATCGAGCGACTAACGACTCGGTAACGACGGAAAGGGGATTGTTTAAAATGGGGAAAGTTAACTATAGAGAACGAATCGCAAGACGTGCTGAAAAAGAAATTGAAGATGGTAACTACGTCAACCTGGGAATCGGTATGCCGACATTGGTCGCAAACTATATTTCCGATGACAAAACAGTCGTCCTTCAATCTGAAAACGGATTACTTGGAATCGGACCGTATCCGACAGAAGATGAAGTGGATCCTGATTTGATCAACGCTGGAAAAGAAACTGTCACATCAATTCCAGGTTCTGCATACTTTACAAGTGCCGAATCATTTGCGATGATTCGCGGCGGTCATGTTGACGTAGCGATTCTTGGTGCAATGGAAGTTTCCGAAAAGGGCGATCTGGCAAACTGGATGATTCCAGGAAAGATGATTAAAGGAATGGGCGGCGCAATGGATTTGGTTCACGGCGCCAAGAAAATCATCGTAATCATGGATCATGTAGCAAGAGATGGTTCCGCTAAAATTAAAAAAGAGTGCGAACTTCCGCTGACAGGAAAACAAGTTGTCGATAAGATTATTACGGAACGTGCGGCAATCGATGTCACGCCGGACGGCCTGGAATTAAGAGAAGTATTCGAAGGATTTACAATTCAAGACGTTATCGATTCAACAGAAGCAACGTTGATTGTCAAAAATGTTATTGAAGATGTAAAATAATAGTTGTTTAATTTACTTTATTCGGGTAAGCTAGAACCAATAGTAACGGCATTGAAGAGGATCATTAGTCTTTTTATATCACAACTAGAGAGTCGACGGTTGGTGCAAGTCGATAGGTGATATAGCTAGGTGAACTCGCCTCGGAGCCAGTAGGAGCGAAACGTAGTAGCTTTTACCGTTATCCGCGTTAAGGAAACAAGTTGGACGGTTATCCGTCAATTTGGGTGGCACCGCGGGAGTTTGTAAACAAATCTCGTCCCTTATATTTTTTAAGGGACGGGATTTTTTATTTTGGAGGAGGAAGAAGACATGAGTAGTTACAATCATGGTCAAATTGAAAAGAAGTGGCAAAACTATTGGAAAGAAAACAAAACGTATAAAATGGTCGATGATCCTTCTAAAGAGAAGTTTTACTGTCTTGACATGTTCCCATATCCGTCAGGCGCAGGACTTCACGTCGGGCATCCACTAGGTTATATCGCGACGGATATTTTAAGTTCGTTTAAACGGAAACAAGGATATAACGTCCTTCATCCGATGGGGTGGGATGCGTTCGGCTTACCTGCTGAGCAGTACGCCATCGATACGGGTAACGACCCAGCTGAATTTACTGCGAAAAATATCGCGACTTTTAAACGTCAGATGAATGATTTAGGGTTTTCCTACGACTGGGACCGCGAAATCAATACGACTGATCCGTCTTATTATAAATGGACACAGTGGATTTTCATCCAACTTTATAATAAAGGATTAGCGTATGTAGATGAAGTCGATGTGAACTGGTGCCCGGCCCTAGGGACAGTTCTTGCGAACGAAGAAATCATCGACGGTTTGTCTGAACGAGGCGGACATCCGGTTGAGCGCCGTCCGATGCGTCAATGGGTGTTGCGCATTACGAATTATGCAGATCGTTTGCTTGAAGACTTGGATGACCTTGATTGGCCAGAAAGCTTAAAAGATATGCAGCGCAATTGGATTGGTCGTTCTGAAGGCGCACAATTACGATTCGATATTGAAGGAACTGACTTATCTTTTGAAGCATTCACGACGCGTCCGGATACAATTTTCGGCGCAACTTATGCGGTACTAGCGCCTGAACATAAATTGGTGAAACAAATTACAACTGACGAACAACAAGAAGCGGTTGCTAATTATTTGAATGAAGTGAAGCTGAAAAGCGATTTAGAACGTACAGATCTTGCAGATGAAAAAACAGGCGTATTTACAGGTGCTTATGCAATCAACCCTGCAAGCGGCGAGAAAATGCCGATTTGGATTGCGGATTATGTTTTAGCATCATACGGAACAGGCGCAATTATGGCCGTACCGGCGCATGATGAACGCGACTATGAGTTTGCGGAAAAATTTGACCTGCCTATTGTCGAAGTTGTTGCAGGCGGCGATATTTCAAAAGAAGCATATATTGGTGATGGAAAACATGTTAATTCCAGATTCTTAGATGGGCTTGGTAAAGATGAAGCAATTGAAAAAGCAATTGCATGGTTTGTCGAGCAAGGCAAAGGCGAAAAGAAAATTTCATACCGATTACGCGATTGGCTGTTTTCAAGACAGCGTTATTGGGGCGAGCCGATTCCGATTATTCATTGGGAAGATGGCACGATGACTGCGCTAGACGAATCCGAGTTACCGTTGACGTTGCCGGTCACAAATAATATTAAACCGAGCGGAACAGGCGAATCGCCACTGGCGAATATCGAAGAGTGGATCAACGTAGTTGACCCGGAAACTGGTATGAAGGGACGCCGCGAAACGAATACGATGCCGCAGTGGGCAGGAAGCTGTTGGTATTACCTGCGCTACATCGATCCAGATAATGATGAAATGATTATTGACCCGGAACTTGCGAAACGTTGGTTGCCAGTAGACATTTATGTAGGCGGTGCGGAACATGCCGTACTTCACTTATTGTACGCACGTTTTTGGCACAAGGTCCTTTACGATATCGGCGTTGTTGAAACAAAAGAGCCTTTCCAAAAATTGTTCAACCAAGGCATGATTTTAGGCGAAGGCAATGAAAAAATGTCCAAATCGATTGGGAATGTCATTAATCCTGATGATATTGTTCATTCACACGGTGCGGATTCACTGCGTCTATATGAAATGTTCATGGGGCCGCTTGATGCATCGAAAGCATGGAATACGAATGGACTTGACGGTGCACGTCGATTCCTTGATCGAATTTGGCGTTTATATGTAAATGAAGATGGTTCATTAGGCGAGAAAATCGGCGGAGAATCAACGGGACTACTTGAAAAAGTGTATCATCAGACTGTGAAAAAAGTGACCGAAGATTTTGAAGCGATGCATAATAACACGGCAATTTCTCAGCTTATGGTATTTATCAATGAATGCTATAAAGCTGATTCAGTTCCGACTGAGTATGCGGCGGGCTTCGTTAAATTAATATCGCCAATTGTTCCGCATCTTGCAGAAGAACTTTGGGAAAAGCTTGGACATGACGATACGATTACGTACGAATCATGGCCGACGTATGATGAGTCGAAACTTGTCGATGATACGGTAGAAATCGCCGTTCAGATTAACGGAAAAGTACGTGCGAGAATCGTCGTAGCGAAAGACAGTACGAAAGAAGAGCTTGAAGAACTGGCTCTGCAAGACGCAACAGTGCAAGGATTCATTGATGGTAAAGAAGTGAAGAAAATAATTGGTATTCCGGGTAGATTGGTGAATATTGTTGCTCCGTGATTGACAATTCTTATTTGTAACCATAAAAAAGAGTGCACCACCCTTTATCGGAAGGGGGTGGCACTCTTTTTATTTGATGGAAACTAGGAATAAAAGTGTAGCAAAGCCGATACGGGAACAATCAAGTCTGCTACGGGAATAAAATCCGGCGGAAACCCGTTACGGGAACAACCAACCCCGATACGGGAATAACGGCCTGTAACGGAAGCAACATGGTGCGATACGGGAATAAACTCCAGCGGAAATCCGTTGCGGGAACAACCAACCACGATACGGGAATAACTACCTGCGCAACGGGAGCAACATGGCGCGATACGGGAATAAACTCGGGCAGAAATCCGTTACGGGAACAACCAACCCCGATACGGGAATAACCACCTACGCAACGGGAGCAACACGGTGCGATACGGGAATAAACTCCGATGCAATCCCGTTACAGGAACAATCTACTCCGTTACGGGAATAACCACCTACGCAACGGGAGCAACGCGTTGCGATACGGGAATAAACTATGACACAAACCCGTTACGAGAACAATATACTCCGTTACGGTAATAACCATCTGCGTAACGGGAGCAACACGGTCCGTTACGGGAACAAACTCCGAACACAAGAAAAACCAGCTTCAGATGCCATGGCATCTGAAGTTGGTTTAATGATAAATCAAAGTAGTTTACAACCCAGTCGCATACTCCCCAGCATTCATCCCAGCAATTCTGCCCGTAACCAATGCAGATGTAATATTATAACCACCAGTATAGCCGTGGATGTCTAAAATTTCACCGCAGAAGTACAGGCCATCTTTCTTACGTGATGCCATCGTTTTTGGAACGATTTCTTTAACGGAAACACCGCCGCCTGTAACAAATGCTTTTTCCATAGGTTGCGAGCCGTTAACCGTCATCGTGAAAGCCTTAAGTAGTTTAGCGAGCGAGCGAAGTTTATCCGCGGACATTGTAGCACCAATATCGGATTGCTCGATGCCGGCGCGGTCAAATAAAAAGAATAACCATCGTTCCGGAACGATTCCTTTCAATGAATTATTCACTTGTTTTTTCGGATCCTCTTTAACCGTCTTATTCAGCAGTTGAAATACTTGTTCTTCATTCATTGACGGCATGGAGTCGATTTTCATGTCAACGGGAACATTTCCATTTTTCATACGTTCTTTAACTACAAACTGACTGCATCTTAAAATGGCCGGCCCGCTTAATCCGAAATGAGTAAATAACATGTCCATTTGATGGGTGACCAATGTTTTGCCTTTCCCGTTCAAGACGGAAACCGCTACATCGCGAAGTGCGAGACCTTGCAATTCTTTCGCAACGATAAATGATTCATTCGACAATAAAGGGACTTCGGTCGGGAATAGCTTCGTAATCGTATGCCCTGCTTTTTCAGCCCATGGATAGCCATCTCCCGTGCTTCCTGTTTGCGGTACTGCTTTACCACCAACTGCAAGCACAACGGCTTTTGTGCGGATTTCCTCGCCAGTTGTCAATCGGACGCCGAGTATTTTTTCATCGTTCATTAGCAACTTTTCAACACGAGTTTCAAGTCTCTTTTCTACATTCAACCGATCCATTTCCGTCAACATTGCATTTACTACATCTCGGGCTTTATTGGAAACGGGAAACATGCGTCCATGATCTTCTTCTTTTAAAGCAACGCCGAGACCTTCGAAAAAGTTAATGATATCTTCATTATTGAACACAGAAAACGGGCCATATAAAAATCTTCCATTACCAGGAATGTTTTTAATGATTTCTTCTTGAGGCAATCGATTCGTCACATTACAGCGGCCGCCTCCGGAAATAGCGAGTTTAGTCCCAAGCTTTTTTCCTTTTTCAAGCAGAAGAACTTTTTGTCCGTTTTCCGCAGCGGCAATGGAAGCCATTAAACCTGATGGCCCACCGCCAATTATTATTACGTCATACATATATAGACCACGCTTTCGTTTTCCTCCATTATACACATTCCGCGGTTATTCGTTGTTAAATACGATATTCGGGGGTAAACTATTAAGAGTAGATTTTATAGTAGAGATTGGAAGGATTAAAAAATGTCGTCAAAACTCGTTAAAGGTACTGCCATTTTAACCATCGGGCTCTTTCTTTCCAAAGCGCTCGGTCTATTATATTTAATTCCTTTATATGCAATCGTGGGGAAGGAAAGCATGGGTTTATATCAATATGCATACATCCCTTACAACATCGCACTTTCTATCGCAATATCGGGTGCACCGTTAGCGGTTTCCCGATTCGTTGCTAGATATAACGCACTTGGCGATTACGCTACAGGAAGAAAATTAATGAAATCTGGAATGCTATACATGATCATTACTGGTGTCATCGCATTTCTTATAGTGTTTTTCCTAGCTGAACCGATTGCACATTTAGTGATTCATGATGATGAACAAATCTTCACGATTGAACAAATCACAACAGTCATTCGCTGGGTAAGTTATGCACTGCTAGTCGTTCCATTAATGAGTATCGTACGTGGATTTTTGCAAGGGTATAATAAAATGGAACCGACCGCTGTATCGCAGTTAATCGAACAAATTATACGAATCATTGCTGTTCTTGTCGGTGCTTATATTGTCGTCAATTTTATGCATGAATCACCAGAAAAAGCGATTAACTTTGCGGTGTTTGCAGCGTTTATTGGTGGACTAGCAGGACTAGGGGTTCTTTATTGGTATTGGAAAAAATATAAACCAGAATTTGATTATTTATTGGAAAATAGTATACAACCTGCAGAAGAAACGTCTTTTTTCAAAATGTATAAAGAATTATTTTCGTATTTGCTGCCATTTATACTCGTTGGTGTGATCAATCCATTATACCAATTTGTTGATATGGTCACATTTAATGGTGCGATGTTTTCGATAGGGAAGTCTGGGGTATCGGATATTTATTTAACCATGTTAAATTTGTTAACACATAAATTTGTCATGATTCCCGTCATGGTGGCCACAGGATTCTCTATGGCACTAATTCCCGTATTGACGACATTCTATGCAAAAAATGATCAAAAAGGAATTACTCGGTCACTCGATCAAACATATCAAATTATGTTGTTCTTAACGATTCCACTTGTTATCGGACTAATGGTTCTTTCGAGCGAATTTTATCAATTGTTGTATGAAAAAGATTTAATGGGCGCGAAAATTCTCGCAACTTATGCACCAGTCGCTATCCTTTTTGGATTGTATACAGTAACAGCAGCAATTCTTCAAGGTATAGATCGTCATAAATGGATTTTATTCAATTCGTTGGCAGGACTACTTGTTAAATTAATCATAAACATACCGCTCATAAAATTATTCGAAACGAATGGCGCCATTTTAGCAACGGCTATCGGTTATGCGATTGCTGTAGGTTTAAATATCGGGATTATAACAAAAGCTCTTCAATACCATTCTGAAATGGTCTTCAGAAGAATTATTCTGATCGGGATATTAAACTTGATCATGTTTGTAGCTGTGTACTTCACATTAAAAGGGTTAACGACTTTAAGTGTAGTCGATGGGAAAATGCATGCGCTATTATATATCTTGGTCTGTACAGCTATAGGTGGCGCAATATACGGTTATCTGTCGTTGAAAACAGGTCTTGCACAAAAACTATTTGGCGAACGATTAACAAGATTTACAGATAAGTTAGGGTTTTAGGAGGCAGAAAATGCGTTTAGATAAATTATTATCAAATATGGGGTTCGGTTCACGAAAAGAAGTGCGTCAGTTACAGAAAAAAGGCGCTGTTCGCGTCAATGGTGAAACGGAAAAAAAGCCCGGAGTAAACATTGATACTGAAAATGATGTGGTAACCGTTATGGGGGAACCTGTAGTCTATCGGAAATACATTTATATTATGATGAATAAACCGCAGGACGTCCTATCGGCAACGGAGGATCGCCATGATAGAACAGTCGTCGATTTGCTAGATGCTGAGTTCCGTCATTTTAAACCGTTTCCTGTAGGGCGTCTTGATAAAGACACGGAAGGTTTTTTACTTCTCTCGAATGACGGAAAACTGGCACATAATTTGCTATCACCGAAAAAGGACATTCCAAAAACATATTTTGCGAAAGTTTCAGGCGTCGTGACAGAAGCGGATATAGAAAGTTTCGCGGCTGGAGTAACACTTGACGATGGCTATGAAACAAAACCGGGTATACTGAAAATAATTTCATCGGGTGAAACATCTGAAATCGAGCTAACGATTACAGAAGGAAAGTTTCATCAAGTGAAAAGAATGTTCGAGGCAGTTGGAAAGAAAGTTATCTATTTAAAACGACTCTCCATGGGACCCCTACAGCTTGATGAAACTTTACAGCTAGGCACCTATCGGGAATTAACGAAAGAAGAAGTAGAGTTATTGCATACAACAACAGGAGCATAAGAAAAAGGCCGTTCGCATTTGCGTATCGGCCTTTTTTTCAATAAATCACTTCTTTAGATGTAGTCGTCCATTTTCCGCGAACAGGACTTGTTACGAGGTCGTTATATTTCAAGACGTTTAAATCCCTCTGTGCCGTTCGGGAAGTGATATCGAATTCATCGACAACATTTTGTGTCGTCACTGTTCCGTTTTCGCGTACATACAGATAGACATCTTTAACCCGGGTAAGCATACGATCAGTTGTAGTTGTTTTCAAGTGTAAAACACTCCTTTGTCATCATACTCCAAGAACCAATGGTCATGATATCTGTGAATGTTGCTATACGTTGAAATCGCTTCTGAGCCGCACTTCCTTCCCTTAGTTAATAGTCTTGTTGGTTGGAATGTTCTGCTAATATAATTATACCTTAAACTTCCGAGAATTGCACGACAATTCAATGAAAAGAAAGGATTTACACATTGTGCTTTATTTTGTTAGCTAAACATGTAAAAATAGAAGAGGAGATAGAATATATTAATAGTAGTGTTATGAAAATGAAAAGAGGAATTGACTAAATGATTTATTTTATCGATGGACAGTTTACAAAACGTGATGAGTTAAGAATTTCGATTGATGACAGAGGTTATTATTTTGGAGACGGTGTTTACGAAGTCATTAAAGTTTATCATGATGAATTATTTACATTAAAAGAACATTTCCAAAGATTGTTCGCAAGTGCGGCAAAAATAAAAATGACAATTCCTTTTTCCGAACAGCAGCTAATTAACGTAGCCGAAGAATTATTAAAGGTAAATAATATTTCGAATGGCCATATTTATATGCAAGTAACACGTGGAGCCTCGACTAGAACGCATCATTTTCCAGATCCATCAGTACCGGCTGTTGTTACAGCTTATGCAGTAGAAGGAGAAAGACCCGTAGAGGATATGGAAAATGGGGTAGCGGTTAAGTCGGTTGATGACATTCGTTGGTTGCGCTGCGATATAAAAAGTTTGAATTTGCTTGGAAGCGTTTTAGCGAAACAAGAAGCACGTGAAGCTGGTTGCCCGGAAGCGATTCTTCATCGAGACGGACTTGTGACAGAAGGCTCCTCGACAAATATGTTTGGGATAAAAGACGGCGTCGTCTACACACATCCCGTTTCGAATTTAATATTAGAAGGTATAACTCGTCATGTCGTTCTAGGCTTATGCAAGGAACTCGATATTCCAGTGGTGGAAGAGGCGTTTACACTTGACGAGGCATTTGAAATGGATGAATTCTTTTACACATCGACAACGGCAGAAGTGATGCCGGTTACAGTCATCGACGGGCGTGAAATCGGTAGCGGTAAACGGGGGACGATTACTAAAAAATTGCAGGATGCATTTTCTGCACAAATACCGAAGCCGTTGAAGGGGACAATCTAAAACAACTTTTGGGGGAGAGCTAATTGAATGAATTTATTTTTCATGATATGAAATTGAACTGGTTAAATGGGGGACTAAACTTTTTAGACGGCGGGACGATGTTTGGTCCTGTTCCGAAAGTTTTGTGGTCGCGCAGGTATGAAGTGGATGAAAATAACTTGATCGAACTACGAACTGATCCAATTTTACTTCAATATGAAAATAAGAATATATTAATAGATACTGGGTTGGGGAACGGTAAACTTAATGAGAAAATGAAGCGAAATCTTGGTGTGACCGCTGAATCACATGTGGAAGAAAACCTAAGTGAGCTTGATCTAACTCCGAGTGATATCGATATTATACTAATGACGCATTTACATAATGACCATGCGGCAGGTCTGACTAAATGGGAAAACGAACAGCTTGTTTCTGTATTTCCAAACGCAATCATTTACACATCTCAAGTAGAATGGGATGAAATGCGAAACCCGAATATTCGATCCGGGAACACGTATTGGAAAGAAAATTGGGAACCCGTTCAGGATCAAGTCAAAACGTTTAAAAATAGTTTAACTGTACTCCCAGGTATTGAAATGATTCATACCGGCGGCCACAGTAACGGCCATTCAGTAATCAAATTAACTCGAAATGATGAATCGATTTTACATATGGGTGACTTGATGCCAACACATGCGCATAGTAATCCACTTTGGGTGCTGTCATATGATGATTATCCAATGGATTCTATTTTTGCGAAAGAAAAGCTTATGAAGGAAGGACTGGAAGGAAATTACTGGTTCAGCTTCTACCACGATGCAGTATACAGACTTGTGAAATGGGACGAGTCAGGCAAGAAAATTGTCGAATGCGTAAAAAAATCGAAGTTTCAGGAATAAATAAACAAAAAACCGTTACCTTCTGGGGAATCCTCGATAGGTAACGGTTTTTATTTTATATTTTAGTTAGTTCAACAACAGTGCCTGTTGACGAATTAGCAGCAAACTCAAATTGTTCAAGTTCGCCGTTCTTGATACGGGAGATCCCTCCGCGGTAAACAGTCATTTTAATCACGTTATTTTGAAATGGTTCAGGCTTCATGACAATCCATGAGCCATCGATCGGGCCTTCTTCTTTAAACGAGTCTTTTATCGTTTTTAATACGGAATCAGCAGGAACATTCGGATCGACACGGTCAATAACCTTACCAACGACAATGCCAGCTGCGACGCCTGTTAAAATGCCAGCTAGAAAATCTTTAAATTTCATAGGATTACCCTCCCAACAAGTCTTTGTTTTAGTGTATCACAAATTAATGGACGGAGTATATAATGGTCGTGAAATTCTACAGGAATCTAAGCCGTGTTTCATTAAAAAAATAAGTTTAAAAGAACTGTGGATTTATTCTGATAAGTTTCGTAAGATTAAAGTGTGAGTAAGTTCCTAATGAAACGCTTGATAATAAGTCTTTTGATAGATGAATTCTCAAAGTGAAAAGGCATAGGGCGGGAACTCGAATGAAAAATAAGTTGACTGAAACACAAAAGAATTTTCGTCGGACGATGGGGGAAATGAATAGAAAGGAAAAAAAGCCTGTTTTAAAAGCTTGGATGATACTCCCCGCAATATTAGTTGTATATTTATTGTTTCAAAGTACGGGAAAAGTAGGCGATATCTATACAATTCATAAACATGAAAAAGTTAATATCTAATTGGAAGAAGTATACGGAAACTATGTCGTTACATATGAAATACTTAATGATTTAATAGTTGAAGAATCATATTTAGACGTACCTCTAAAAGATATTTATGCTGTGAAAAATGAAGTGATTAATACGGAAAGAATATTGGATAGCGCTATCGTACCTAAACAATTTGAATTATTTCACTCAGTTCTTTCTGACACACTCGTTTATTTACATGAAGCATGTGACTTGTTAATTGATATATCTATTAACAATAGATATGGACCAGACGACTATCAACAGCTATTACTTGTATCACAAAACAAAAATACCCGCTTCCAAATCGCAACGGAACAACTTGAAAAGTCATTTGAAGATTCCAAGATGAAGTTTGAGCGAACAGGTAACGGCTTCAGATATTATTACTTTACTGATAATTTTAATCAATAATTCGGTTCCCTAAATTTAAGATGGAATATTTCTGAATAATCGTCTACACTGAATAGTGTACATATTTTAAGGGCGGAATTACTTTTACTGAAAAATTGGAGGCTATTGTTAATGGAAAACGAAACTTTGAAAATGTTTAAAACACTGACGGAACTTCCAGGTGCACCGGGTAACGAACATGCGGTGCGCAACTATATGCGCGAAGAACTTACGAAGTACTCAGATGAAATCGTTCAAGACAATCTTGGAAGCATATTCGGAGTTAGAAAAGGTCCTGAAAACAGTCCTCGTATCATGGTTGCGGGTCATATGGATGAAGTCGGATTCATGGTAAGCGCTGTCACAGACAACGGGATGATTCGTTTTCAAACACTCGGCGGTTGGTGGAGCCAAGTATTACTTGCGCAGCGTGTAGAAATCATTACAGACAATGGCCCGATAATCGGGGTTATTGGATCGATTCCTCCGCATTTACTAAGTGATGAAATCCGAAAGAAACCTATGGATATAAAAAATATGTTGATTGATATAGGCGCTGACGATAAAGAAGATGCGAAAAAAATTGGCATTCGACCAGGTCAACAAATAGTCCCGATTTGTCCGTTCACACCAATGGCAAACGATAAAAAAATTCTCGCGAAAGCATGGGATAATCGCTATGGTTGCGGTCTTGCAATTGAATTATTGAAAGAAGTTCACGGAAAAGAACTACCAAACACATTATATTCCGGCGCAAACGTTTTAGAAGAAGTGGGACTTCGCGGCGCACAAACGGCAGCGACGATGATCGATCCGGATTTGTTCTTTGCCCTAGACGCAAGCCCGGCAAATGACGCTTCTGGCGATAAAAATGAGTTTGGTCAGCTAGGAAAAGGGACGCTATTACGAATTATGGACCGCTCAATGGTAACACATCGCGGAATGCGGGAGTTCATACTTGATACTGCCGAGACACATAATATTCCGTATCAGTATTTCATCTCGCAAGGAGGAACTGACGCAGGGCGCGTGCATATGGCCAATGAAGGGGTTCCAAGTGCGGTCATCGGTATTTGCTCACGCTATATTCACACGGCGGCTTCAATCATTCATACAGACGACTACGCTGCAGCAAAAGAACTGCTTGTAAAACTCGTTACATCATGCGATAAAACGACTCTTGATACAATCAAAAGTAACGTATAATTTGGATGCCGTCTTGCACATCCCGTGGAAGACGGCTTTTATAATCAAATGAAGGTGTGAAAATTAATGGACTTCATCATCGGAACGACAAATAAAGCAAAACTCCGTGCTTGCGAAGAAGTATTGAAAGAGTACTATCCACAAGCGGAAATAACTGGCAGAAGTGTCAGTTCAGATGTGTCAGATCAACCCTTTGGGGATGAAGAAACACAAGAAGGGGCGCTGAATCGGGCAAGAAAAGCGAGTGATTCTGGAGAAAATGCTGTCGGAATTGGGTTAGAGGGCGGCGTCAGATTAATTAATGATCAGCTATACATATGCAATTGGGGAGCGCTACATCTACCAGACGGAACTGAATTCACGGCAGCCGGGGCGCAAATCCTGTTGCCCGTTGAAATTGCGCGCGAAGTTCAAAGCGGAAAAGAATTGGGGCCAGTCGTGGAAGATTATTTTAGTAAGAAAAATATTCGTCATAACGAAGGGGCAATCGGTATATTGACGAATGGAGCAGTAAGCAGAACAGATCTATTTGCACATGTCCTACAACTGTTAATCGGACAATGGCAATATTCTTTGTAGTCCTTATCTACAATCCAATGGGTTGCAACTACATCGAAAGAACCTTAAAATAAGAATAAACCTCAAATAGATTGGAGAAAATCGAATGCTCCGTTCATGGAAATTCATATTCCTCGTAATTATGTCTGTTTTATTACTTACAGCCTGCGGTAAATCCCTAGAAGACAGAGTCGATGAAGGATTGAAATCTGCTGAAAAAGTTTTTTATGAAAACAATAAAGTTGCAAATGAGGAAATCGATGGCGTAAAATTTTATAAACCAAGCGATTTTGCGATAAAAGAAGGATCAGATTCACAAAACATCATTTTAACGACGAAAAACGATACCTTCATCTTGTTCAATAATCCAAATGAAGAAACGGACAGCCACCTCTTTTATGATTTATTGAAGGCGGATGAAACGAAAAAGATTATTAAAGAAACATCATTTACCGATGGCGATATTTTTGGTTTTGCAGCGGTGATTGAAAATGATGATACAGTAGAACTTATTACGAGTGTAGGCGGATCAAAAATCACGACTCTCTCGAATAAAAAAGATGTCGAAAATCATTTGTCAGTTATGATGGAAATCCTGCGTTCAATTCAGTAAAACTTATAACAAAAAAATAACGAACGGTATCCCGTAATAAAACGGAAACCGTTCTTTTTAATGGAGGCTGTTAAATAATGAAATCAAATGAACTTGTAAACATTCTGAAAAAACGTCTGCCTTCAGAGAACTTCGTATGGGAATTCGATGCGAAAGCAGATAGAGTACGTCTTGAACATAAAGTATTGAACAAGGGGATGGATATTTCATTACCCGAGATAATATCGAGGTATAATGAGAGAAAAGATGTTGCGATAGATGAAATCGTTTATACTATCGAAGCTACATTCCAAGCGATGGAGCTCGAACATGCAGAAGGCTTTAATGCTGATCGACCAATTTACCCGGTTATTAGATCCACGTCATTTCCAGAGGAAACAGCCGAGGGAAAACGTTTTATCATGAAAGATCATACAGCTGAAACAAGAATTTATTATGCATTGGATTTAGGGAAAACATATCGTTTAATTGATGAAGGTATGCTGGAAGCACTCGGTCAATCGGAAACTGAACTCATGGAAGCCGCGATTTTTCGCGTTAGATCATTGCCGACTGCTATGAAAAAAGACGAAGTCGATGGCAACAGCTATTACTTCATTAATAATAATGATGGGTACGACGCAAGCCGTATATTGAATAGCGCATTCCTAAAAGAAATGGAAGGAAAAATTGAAGGAGATATGACCGTTTCAGTTCCACATCAGGATGTGCTAATTATCGGCGACATTCGAAATAAAACAGGTTATGACGTACTTGCGCAAATGACGATGCACTTCTTTACCAAAGGAACGGTTCCAGTTACATCACTGTCTTTTATATATGAAGATGGAAAATTAGAGCCTATTTTCATCATGGCGAAAAATCGTGTTGCACGAAGGAAAGGAAAATAATAAAATGATTGCTTTTTATAATGAACAAGGTGTCGGGAATGTATTGTTGGTTCAGCTTGAGTTAGAAAAACCGAAAGAGACAATGAATGAAAATATCGGAGATGTAACCGTAATTAAAGATGCAGAAACACAGAAAATCGTAGCGTTTAATCTATTCAATGCTGCGAATTATGTAAAAGTGGAAGCAAACGGTGAAGTTGAATTAACGGAAGAAATTATCGAGAAAGTTCAACAGGCGCTACGAGAGAATCATGTAGATTTGGAACTTGATGTTGATTTATCTCCGAAATTTGTTATCGGTCATGTTGTAAAAAAAGATAAGCACCCTAATGCAGACAGACTAAATGTTTGCACGGTAGATGTTGGAAGTGAAACACTTCAAATCGTTTGCGGTGCATCAAATGTAGATGCAAATCAAAAAGTAGTCGTCGCAAAAGTAGGGGCCGTTATGCCCTCTGGATTGGTCATCAAAGATGCTGAACTTCGCGGCGTTGCATCATCGGGAATGATTTGCTCTGCATCTGAATTAGCCTTGCCTGATGCGGAGGAAGGTTCAGGCATTCTAGTTCTTGATGAAAAAAGTGTTGTTGGACAGCCATATATTAAGTAGCAAATGAAAAAACGTGCCTTCTGGTACGTTTTTCTTATTTTAGTATAAAATTTGATTTAGGCTTTGTTAAACTGCTAAAATAGACTAATCGACATGAAATGAGTGATTTGCTTGAGTTGGTTTAAAAGAATTCTAGACCGATTAGTTACTGACAAGGATGAAGAGGGCGAAGAAGCATTCGATCAAAATGGTGAACATGCTAACGCTACTGTAGAAACAGAAGAAAAAGAACGTCCGACATTTCGTTTTCCAATCATTACAGATGCCGAGATTTATGGTTGGGACGAAGACGAAGAGAATACTCAAATTACGAAAACTAAAAACGTATCAGAAAAAACGATTGATGAATTTGAAACAGTCCCATTGTATCAAAACGAAAGATGGCCGGGAAAAGATGTTCCGACAAATATTCATAGAGCAGGTAAAAAACAAAAAGAAAAAAACATTACTGTTGAAACAGAAACGAACGATTATCCTATAGAACAGAAATCGTCAATTAAAGGAACGCGGGGGTTTAGTCCGACGCATGTACCATCACCGATATATGGTTTTGCAAATCGAAAACCGGCCGTTGGATTTAAAAAAGAAGTCGAAGTCGTTAAAGAAGAAACCAAATTTACCCTGCAAAATACAGATGTTCCTACTATAAAAGATGAACTGGCTTTTTTAGATTCTTATCGGGAGTCTATTTTGGAACCCGAAGCAATGGTAAAAGAATTACATGAGGAAGAAACTAATCAAGTTAAAGAAGAAACCGAGTTTATTTCTGAACCTGTAAAACCAGTAGAAGATAATTTCACCCTGCAAAAGTCAGCTGTAGCTACTTTAGTAGATGAACAACATCAAGAGTCTACTAGGGAATCAGGGGAAATTGAAGAAGAAGAGAACTTTATTAATAATGAAAAAGATGACGTCGTTAAAGAAGAAACTGAGATTTTTAAAGAAGGAATCAAATATAAATCTGAACCTGTAGAACTATTGGAAGATAAACTTTCACTGGAAAAACCAGATGTATCCGCTATAGAAGAACAACAACTCAATTTAGATTCGTATCAAGAGTCTATATTGGATCCAGAAGTAGTGGAGGAAAAAACTACAGAGCAAGAAATAATTATTGATAAAGAACCAGAACCAGTTATCGATTCAAATGACGATATTGAACCAGAACCAGAAGTCATCGAAAAGAAACGAGAACGCATCGTTCCTTTTAATGTACTTATGTTGAAAAGTGATAAAGCTAAGTTATCTACTAAACAACCAGTACAGATTAACAAACAACCAGAAGTAACAATAGAAAAAGTTGTAGAGAAACCAGAAGTTGTAGAAAAAGAAATAATTGATCATCAGGAAAATTCGACTGAGGAACATTATGTGTTTCCGTCATCGGAATTATTAATCGCGCCAGAATTACAAATCGAAGACACGGAATGGTTAGAATCCCAATCTGGTAAACTTGAAGAGTCTTTATCCCATTTCGGCGTTAAAGCAACGGTGATTGATGCTGTTCAAGGACCTACAGTAACTCGTTTTGAATTGACGGTAGGGCAGGGGACCAAAGTTAGCCGTGTTAGAAATTTGACGGATGACTTGAAACTGACATTAGCTGCCAAAGAAATACGGATTCAAGCGCCGATTCCGGGGAAAAGTTCAATCGGTATTGAAATTCCTAATCGAAATACGAGGCCGGTTCGAATATCAGAAGTCATTAATTCCGAAGAATTTCGAACTTCAACTTCGCCACTAGAGGCTGTTCTAGGCCTCGGTTTAACTGGCGAGCCTGTAACGCTTGATTTGCGAAAAATGCCACATGGACTAATTGCCGGAGCTACAGGTTCTGGGAAATCCGTTTGCATTAATTCGCTTCTTGTCAGCCTTCTCTACAAGGCGACGCCTTCAGACTTGAAAATGATGCTTATCGATCCGAAAATGGTAGAGTTGGCCCCATTTAATGGCATACCGCATCTGATCAGTCCGGTTATTACGGATGTGAAAGCAGCGACGGCCGCATTGAAGTGGGCGGTTGCTGAAATGGAAAGACGTTATGAATTACTTGCACATATGGGCGTTCGCGATATTGAACGCTATAACAAAGTTGTCGAGGAAAATAAGCAATATTCATTGAAAATGCCTTATCTATTAATCGTGATTGATGAACTATCAGATCTAATGATGATGTCGCCGGCTGATGTTGAAGTGTCGATTATTCGAATTGCCCAAAAAGCGCGTGCTTGCGGCATTCATTTAATCATCGCTACGCAACGTCCATCTGTTGATGTAATTACGGGTACGATTAAAGCGAATATACCGACGCGAATTGCATTTTCAGTTTCCTCGCAGGTTGACTCTAGAACAATTATCGATACAATAGGTGCAGAGCGCCTTCTTGGTAAAGGCGATATGTTGTATCTGGGAAATGGTCAATCGGCTTCTGTTCGTTTGCAGGGGACATTTGTAACGGATGACGAGATTGAACGTATAATAGAACATGTTCAACGTGAGGCAAAACCTGAGTATTTGTTTGGGCAAGAAGAGTTATTGAAAACAGCGGTTGAAGAAGAGGACAATGATCCTTTATTTGAGGAGGCTTGTTTATTTATTTATGAACAAGGAAGTGCCTCTACGTCACTCTTGCAACGTAACTTCAGTATTGGTTATAACCGTGCTGCAAGATTGATGGACAGCATTGAAAAGCATGGTTTCATATCAGAGCAACGGGGAAGTCGCGCACGTGATGTGTTCATTACGGAAAATGATTTGGAACGGCTTTCGGATGTTACTTCTTATTAATATATAAAACTAACCTATATATATATAAATGCATAATTTACAGGTAAAACGGGAATAATTAAACGAGTATAAAGGGTACCAAAAAGGTCCCAGGAGGTTACCATATGACATTGTTTCATTTTATTGGAATCAAAGGATCCGGCATGAGTTCACTTGCTCAAATCCTTCATGATTCCTCTCATCAAGTACAAGGTTCCGACGTAGAGACGTATTTTTTTACGGAGGACGCTTTACATGAGAGAAATATATCGATATATCCATTTGATGAAAATAATATAAAAGAAGGTATGACAGTCATTGCGGGAAATGCTTTTCCTGACAGTCATCCTGAAATTGAAAAAGCACTTGAATTAGGACTTGAAGTTGTTCGCTATCATGATTTTCTAGGGAGTTATATGCAAAAGTTCATTTCGATTGCAGTAACGGGTTCTCATGGTAAGACATCTACAACAGGACTCCTTGCTCATGTCATTTCTGGTCACGCACCGTCTTCATATTTAATCGGGGACGGGACGGGTAAAGGATTGGAAGATGCCGAGTATTTTACATTTGAAGCATGTGAATATAAGCGACATTTTCTAGCCTATAATCCAGACTATGCGATTATGACAAATATTGATTTTGATCATCCGGATTACTTTAAAGATCTGGACGATGTTCTCGATGCTTTCGGGGATATGGCTCTGCGCGTGAAAAAAGCAATTATTGCTTGTGGGGACGATAACCATTTACAAGAGATTCAGGCAAATGTCCCTGTTGTTTATTATGGTTTTGATGAGTCCAATGATTTCGCTGCTAAGAATATCGTTAAAAACTCGGAAGGTTGCACATTTGATGTCTACGTACGAAGCGAATTGTACTATACATTTACAATTCCGTTGCCAGGCGATCATGCGATTCTAAATGCCCTTGGTGTGATTGCTTTATGTCATTATGAAGGAATTCCCGCTTCTGTCATCCAGGAGAGACTTTCGACCTTTCATGGCGTGAAAAGAAGATTTACAGTGATGGAAAGTAAAGGCAGCGTAATCATCGATGATTATGCGCATCATCCAACCGAAATTAAAGCAACTTTGCAATCTGCTAAACAGAAGTACCCCAACAAAGAAATTGTCGCCATTTTTCAGCCACATACATTTACTCGTACTGCGGCGCTCTTAGATGAATTTGCGCATAGCTTGGAAACGGCAGACCACATTTATTTATGTGATATTTTCAGCTCGGCCAGAGAGAAATCGGGCGTGATTTCAATCAATGAATTACTTGAAAAGCTGCCAGGTGCAAAACATCTGGAACTTGAAAATATCGACGAGCTAGAACAACATGGTAATGCGGTTTACTTATTCATGGGTGCTGGAGACGTTCAAAAATATTTAAATGCGTTTAAAGAAATAGTGAGTGAAGAGACAGCTTGATCTATTTTAGATCAAGTTGTTTTTTTTATTTAAAGGATTATTATTAAATTAAAGGGATATGATGAATAATGTCGAAAGTATAACTATGTCATAACGTTTAATCTCTGCAGAAACAGGGTAAAACAACATTATGATTAGTTAATATTAAGGAGGACATGCCATGGAAATTTTGTTGTACATAGCGGCTATCGTCGCTGCAATCGCATTTTTAATATTATGCGTAAGTCTTGCGATGACATTGTTCTCATTAAAAGGCACGTTGCAAAGCGTCTCTGAAACAATGGATGGCCTATCTGTTCAACTTGAAGGTGTAACGACTGAAACGACGGAACTTCTTCAGCGGACGAATAATCTAGCTGATGATATTCAGCAAAAATCTGAAAAACTGAATTCAGTTGTTGAAGCTGTAAAAGGGGTCGGTGATTCAGTTACTGGCATCAATACGTCAGTGCGTCGTGTAACAGATTCCGTAACACTAGAAGCCGAGCGCAATAGCGACAAGGTGGCTCAAGTAATTCAGTGGAGTCATGTTGCGATTGGCATACTAGACAAGTTGAAAGAACGACGCGCGGGCTCACGAGGCTGGAAAAGTTATAATCCAAAGTAGATAGGGTAATGACATTGATAACTAATTAGGAGGAATCTCAATGAATAATAATGTAAAAACAAATTTTAATAACCAATCAGAAAGTGGTCAATCGTATATGCCAAACCAATATGACTATAATGACCGTGGATACACAGATTCATTTTATGATGAATACGAATACGTAGATTCAGGGGCAGGAAGCTTTTTATTCGGTGCAATTGTGGGCGGGGTTCTCGGAGCCGCAGCGGCACTATTCCTAGCGCCGAAAACTGGGAAGGAAATGCGTGAAGACTTTTCGACTCAAGCAAGTCAATTAAAAGAAAAAGGGATTGAAATCGGCACAGTAGCAAAAGACAAAGCGTCAGAATATACAACAATCGCAAAAGATAAAGCGACGGAATATTCTTCAGTAGCAAAAGATAAGGCGACAGAATATTCGTCAGTGGCGAAAGATAAAGCGACAGAATTCTCCGCAGCCGCTAAAGAGAAGACGGGAGAAGTTTCAAAGTCAATTCAAGCGCAATCCGGTCAGCTAGTCGATAAAGTAAAATCGATTAAATCGAAAACCACCATTCCTTTGGATGACGGAACAGTGTCTGCTGAAGGCGAAGAGCCAACTGCATTCGTTGAAAAAGCCGTAGAACAACTTGGCGATGAAGATGAAATCACAACGACTGCCGAAGCTATTAAAGAGGCAGTAACAAATCCTGAAACGGCGAACAAGTAAATGTTGGAGCCCCTAAACCATATCGTTGGATTTAGGGGTATTTTTATTTTGTATTAGTTATAAAAACACGTTTAAAAGCGAATAATGTTAGAAATAGTTAGATTATGCGTGACTTTTCTAAAAGTCTTCTCTATAATGAGTCTATTATCAAAAATTCTTACATTCATTCAGTTCATAAAAATAATGAATGAATTGTATGGGGAGGAGATGGACATAATGGGACACCTTAATCTAGATGAATTAAGAGACCAGGTAAATGGATTGAATACTAGAATTTTAGATCTAATCAACGAGCGAACGGAACTTGTTCAAGAAATTGGAAAAGTAAAAGAAAAGCAAGGTGTCAATCGATATGACCCGATCCGAGAACGTGAAATGCTTAACTCCCTGAAGGAATATAACCAAGGGCCACTTCCTAATGGTGTAATGGACCAAATATTTAAAGGGATTTTCATGTCTGCTTTAGAAATACAAGAAGATGAACAGCGTAATGCACTTCTTGTTTCACGTAAACGCAAAAAGGAAGATACTATCGTAGATGTAAATGGCGTGGCAATCGGAAACGGTTCACCATCATTTATATTTGGACCTTGTGCCGTCGAGTCTTATGAGCAAGTTTTGGAAGTAGCGCTAGCTATTAAAGAAAAAGGACAAAAGCTATTAAGAGGCGGGGCATATAAACCACGTACTTCCCCATACGATTTCCAAGGCCTTGGTGTAGAAGGTTTGAAGATTTTAAGAAGAGTAGCTGATGAAACAGGCCTTGCGGTAATTAGTGAAATTATTACGCCGTCACATCTCGAGGAAGCACTTGAATACGTTGACGTTATTCAAATTGGCGCTCGTAACATGCACAACTTTGAATTGCTCAAAGAAGCTGGATCCGTCAATAAACCAGTTCTTCTAAAACGCGGACTTTCTGCAACAATTGACGAGTTTATAAATGCAGCTGAATATATTATTTCGCAAGGGAACGATCAAATCATTCTCTGTGAACGCGGAATACGTACATACGAGCGTGCAACACGTAACACGCTTGATATTTCAGCGGTTCCTATATTGAAACAAGAAACACACTTACCAGTATTTGTGGACGTCACTCACTCAACTGGTAGACGCGATCTGTTAATTCCAACTGCGAAAGCCGCAATTGCTGTAGGAGCGGATGGCGTTATGGCAGAAGTACATCCAGACCCAGCAGTAGCTCTATCAGATGCAGCTCAACAAATGGACCTTAACCAATTTGATGAGTTTTATGCTTCAATGATGGACTTTATGAAAACTCACGAGTAAAGTAGTAACTGAGCGCCGGGGCCATTCGTGGTTCCGGCGTTTTTACTAGGAAAGGAGAGATTACTTTTATGGCAGTAACAATTTATGATGTAGCAAGAGAGGCTAATGTTTCGATGGCAACAGTTTCACGTGTCGTTAACGGAAATCCCAATGTTAAACCGTCCACAAGAAGAAAAGTTCTAGGAGTCATTGAAGAACTTGGTTATCGACCAAATGCTGTTGCCCGAGGATTGGCTAGTAAAAAAACAACGACAGTCGGTGTCATTATTCCCGATATTTCGATAAACTTCTACGCGGAACTATCCCGTGGAATTGCAGACATCGCAACAATGTACGAATATAATATTATTGTGTCAAACTCTGATGAGCGCCCTGACCGAGAAGTCGAACTACTTATGGATCTTTTCGGGAAGCAGGTTGACGGTTTGATTTTTATGAGCGATGCGATATCCGAAGAAGTTCGAACTGAGATGTCGAGAGGGAACGTTCCAGTTGTATTGGCAGGCACATTAGATAAAGCCGATCAATTTGCGACTGTAAATATCAATTTTGAACAAGCTGCATATGAAGCAGTTTCAAAACTAATCGAAAATGGACATAAACGGATTGTCTTCCTTTCCGGTCCTCTTACACGCGATATAAACGTCGTAAAAAAACAAGGTTATGAACGTGCGTTAAAAGAAGCAGGCATCAATTTCGACGATGAATTAATTATCGAAATTGAAAATTCATATGACAGTGGTTATGAAAGTTGGAGCGATATCAAAGGACTAACAAATCAACCAACTGGCATCTTCGTAACAAACGATACGCTGGCAGTCGGTGTATTAAATGGTATTCGGGATGACGGATTGTCAGTTCCAGATGATTACGAACTGATTTGCTTTGAACATTCAGATCTTGCGCGAATCGTCAGACCGCAACTTTCCACAGTAGCTGTTCCGCTTTATGATTTAGGTGCAGTTGCCATGCGTTTATTAACAAAGTTAATGAATAACGAAGAAGTAGAAGATAAAAAAGTTGAACTTCCTTATCGATTTGAAGATCGGGATTCCCTTAAGTAATATAACAGCCCTTATTACGGATTTTTCCGAAATAAGGGCTGTTCTTTTAATGATATTAAAGTATGTCTAGCAACTCTCACGTTTTTCTCGTATTAAATGCAATGCCTGTTCTAGCATTTGGGCATTCTTTTCCGTGATTTCTTCTTTTCTCGGGATTGGTTTATATAATGGAACCGGATCTTCCCAAGTTTCTACTAACGGCACTGGAGACTCGCTTTGCCATCTCTTTACCCATTCGGCTGGCAAAGGACCTGTAGGTGCATCAATGCCGTTCATCGCAATCCAGAGATGCGCCCATGCGCGCGGGACGACTCGCCAAATATCATAACCCCCGCCGCCAACTGCAATCCATCGGCCCTCGCAATACTTATTAGCCATTTCACGTGCAAGACGCGGAATTTCATGGAAAATATTGATTGTTCCATAGAGATGGGTGAGGGGGTCGAAGTAATGCGCATCAGCCCCGTTTTGCGTTAAAATGACGTCCGGTTTGAAATACTCCGTTACTTCTTTAAACGCTGTTCGATAAACCTCAAGAAATGATTCATCTTCCGTAAAAGCATCGATTGGAAAATTAAAAGACGTACCGTACCCTTTACCATTGCCACGTTCAGTAACACTACCCGTACCGGGGAATAAATAGCGGCCAGTTTCATGAATCGATAATGTACAAACATCAGGATCGTCATAAAAGCTCCATTGAACTCCGTCGCCGTGGTGTGCATCAGTATCAATATATAGAACTCTGGCCCCGTATTTTTGTTGTATGTACTTAATCGCGACAGAACTATCATTGTATACGCAAAAGCCCGAAGCGCGACCCTTGAAGCCGTGGTGCAGCCCACCGCCTAAATTGAGGGCGTGCCTTGCGCGTCCACTCATTACTTCATCAACTGCCGTCAATGTCCCGCCAACGAGCATTGCGCTAGCTTCATGCATGTTCGGAAAAATCGGTGTGTCCTCTGTGCCGATTCCATACATTTCACCAGCCGTTTCTTTTATTTCACCTTTACCGGCTCTTTTCACGATGTCGATAAACTTTGCATCATGTGCAAGAAGGAGTTCGTCATCCGTTGCGATTCGCGGCGCAATAATATCAGAATCTGTAATGGCCCCAGACTTTTTTAGCAGGTCCAAGGTTAACACAATTCTTTTTTGGTTAAACGGATGGGAATCGGAAAAAGAGTATCCTAATTGTTCTTTGGAATAAATGAACACAGCATCTTTCTTCATCATGAAATTCCCGGTACATTTGGCCATAGAACTTCAAACCCTTCCGTTTTAAGCCCGTCAATGACTTTTAGCGGATTCATCGTTTTAATTCGAATGACTAGTATTTTGTTGGCCGCATTTTCTTTATCAGGATAAACAAGAACACTCAGGACATTTGTTTTTTGTTCGTAAAATACCTTGGATACTTCAAATAGAATACCTGGTATATTCGGGACGCGAACCTCGATTTGTGAACCCGGCTGATGAGCGCCGGTAAGTTCAATATACTTATAAAGCAAGTCTGTTTCCGTTATGATGCCGACGAGTTTATTATTTGAAACAATCGGTAAAGACCCAATTTGATTGGAATAAAAAACGACCGCGGATTCTTCAACAAAATCCATCGGGTGAGCTGTAATTGGGTTTTTGGTCATTACCTCGGATAATTTAATATCATATACACTTTTATCGCGAATGTCAGACATCGTTGAAGGAACAATCCCTTTTAAATCACGATCAGTAATGATTCCGACGACTGCCCGGTCTTCTGTAATAATTGGGAGATGCCGAATTTTGTTTTCCAACATAATTTCAAGCGCATCCCTCACTGTATTGGATGGGAAAAGCGTGACTACATCTTGTTTCATGATTTCTTCGATTAACATGACTACACCTACTTTCCAGGGAGTTAGTACATATAGCGATTTTGAAATCGTAAATTATCAAATTGTTGCACAGATTCGGGGTCAACCCTTTTTCCGATGCGTGCCATTAAACAGTTTGCCGGATGAGAGCTAATTTCCGGTTCATCCGTTGCATAGTATTCGAGTCCGCCGACTTTCATCATTTTCTCCATCACTTTCCGATATTCCCAAACATTTAATCCTGTTCCTTTTAAATCCCAGTGCCAGTAATACTCCGTAGTAAGAATGATATAATCTTCCATCGCGTCATCCATCATGGAAACGGCTAAAAGCGCTTTGCCTACGCCGCCGCCGCGAAACCTTGGAATCACTTCGACGGCACCCAATTCGATTAGGTTTTCCATATTACCTTCTGACCATCTTTCCATCGGATCAGGGTACACATACGTTACATAACCGACAACTTCGTTTAATTCACGCGCAATAATAATTCGGCCTTCGGGTAGTTTAGCAATATTTACGAGTGCTTCATGTTGCTGTGGAGCTGGTCGAAATGCCGTCAAATCCTCATGGAAATCGAGACTGGCTAATTCCTTCGACGAGATAGGGCCTTCGATAATTATATCGCCGCTCTTATGTTTAATTTCCATTGCATTATATGTTTTTTTATGTTCCATAATTGCCACCGCCTCACTTATAAATGACTATAGTAATAGTATACAACATAAAGTTCTCGTGTAAGCCTATTTATTGTTACATTCCGAAAACAAATGGAAATGAAGAATTATTTACATATTTCAGTGTATCTGTTGTAGAATGAATGTGTACTAGTTTTTGAAAGGGTGGAACTCATATATGAAAACGCTTCCAGTTATAAAAGGGGATTATCAGTTAAAGCATTATAATCAAACAACAGCAGAATTTAATTGGATAGATGCTGAAAAAGTATTTAGCTGGCATGAGAGCGGAAAAATAAATATCGCTTATGAAGCAATCGATCGCCACGCAGCATCTTATCGAAAAAATAAAGTAGCGCTTTATTATAAAGACAGTCAACGAAAAGAATCCTATACGTATTTCGAAATGAAAAAGATGACAAATAAAACCGCAAACCTTTTTCGAAATCAGTCTTCATTAACAAAAGGGGACAGGTTGTTTGTATTCATGCCGCGTTCACCTGAACTTTACTTTTCTGTTTTTGGCGCATTAAAACTAGGTGTAATTGTCGGACCATTGTTTGATGTTTTTAAGGAAGATGCCGTTTATGAACGGCTCCTAGATAGTGAAGCTAAAGCAATTGTTACAACGTCAGAACTTCTCAATCAAATACCGGTGCACAAATTACCGCATTTGGAATCAATTTTTGTTGTAGGAGAAGATATAAAGGAAGATGAGAAGACAATTGATTTTCTTAAGCATTTGAAAGCTTCGTCATCCAAATTCCAACTAACTTGGTTAACAAAAGAAGATGCAACACTTCTTCATTATACCGAGGGCACCATGGGAAAACCGAATGGAATTGTTCTAACCCAAAAAGCGATGGTCCAGCAATTGCAAACGACGCGCTGGGTCCTCGATTTAACGGATGAGGATATTTATTGGTGCACAGCTGACCCTGGCTGGGTGGCGGGAACCGTTTACGGCATGTTCGGGCCAATGCTTGCCGGAGCTACGATTGTTGTTCTAGGCGATAAGTTTTCCCCGGAGGGTTGGTACAATGTCATTGAAGAATATAGCGTCACCGTATGGTACAGCGCCCCGACTGCTTTCCGCATGCTGATGGGAGCAGGGGAGAACCAACTGCGAAAACATGATTTAGGCTCTTTAAGGCATATTCTTTCAGTAGGAGAACCACTGAACCCTGAAATTATTCAATGGGGAATCGATTCGTTCAATTTACGTATTCACGATACATGGTGGACGACTGAAACCGGTGCGCAAATGATTGCGAACTTCCAATGCTTGCCGATAAAGTTTGGTTCAATGGGCAAAGCCGTACCGGGAGTCGAAATAGCAATCATTGATCATCAAGGGAATAAATTGCCGTCGAATGAAATGGGCAATCTCGCGATTAAAAAAGGTTGGCCCGCGATGATGCACGGCATTTGGAATAATAAAGAAGCATTCGATTCTAGTTTCATTAATGATGAATGGTATATCACCGGCGATTCGGCTTTTATGGATGAAGATGGTTACTTCTGGTTTCAAGGCCGTGTAGACGATGTCATTATGACAAGCGGGGAACGAGTCGGTCCATTTGATGTCGAGGCAAAACTTCTTGAACACGAAGCAATTGAAGAAGCCGGTGTAATTGGAATACCGGATCCGGTGGAAGGGGAAGTCATCAAAGCGTATATCGTGCTAAAAGAGCGTTTTGATCCATCAAGTGAATTGGAAGAGGATATCAAAAGTTTTGTTCGAAAAGGACTAGCCGCATATGCGTCTCCGAAAGAAATCGAATTTAAAGATAAACTGCCAAAAACCCGCAGTGGCAAAATAATGCGGAGTGTATTGAAATCATGGGAACTGAATGCGTGATTTGTGGAAAATAAAAAAGCTTGCTCTTTACGTTTTCAACGTGAGAGCAAGCCTTTTATTTGTTATTTATTCTTCGTCATCTGGCGGATCAGTACCAGGAGGATCTTCATCTTCTGGTGGATCTTCAGGCTTACCGGGTTTACCAGGTTTTTCTGGTTTTGGCTTTTCATCTTTTGGAGGATCCTTAGGCTTTCCTGGTTTTTCATCTTTCGGTGGATCCTTAGGTTTTTCCGGTTCTTCTTCGGGCGGTTCTTCTTCCTTTTCCAATGAGATAGTGTTAGAAGCACCAGATAATTTACCTGTAATATCGACGGCTTTTACGGTATATGAACCAGGTCCGATTGAATGTGAGTAGGATGCACCGTCGTGAATTGTTGCAATCTTTTTATCGCCGGAATAGACATAATAACCGATAACATCTTTGGACGCCGAAGCTGCCCAGGTTATCTTCTTGTCTGTTAACTTAAGACTAACTGCAGCAGGTGCTGCGTCATCAGCTTCAAATTTCGTTTCTGAAATTACATTTTTAGCAAAGGATGAATTATTAGGGAATAGATATTCCGGATTGCCTCCAAAAGGACGCAGTATCCAGTCAATGTAATCCTGAGTTACGCCAATTCCGCCTTTAGATACAACGAATTCTTTCGGCGTCGAAGGAAGTGCTCTGTACTTTTTCCCATTCATCTGGACATAGGAAGAAGAAGTGAGACTATCATCCGGCTTTGTCGGAACAAACACATTTGCGTTGAATAAATCCGAAGTGACTAGACCTGCAGCAGAACATTCTGCTGATGGTGCAAGTCCGGAAATACCACACATCGAACGTGTAACGACACCTTCAGGAATTTTGAATTTTGAATCGGCTTTTAGGATCTCCGGTCTGACTTCATTAATCCCGTTCATAAAGTTTGCATAAAGTTTGTTGACCCGTGCACTAGGTGGTCCGTACTTATTTTCCCCGTATTCAAGACTATCATTTCGGTACTTATATCCGATCCATACTCCCAGGGTAATATTTGGATTATAGCCTACCAGCCATGCGTCTCCAAAATCATCTGAAGTACCAGTTTTAGCCGCCAAATCGAGATTGAAATTTAAGTTTTGTTTCATGATTTGAGCGGTTCCTCTTCGGTTTGTAAGAACATCTCGTAACATATCAGTAATAATATAAGCCGTTTGTGGACTAAATACATCGACAGGTTCTGTTTCATGTTGAAATACGATATTTCCATCCATATCTTCTATGCGTTCTATTATATATGGTTCGATAAACTGACCATTATTGGCCAATGTTGCAAAGGCCCCAACATTTTCTTCAACTGTAGCGTTAATCGGTCCAAGTGCTGAAGATAAGTATGCATAATGAAGAGGTGTTACTTTGGAGTATCCCATCTTCTCCAAAAACTCTAATGGTCTCTTATCAATTATCTGTTCGTATAATCTCGTTGCTGCAACGTTTTGCGAAGACGCCAAAGCTTGTCGAGCTGGAATGACACCCATTTGTTCTGTTTTTATAAAGTTTTTGGGCGAATATGGTTTCCCGCTCCCAGTCAAACCATATTTCGTAGTTTGAAACCAAACATCAGCTATTGGACTTCCAGCACCGATATGTCCATATTCAATAGCTGGACCATAGATTAGAAGTGGTTTTATGGAAGAACCGACTTCGCGGGGGGCTTGGGTTGCATGATTTAGTTTTTCGACTTCAAAATCCCTGCCGCCAACAAAAGAGAGTATTTTACCCGTACTATTTTCAATGGCCATACTTCCAACTTGAACCGGTTGTACTAGTTCTATTGTCTCTCCTGTTTCTTTGTCGACACCTTTTGGATACCTCGTGGGACCAAATTTGTCATTGTAATCTTTTGATACTTTTTGGAAGTGATTGTATAATTTCAAGTCAATAGTCGAATAAATTCGATAGCCTCCACTTGTCATTTCTCGACGGGCTAAAATGGAATATTTATCTTTAAGTTTGCCTTCATTCTCCAAACGTTCTGGATCAATTCCATCTTTTTCAGCTAATACCTTTGCAAGAACATCAATTGTTCTATTTTGAATTTCTTGCGTTAAATAAGGATAACGTTCATTCGTACGCAGTGGTGCTTCACGGAAGTCTGATTTAATGTCATAAGCCATTGCTTCATTATATTCTGATTCCGTAATGTATCCCGTTTCTTTCATTCGGAAAAGCACTGTTTTCATGCGATTGATACCAGGCTTTAAACCTTCATCTTCTTTTAACCACTGATTTTGATTGTAAAAGGGAGTATAGGCAAAAGGCGCTTGTGGAATCCCGGCTATATAAGCTGATTGGGCAAGGTTTAAATCCTTCGCTTTTAAATCGAATATGCCTTCAGCTGCTGCTTCAATTCCTGCAATATTATCTCCGTTCGAGTTTCTGCCGTATGGAATGATATTCAAGTATGCTTCCAATATTTCATGTTTGTCCATGAAATGTTCAAGTCGCATGGCAAGCAAAATTTCTTTTGCTTTACGTTCATATGAAACTTCGTTTGTTAATATCTGAAGTTTTATCAATTGCTGGGTTAATGTTGAGCCACCAGTTTGACTATCAGCATTTGTTACATCTTGAAATAATCCTCGGAAAATTGCTTTTGGCACAATTCCTTCATGTGTTTCGAAGTATTCATCCTCGGTTGCGAGAACGGCATCGATGACATATGGAGAAACTTCCTCAAGTTTAATTTCTTTCCGTGTAATATCTGCGCTAACAGGGCCAATATAGACATCGCCAGCGTATATTTCAGAAGTTTCTTCGTACGAAAAAATTGTAGAACGCATTTCATCTTTTGAACGAAGTGGCTCTTTCGCAACTAGAGATGCAAAATATCCAGCACCCACTGAAGCTGCGAATATGGTAAGCGTTATTCCGAAAATGATAGATACAAGAAATAAATTCCAAAAAACGCCTGATGTGATTCTTAAATTCTTCGCCCATTTGGTATTTGTCAGTGAATCTAGCTTTTCCTCTATTTGTTTCAATCGTTCTTTGATTGGTTTATTTTGGTTTTCACTCAACCTTATCGACCTCCTTAAATCGTTCCTATTATAGCACAATTGTATGGCTATCAAACAACTTTTATTGACATTATCATATAATAAGTTATTATTAATAAATATATACTTAATCTGCATAATGAAAGAGCCGAAGTAGTGGCTATGGAACCGTTTAGAGAGGCAACGGCTGGTGAAAGTTGCTCGGTACATCGCATACGAATTACAGCTTTGGAGTGTGGCGCGTTCGCGGCGATAATGCGATTTCGAGCGGAGAATTTATTCTCAAGCCGGGTGGTACCGCGTTACTATTTAAATTAACGTCCCTGCATGATTTTTTATTAAATCATGCGGGGATTTTTAAATTTTAGGAGGAGTTCAAATGACAAACACATTATTGGATGATTTGAAATGGAGAGGCCTGCTATATCAACAAACTGATGAAGAGGGTCTTGAGGATTTATTGAACAAAGAAAAAATTTCGCTTTACTGCGGAGTGGATCCTACGGCAGACAGCATGCATATTGGTCATATCGTGCCACTTTTAACATTGCGTCGTTTCCAAATGCACGGACATCGTCCAATTTTACTCGTCGGCGGGGCAACAGGAATGATCGGTGATCCATCTGGTCGTTCAGAAGAAAGACAGCTTCAAACAACGGAGCAAATTGACAAAAACGTACAGGGTATCACAAAGCAAATGGAACAAATATTTGACTTCAATTCCGAAAACGGTGCGCAAATGGTCAATAATAATGACTGGATTGGCTCGATGACGATTATTGAGTTTTTACGTGATTTCGGGAAGCTTTTAGGCGTTAACTACATGCTAGCAAAAGATAATGTGGCATCACGTTTAGATAGCGGAATTTCATTTACCGAATTCTCGTACATGTTAATCCAAGGAATTGACTTCAACCACCTATACGATAATTACGGTTGCCGAGTGCAAATTGGCGGATCGGATCAGTGGGGTAATATCACGACTGGCCTCGAAGTCATTCGGAAAATGCATGATGAAGAAACGAAGGCGTTCGGAATTACGATTCCATTGGTAACAAAAGCGGACGGGACAAAATTCGGTAAATCAGCAGGAGGGGCAGTTTGGTTAGACGCTGAAAAAACTTCTCCATATGAATTTTACCAATTCTGGATTAATACGGCTGACGCAGATGTCATTAAATACATGAAAATCTTCACGTTTATTGAACGCGAAGAAATCGAAGCGTTTGAAGTAACGGTCCAAGAAGAACCGCATTTACGTAAAGCACAAAAAGCATTAGCGGAAGAAATGACGCGACTTATTCATGGTCAAGAAGCACTGGACAATGCAATTCGAATTTCAAAAGCTTTGTTCAGCGGAGATTTAAAATCACTTTCTGCGGATGAAATGAAAGACGCGTTCAAAGATGTACCTTCTTCTGAAATGCCGAAAGAAGATAAAAACATCGTCGACTTCATTGTTGAAGCAGGTATATCTTCATCGAAACGCCAGGGAAGAGAAGACGTAAATAATGGTGCCATTTCATTTAACGGCGAAAGAATCACGGATACGCATTATGTAGTCGGCGCTGCTGATCGATTGGAAGATGAATTTACAATCGTTCGCCGGGGCAGACGTAATTACACGATGGTTAAATTTATTTAAATCAAAAAGGCTATTTTCCTTTATTACAAGGAGAATAGCCTTTTTATAATTAAACCGATACAATCCATTTTGGTAGTTGCAAGTCATTGTAAATGTCTGGATGAATCATTTTTCCAAGCTTTAAAGCACCTTCTAAAAGACGCGGGGAAGGGCGGCAGTATAACTCCTCTTCCATAATAGAAAAACGATCATTTTTTATGGCGAGCAAGTCTTTCCAGCCCGGCCGCTTTAAAACAACTTCTTTGTTCACTTTGGCGGGTCGCACACCAACCCATGCAAGCAGTATGTAATCCGGGTTTCTCTGCAATACATCTTCCCAGTCAGTTTGTACGCTGGCAAGTTCCACGTCGCGAAATTCATTTAAGCCGCCTGAAATGGCACTTATCTCCGTCAGCCAATTGATACGACCAGGCGTAAAAATTGGTTTCGGCCACCATTCCCAGTAAAGTGTCGGCGTATTCGTCACCGTCGAAGCCCGTTTTTTCATCTCATCAATAAACCCCAAATATTCCTTGTGAACAATATTTGCTCTTTCTTCAATTCCGCATTCTTGTCCAACCAATAGTAGGTCATCTGCAATATCATTTAGACTTTGAGGGTCTAAGACGATATATGGAATGTCACGATTTTTAAGTTCTTCAATATTCTTTTCCATTCCCGGAACACTCAAGGAAGCTAAAACTAAATCTGGTTTAAGCGACTCTACCTTGTCCATATCAATTGATAAATCTGGACCAAGGCGGGGAAGGGCATGAACGGATTCAGGCCAATCTGAAAAATCATCAACAGCAATTAATTGGTCAATCATGCCGAGATAAGCTAGAAGCTCAGTATTACTTGGACAAATTGAAATAAGTTTCAATGGAACATCACCTCACATCGATTTTCTTAAGTTTACCAGAAGAAAGGGGAGTGTGCTCCGGATATCCGTAGGTTTGATGCATATATCCGACGATTTGAACCGTATATCCGACATTTAGAACGACATATCGGCGCATTTTTCACATATATCCGCAAAACAGGGCTTTGAACCTACATTCTTTCGAGTGAAATTTGATGAGGCGAATATGATATTGCAATTTTGCCTAGTGGGCGAGCCTATCTAGTAGGTCAACGTGTTTTTGATCGACGTCCAATATGTTTTTAACGAGTGCTCGACTTTCAGGATCTAGATCACCATCAAGGAGTTTTTTAGATTTTTCAATACCTCTATGTTCACCAACAAGTGCATCTTTCAAAATGTCAGTGGAACCTTTAGTAGAACCTTTTATCTTGTTAATAAATTCTGCGACATTTCCCATCATGCCTGCATCATCAACAGGTATACCGTCGAGATTTTGGATTCTTTCTGCAATCATCATTGCATGTTGTTTATGCTCTTGTTGGATTTTTTGAAGAACCTGTTTTATATCGACGTCATCGATGTGATGAATATAATTTTCATAAGCATGAATTGCCATAAAATTACCTTCTAAGAAGGTATTTAATTCTTTGATCACATTACTTTTCATGGCTAAACTCCTTCATTAGTTTAGCCATATACTTCGCTAACTGTTTAAAATTATACGGAAAGTTGTTTGAAACGATAGTGAGAAGTAAATAATGATATAAATTACTATCGTTCCAAGAAACGAGGGCGTGATATGACTGAACGGTTGGCAGGAGAGGAACAAGAGGTAAAAGAGAGAATCCAAATTACATATTATTTCACGGTAATATTCATAGCAATCGGAATGGCCTTAATCTTTTTCATTTTGTACCAAAAAATAGAGAAAATAAATCTATTCATCATTTTACTCTCGGCGTCTGCTGGCGGTATACCTGTTGGATTCATTGGTGCATATATTGATTATAAGGTTTCAGTATTGAGGTTTAAAAATAGAGGTTTGGGACAATAAAAAAGTGGGCGTGTCTTGGATATCCATAGGTTTAGAGTGGATATCCGAATTCCGACACTTTGATCAACATATCTGCAAAACATGGCTTTCAACCTACTCCGAAACCAAAAAAAAGAGTCCCATAAAGGACTCTTTTTTCGAAATATTACTTTCTGCTGTAGAATTCAACGATAAGTGCTTCGTTAATTTCTGCTGCTAGCTCACTGCGTTCAGGCATGCGAACGAATGAACCAACTTTAGTGTCTTTGTCGAATGAAACATATTCAGGAACGAAGTTGTTCACTTCTAGTGCTTCATTAACAACATCAAGGTTTTGAGATTTCTCGCGAAGAGAAATTTCTTGACCTGGTTTAACGCTGAATGATGGGATGTCAACGCGTTTTCCATCAACCAAAATGTGGCCGTGGTTAACTAGTTGGCGTGAAGCACGACGAGTGCGTGCAAGACCCATGCGGTATACTAGGTTATCAAGGCGAGTTTCAAGAAGAATCATGAAGTTTTCACCGTGTTTACCTGGCATTTTACCAGCTTTATTGAATAGTGTTCTAAATTGACGTTCGTTTACACCAAACATGAAACGAAGTTTTTGTTTTTCTTGTAACTGCATTCCGTATTCGGAAAGTTTAACACGTTGAGTAGGACCGTGTTGTCCTGGTGCGTATGGACGTTTTTCAATTTCTTTTCCTGTGCCTGAAAGTGAAATGCCAAGACGGCGAGATAATTTCCAAGCTGGACCTGTATAGCGAGCCATAGTAGACTCCTCCTCTAATTTGGTTTTATTTTGTTGTAAAATAAGACCAGATATGTTCAATTCGATTGCCATTCTATTATCTTGCAACTTCGCCTTCGCAGCCTGAAGGTTACGCGGTGCACCTCTTAAAAGGAATAGACTGAACAGATCGAAACACATAACTGCTGCAACTATTTTACACAACGACTATCATACCAAGATGCGGTTGCAGAGTCAAGCTCTTTTGCATTACCCGAATTCAATCTACTATTATCTCATAATTTTTTCTTTTCCTTTTAATCAAAGAGCGTTATAGTGTAGTTGTCATGTGAAAGACTTTCAAGTGAAGAAGGGGTGTAAATAATGAAGGAAAATAAACTACACAAAGATACGTTAGTTATTCATGAAGGTTATGACGATAAAGCTCATCACGGAAGTTTAACAACGCCACTCTATCAAACTTCAACTTTTTCGTTTGAATCGGCAAAACAAGGCGAGCAACGTTTTTCCGGCGAAGAAGCGGGACCGATTTATTCTCGATTGGGTAACCCGACCGTGCATGTTCTTGAAGAAAGAATGACGATGTTGGAGAACGGTAAAGGAGCACTTGCTTTTGGGTCAGGAATGGCCGCAGTAAGTACTGTTCTCGTCCATTTAACAAAGACGGGTGATCACATCCTTTGCACACGCGGTATTTACGGATGTACTTTTGGACTCTTATCTATGATGGAAGAGAAGTATAACATCACGCATGATTTGATTCAGATGGGTACCGAAGAAGAAATTGAGAAAGCGATTAAACCAGAAACGGTATGCATTTATGTCGAAACGCCGATTAATCCAACGATGGAACTCGTCGATCTCCATGCAGTCGTGAACGTCGCAAAGCGCCATGGTTTAAAAGTCGTTGTCGATAACACATTTTCATCGCCTTATTTACAAAACCCATTAACAATCGGGGCGGACTTTGTCTTGCACAGTGCAACAAAATATATTAACGGCCACGGGGATGTCATTGCCGGATTGCTTGTTGGAAATGACAAGGAAGAAATGGACCAAATTCGAATGAGTGTCCAAAAGGATTACGGCGGCATTATATCTCCATTTGATGCTTGGCTATTAATTCGCGGATTAAAAACCTTGCCTGTTCGAATGGAACGTCACACTTCAAATGCTGAAAAGCTTCTCACTTATTTGAAAAATCATCCGTTAGTTGAAAAAGTCTTCTATCCATTTGATAAAGACAATCCTCAATACGAAATTGCAAAACGTCAAATGTCAGCAGGCGGGGGACTCATTTCATTTACCATCAAAGGCGGTCGTGAAGGCGCACAGCACTTTATGGACAGCTTGTCCCTCATAAAAATTGCTGTAAGTTTAGGAGACGCCGAAACACTCATCCAACACCCAGCGACAATGACTCATTCTGTAGTACCAGAAGAAAACCGTCTATCCATGGGAATCACAGACTCATTACTACGCCTATCAGTAGGTCTAGAGAATGCAGATGATTTACTAGCAGACCTGGCAGGCGCATTTGATAAAATGAAAATAACTGAAGTGAGTTCAAACAAATAACAAATCAAAAAGTAAGTGGAATTCATATTATTTTCCACTTACTTTTTTGTGTTTACACGTATGCTAAATGAAATAAGAAAGATAGTACCAAATAACTTTCTTTCTATAATGAAGTAAGTTGATTGGAGTGGCGGGCGGAGACTCCCGCGGAATCAGCGAGACAGACGAGACCCTGGACTGAGCGTAGCGAGGGAAGCGGCTCGACGCTCGCCCGCAGGAAAGCGTAGCCCGCCACGGAAATCAACGGTCTAATTAAAACGAGTACTCGAATAATGAAACATTCAAGTACTCGCAAAAGTTATTTTTATAAATGTTTTACCAAAGTCGAAACAACAAGCTCCAGCCCCACGCGATCTTCCTCAGAAAAACGGTTTAATTCCGGACTATCAATATCAAGCACACCCAATACAACATCATCTTTAATAATCGGAACAACAATTTCAGAACGTGATGCCGCGTCGCAGACGATATGACCAGGAAAAGCATTTACATCCGGTACAACAATCGATTCTCTTTTTTCAACAGAAGTTCCGCACACGCCTTTTCCAACCTTAATACGCACACAAGCCGGAAGTCCTTGAAAAGGCCCGAGAACAAGTTCTCCGTCCTCCATTAAATAAAACCCAACCCAGTTAATGCGATCGAAAAATTGATTTAATAATGCGGACGCGTTACTTAAATTTGCAGTTAAATTACTTTCACCTGTGAGAAGTGCATCCAATTGGTTGGATAGTTGTGTATACTCTTTAGAAATAGCGTGATTCGATTCTACAGTTGAATTCAAAAAAAGCACCCCTATTCAATTAATATATATAACATTTAGTATACAGTTTTCGACATGGAAATACAAAAACCGTAAATTCATTCGACCAAAAAAGATTTTTTATATCATTTTTCGAGTAATTAGTATTCAAACGTGGTACGATATGGGATAATATAAGGGTATAGTTAATTGAACAGGAGGACGACGATGAAATACTTAATCATTCCAATTATCGCACTTATAATCTTAACAATCATCGCCTTCTTATATAGGCGTAAACATATTCGTCAAATTGCAAAACTAGAAGAAAAAAAGTTGAAAATCCAACATGAACCGATTTTTGAGGAAATGACAAAAATAAAACAATTAAATATGACAGGCGAAACTGAAGAAAAATTCGAACGTTGGCGACATGAATGGACCGAAGTAATGGATATACATATGATCGAAATCGATTCACTATTATTCGATGCCGAAGATTTTGTCGATAGATTCCGGTTCGGTAAAGCGACTAAAGTCGAAGCAGAGATAGAAGAGAAAATTCAGTTCTGCGAAAAGAAAATGACCGACCTTCTTGCAGAATTGAACGAACTTGTCGGTAGTGAAGAGAAGAATCGCGTTGAAATGGAACTGTTGAAAGAATATCATCGCGCCGCACGAAAAAAAGTTCTAGCTCACCAACACTCCTTTGGAATGGCGGTTAAACCTCTTGAGGAAGAGCTTGAATCATTTAATCCGAAATTCGCCGATTACGATGAATTAACTGCAAACGGCAATTATTTACGAGCGCGTGAAATTGTTATCACGCAAAGCGAAAAAGGGGAGTATCTCTTTTCATTAATTGATCGTATCCCATCATTACTCGTGGAACTTCAAAACAAAATTCCCGCTTCTATCCGCGAACTTCGAAACGGTTCGAAAGGAATGGAAGAGCAATCCTATTACTTGCAACATTTAGAACTTCCGAAACAATTCGATGAGATTGAAAAGACACTTGATACATTAATCATTAAAATAGAAAAGCTTCAAATTGATACCATTCAGGAAAAAATAGATACAATCAACAAAAGAATCGACGCTTTTTATGATGCACTTGAAAATGAAGTCGTAGCAAAACAATTTATTGAAGGTAACTATATGCTAATTGCAGAAAAATTGGCTGAGGTATCCGAATTAACAAAATCCACATTTGATGAAGCGGCATTAGTCCAACAAAGTTATCGTTTAAATGAAGAAGAGTCAGAAATTCCGACTGAAGCGATGGATCAACTCGAAAAGTTAAACAAGCGTTTTGAATTGTTGACGATGCGCATTGAGGATGAAGGGTCAGCTGCGTCAAGCTTACAAGAAGAATTACAAGCCATTGTATCTGAACTTGATCAAATCGCCATAGCAAGAGAGAGCTTCGCAGAACGTATCAAAAGCTTGCGAATCGATGAAAACAATGTGCGTAAAGAACTTGATCGATTAACAAAAAAAATGCAAGATGTCGAACGTTCTCTTTATAAAGGAAATATTCCAGGCATCCCTGATGAAATGGATGCGCGATTGGAAGAAGCCGAAGAGCAAATCTACATCGTCAATCAAAGCTTGGAAGAAGTACCGTTAAATATGAACTTGGTCAATAATTATTTAGAAAACGCCAAGCAATCAGTGGATGTCGTTAGTGAAAAAGTGAAAGAACTTTTGGAAAACGTAATGCTCATTGAATGGATAATCCAGTACGGAAACCGTTACCGTACTTCAAACGAAGAAGTACATAGACGCCTATTAGAAGCTGAGAATTCCTTCAGAGAGTTCCGTTACGAAAAAGCGCTAGAGGAAGCAGCGACTGCTGTTGAAGACGTTGAGCCAGGCGCAATGAATCGAATTGAAGAACTTGTACAAGAAAATAACCCAATTAAAGAAGTTGTGAAGTAACTACAGCCACCGCACACTTATCATTTGTGCAGGTGGCTTTGTTACGAAAAGAAGTGAATAACTGTCCATAATCAGGGCAAATAAAAATAAGGAATGGTTTTTCATGATTTATTTAGATAATAGTGCAACGACGGCTCCAAGTGAGGAAGTGCTTTCATCTTTTATCAAAGTGAATAAAAGATTTTATGCCAACGCAGCTTCATTGCACCTTGCTGGAAAAGAAGCGGAAGCGCTTCTCGAAAGATCGCGTGAACAAATACTGTCAATCGTTGGGGCGCCCGACGGACGAGTGATTTTTACTTCCGGCGGAACAGAAGCGAATAATTTAGCGCTATTAGGTTTTGCGCGTAAATTTAAATCTAGGGGAAACCATATCATTACGACGTCAATTGAACATCCTTCAATTATTAATGCCGCTAAGCAACTTGAAAAAGAAGGATTTGTTGTCGATTATTTATCGGTTAATGAATTCGGCATGATTTCAGTGGATGAATTGGCCGAAAAACTTAGAGAAGATACTACCGTAGTAAGCATCATGCATGTGAATAATGAAATAGGAACAATCCAACCTATTGAAGAATGCGCAAAAATAATAAAACAGCATTCTCGCGCAATTTTTCATTCCGATACGGTTCAAAGTATCGGGATGTTGCCAGTTTCAATCGCTGACGAAGGTCCGGATGCGATAACGGTATCTGCTCATAAAATTCACGGGTTAAAAGGCTCTGGCGCTTTAATTACACGTAAAGGTCTGCTTCCAGAATCGATAAATTTTGGCGGGGGACAAGAGTTTGGTATTCGCAGCGGCACGGTATCTGTACCAGATGCGGCGGCTCTTGCTTTAGCTATGCGTCTAATAACTGAGAAAAATACGACTGAAATTTATTCCAACTGGCGACAACGTTTGGTGAATTATATAAAAGATACAAAAGATGTCATCATACTGGCAGAAAAAAATAGCGCACCGCATATATTATCGATTGCCTTTTTTAGAATTAAAGGTGAAGTTGCTGTCAATCATTTTCAGGAAAATGGCATCACTGTTTCTACATCTAGTGCTTGTTCATCGAAAAGTGGACAAGCTGGACATGTAATTGAAGCAATTGGACTAACTGAACCATATAAACAAGGCGTCATTCGCATTAGTTTTGGTGAAAACAATGAATTATCCGATGTGGTGAAATTTGAAAAAGTATTTTCTAGTTTCGTTGACATTTTACAGAGGGGGAAATCAAATGAAATGGAATGAGTTATTAATTCGTTACGGCGAACTTTCATTGAAAGGTCGAAATCGAAATTACTTTGTTCGAAAGTTAAAAAATAATATAGAAACGGCTTTAAGTGATTTAACTTCCTTTGAAATTAAATCTGAACGTGACCGTATGTTTCTATACGCCGATGGCAAGGATGACATGGAAGAAGCGATAAAACGATTACCATTCGTTTTTGGCATCCAATCATTCAGTCCAGTTGCCAAATGTTCAGCAACAATGGATGATATTTTGAAAACTGCGCTAGAAGTTGTAGGTTCAGGCGAAACGAATGGGAAAACATTTAAAGTAGAAATAAGAAGAACCGACAAATCGTTTCCCTTTGTAACAAATGAATTGCAGCAAAAAATCGGGTCGCATGTACTTCGGAATTTTCCGGAACTTACAGTACAAATGAAGAATCCAGATATTTTATTATTTGTAGATATTCGACTAGAAGGGGCTTTCCTGACATCGAAGGTCTATCCAGGTGCTGGCGGAATGCCGGTTGGGTCTAATGGAAGATCGCTTCTTATGTTATCAGGTGGCATTGACAGCCCTGTAGCTGGCTACTTACTGATGAAACGCGGCGTTGCAATTGACGCGATTCATTTTGAAAGTCCACCGTTTACAAGTGAACTTGCAAAACAAAAAGTGATTGATCTTGCTGAAAAATTAAGTTCTTTCGGTTCTTCCGTTAGACTTCATGTAATACCTTTTACCGAACTCCAACAATTGATTGTTAACAAAATTCCTGACGGCGAATTAATGACGACAACTCGAAGAATAATGATGCAAATAGCTGATAAAGTCCGTGTAGAAGCTGACGCATTAGGTATTATTTCGGGAGAAAGCCTGGGTCAAGTAGCGAGTCAGACGCTCGATAGCTTAACTGCAATTAACGCGGTAACGTCAACGCCCGTATTACGCCCGTTAATTTCATTTGATAAGCTTGAAATTATCGATTTAGCAACCAAAATTGGAACGTATGATATTTCCATTCGTCCCTATGAAGACTGTTGCACAATTTTTACGCCAGCTAAACCTAAAACAAAACCAAAGTTAGAAAAGGTTAAGCACTACGAAAGTTTTGTTGATTTTGAACCACTTATTGAAGAAGCGATCAACGAACGAAAGATTTATCATTTACCGAGACAAGAGAAAGACGAGTTTGCTGACTTTCTGTAATAATCTTGGCCGTTTTTTAGTTGGTTTTTCTAAAAGAATAAATTACCAATAAAACGACACGCATGATTTTTTCATTCCGGTGCATTCTATATGTCACAAGGAGGTGTTAGTCATGCCAAACAACAACAGCGGTAACTCAAACCAACTTCTAGTTCCAGGAGTAAGACAGGCACTTGATCAAATGAAGAACGAAATTGCTTCAGAGTTCGGTGTTCAAATGGGACCAGACACGACATCGCGTGCCAACGGATCCGTCGGCGGAGAAATTACAAAGCGATTAGTTCGTCAAGCCCAATCACAAATGAGCGGAAAACAACAATAACCATTAATTAAGTAAATGAAAGCCGTCTCGGAATTTATTCCGGGGCGGTTTTTTAAATATCCAGCTGCTCTAAGTTTACTGATAAATAGTGTTTTGCATGATTTTTTCATTCCTGTGCATTCTATATTTTATAAGGAGGTGTTAGTCATGCCAAACAGTGGTGGTAACTCAAACCAACTTCTAGTACCAGGAGTAAGACAGGCACTCGATCAAATGAAAAACGAAATCGCATCAGAGTTCGGAGTTCAAATGGGATCAGATACGACGTCGCGTGCCAACGGATCCGTCGGCGGAGAAATAACTAAGCGATTAGTTCGTCAAGCCCAATCACAAATGAGTGGACAACAAAACCAATAATTAACTAAATGAAGGCCGTCTCGGAATTTATTCCGGGGCGTTTTTTAAAAGTTTTTTGACTTATTGAGCTGCCTCGAGTTTACTAAGAATTCATGTTGTGTATGATTTTTTCATCCCGGTGCATTCTATATGTCACAAGGAGGTGTTAGTCATGCCAAACAGTGGTGGAAACAACTCAAACCAACTTCTAGTACCAGGAGTCAGACAGGCACTTGATCAAATGAAGAACGAAATTGCTTCAGAGTTCGGTGTTCAAATGGGACCAGACACGACATCGCGTGCCAACGGATCCGTCGGCGGAGAAATTACAAAGCGATTAGTCCGTCAAGCCCAATCACAAATGAGTGGAAATCAAAACCAATAATTAAGTAAATGAAAGCCGTCTCGGAATTTATTCCGGGGCGGTTTTTTAAAGTTTTTTTGAAATATCCAGCTGCTCTTAGTATACTTAGATTATTACGAAGGGAGGAAATATTATGAATCGCGAACAACTAGTTGCACCCGAACAATATAACCTTGTTAGTGAGTTTGAAAAGTATGCTAACAATAAAAGTTTAAAGGCACTTATATACATAAACTCAAAAGGTGAAAAGAAAGAAATTACTTATGAAGAGCTTATTAATTTGTCCAATCAAGCTGCAAACGTTTTTACGGAGAATGGGTTAAACAAAGGTGATGTCGTGTTGGTTATGGTGCCTCGGTTAATCGAAGCATACGTCACCTATATTGGCGCACTAAAAGCGGGTCTAGTTGTCATACCAAGTTCTGAAATGCTCAGACCTTCGGATATTGATTATCGTTTGGTCCATAGTAATGCGAAAGCAATCGTTTCGTTTGACGCCTTTTCAAGTCAATTTAATGACGTGAAAAATATGGAAGGTGTTCAACATTTCGTTATTGGAAAAGCAAAAAACGATGAAAAATCGTTGACTGATTTATTGGCGCATGCTTCAACTGATTTTGCAGGACCTGAAACAAAAAGTTCAGATATGGCATTTCTATCGTATACTTCAGGAACAACAGGGTCACCAAAGGGAGTTGTACATACGCACGCTTGGGCATACGCTCATTTAAGAACTACTGGGGCAAACTGGCTTGGTATTGAAGAGAATGATGTCGTATGGGCTACTGCGGCACCTGGATGGCAAAAATGGATTTGGACACCATTTCTATCTGTTCTTGGCAGCGGTGCAACGGGACTGGTTTACGACGGCAAGTTCGACGCAGAAACGTATTTTAATTTAATTAAAGAAAACAATGTAAATGTTTTATGTTGCACACCGACTGAATATCGCTTCATGGCCATTGTAGAAAATCTTCAAGACCATGATTTATCATCGATTCGAAGTGCTGTGTCTGCCGGTGAACCGCTTAATCAAGAAGTTGTTACTACTTTCCAAGAAAGTTTTTCATTAGAAGTAAGAGATGGCTACGGGCAAACTGAAAATACATTACTCGTAGGCACGATGGTTGGTATGGAAGCTAGAGCAGGATCGATGGGTAAACCAACACCAGGAAATCGTGTGGAAATCATTAATGACCAAGGAAAACCAGCGTCAGCAGGAGAAGTCGGCGACATCGCGGTTCATGTATCGACACCCGCTTTGTTCAAAGAATATTTAAACGATCCTGAAAGAACGAGCATGCAATTTCGCGGCGATTACTACGTAACCGGCGACCGAGCAAAAATGGACGAAGATGGCTACTTTTGGTTTGAAGGACGCGGCGACGACATCATCATAAGCTCCGGTTACACAATAGGGCCATTCGAGGTTGAAGAAGCATTGCTGCAACACAAGGCAATTAAAGAATGCGCAGTTGTAGCAAGCCCGGACGCAACCCGCGGAAATATCGTAAAAGCCTTTATCGTACTTCGCGATCCAAGCAGAAAAAATGAAGAGGGCTTGGCAAAAGAAATTCAAGACCATGTAAAATCACTAACAGCACCATACAAATACCCGCGTAAAATCGAATTCATCGACGAAATGCCAAAAACAGCATCAGGTAAAATCATGCGTGTTGAACTACGTAAAAAAGAACAATAAATCTTTTTTGCTTTTGGGGCTTTTTAGGTGAGGAGTTTTTACGATTATTTTTGGGAAATCAACGGATCCGTGTCAAAGATTTCTCATTTATGTAGAAGCCCCAAAAGTTTTTCTTGAATTTCATAACGCGAGGTGAATGGTCAATTGGGAAAAGAAAAAAGTGGCGTCCTATTGGCTATTTCTTCTTATTTAATATGGGGGATATTGCCGGTGTATTGGAAAAGCATCGATAACGTACCAAGTGCGGAAATACTACTTAGCCGTATTGTTTGGGCTTTCATTTCAACGCTATTGCTCATATTACTTTTGAAAAACGGTCGATACTTATTTGAAGACATAAAAAGGCTTTGGAAATCCCAACTTAACTTTTGGTTGCTATTTCTTGCCTCAGTCCTAATATCAGGGAATTGGTTCCTTTACATATGGGCCGTTAATAACGGCTACCTTGTTCAAACAAGCCTTGGTTATTATATAAACCCATTAATTTCAGTTTTGCTTGGCGTCTTTTTCTTGAAAGAAAAGCTATCGTACGCACAAAAAGCTGCTTTTATCCTAGCAACGATTGGCGTTTTCATCCTTACATTCTCATACGGTCAGTTTCCATGGCTTTCTTTCGTGCTCGCGATAAGTTTTGCTGTGTACGGGCTCCTGAAAAAACAAATTAAATTGGACGCATTGCGCGGATTGACGATTGAAACGTTCTTTATTACACCACTTGCTTTAGTTTTTTACATTTGGTTATTCATAGATAACCAAGCAGTCTTTCTGCATTCGGACATAAAAACAGATACATTACTCATATTTACAGGTGTAGCAACAGCGCTTCCACTCGTATTATTTGCGAAAGGTGCGCAGAGAATACCCTTATATATGGTAGGATTTCTACAATTTATCGCGCCAACCATGATGTTGTTTCTCGGCGTGATTATTTATAAAGAAAGCTTTGGGCAAGTTGACTTAATTTCATTTATATTCATCTGGATAGGACTAATAGTGTTCACATATTCGAAAGTAATTGAAATGTTGAAGATGAAAAAAGCCGCCATATGAATGGACGGCTTTTTCTTATCTAGCTCCAGGCGCCCAGCACTTTTGTTCTATAAGTGGATACGCTGTACTTTTTCCCAAAATGAATTGTCTTTTAATTTAACCGTTTTAATGGTTTTATCGCTTAATTCAATTTTCAGGTTCTCAACTTTTCGAACACCGAGCGCTTCATTATCTGCTGCCATAAGCGGGAAGTCATTTCCATCTTGATGAACATGCAGTTTCAATTTTCGTTCACCACTTAGGATAAACGGTGATCCAAGTGTCCGGTACTTATTATTATTCACTGAAGCGAGTTCAGTCACTTGAAAACAATTTAATAATGGGTCCACGACAGCCCCTTTGACGGATTTATTGTAAGCGGTACTCCCCGTTGGAGTCGAAATAATTAGTCCGTCGCCAAGGAATGTTTCAAAAAGTTTATCGTCAATAATGACATCCAGGACAAATGTCCGGATAATATTTGAACGTATACTAAACTCATTTAAACAATAAAATTGACGGTGTTCGTCAATTGTCACTTCAATCAATGGGTATCGTCTGACTTCAAGTTTTGAATCTCGGATGGCCTGTGTCATTTCATACAGGTTATTATAATGGAAATCGCAGTACAAACTATGCTTCCCGCTAGTTGAAATTCCTGCATAAAGGCAATCTTGTCTAAAACCAGTTTTACGTACCGCTTGTAGGAAAGAACCATCGCCACCAATACTAATGATAATATTAGCGGAGTTAAAATCATCAGTTATTGTGAAACCTTCATGTGTAAGGGAATCTTCCACCATTGATTTTTTACTACGTGAGTCTTTATCATGTTTACTATAAATATAAACATTCATTCTGTTTGTCACCTTGTACAACTCCTTTTGTTTAAGCTATGATTATTCTAGCATGAATGAAACATTTTGCGTACAAACACGTATTTAGGTAAAAATAAGGGGGAAATTTAAATGACAACAAAACGATGGGTTGCAATCATCGTCGCATCAGCACTTTTATTTGTTTCAATCGGCATCAACACATTATCGTACATTTTTTCGAAAGATGTAGCGGGATTATTTGAGGAATTGGCTGCGCCGTCTTCTGCGGGCTATGGTCAACTGATTATTGAGGAAGGCGGTAAGGATCAAATCGCTGTTCTTTCATTGGATGGTGTTATTCAAGATACCGGAAACGCATCTCCATTTTTTATGGATGGTTACAATCACCAATTCTTTATGAATCAATTATTCGAAATCAATGAAGACCCTTCAATTAAAGGCGTGGTCCTGAAAGTGAATTCGCCAGGCGGCGGAGTTGTCGAATCAGCAGAAATTTACGATGCCATTCGTACAATCCAAGAAAATCGCGAAATACCTGTTTATGTATCTATGGGGGGAATGGCAGCATCAGGGGGCTATTATGTAGCTGCACCCGCGGATAAAATATTCGTGAATCATGAAACGATTACCGGTTCAATCGGCGTCATTATGGAAAGCGTGAACTATGCTGGGCTAGCCGAGAAGTACGGTATTGAATTCAATACAATTAAAACGGGACCTTATAAAGATATTATGAGTGGTTCGCGTAAAATGACTGCTGAAGAACATGAAATGCTTCAGGAAATGATTAATGACTCATATGAAAGGTTTGTAGACATAATCGTAGATGGTCGCAGCATGAGTAAAGCGGAAGTAAAAAAAGTAGCGGATGGCCGGATTATGAATGGTCGTCAAGCAATTGAAACCGGCCTAGCGGATGAGTACGGCAAAGCTAGCGATGTTATTGCTGCTCTGCAAGAAGATCATAAACTTGAAAAAGCAACTGTTTTTGAATACACGATGAATGATAGCTGGAGTTCATTATTCGGACTTAAAGCGAAATCGTTCTTCGGCGGAAACCTTGAATCGGAACTGATTGGCAAATTATTGTCCGATTACAATGCACCGAGAATGATGTATTTATATGGTGAAAAATAAGGAGGGCTAGGCATGTCGGAACAAAATGAGTTTGAAACTAATCCGGTTGTCGAATCCCCATTAAATGAATTCGCGCCGGAAAAAGAATTGACAATAGAAAATAGCGAGTATCATCAAAAATTAGCAGGGTTTTGGACACGGTTTTGGGCGTATACGATTGATATCATAGTTCTGTATGCCATAAGCGGTATTTTAATAAAACCTGTTTTCAGAGTGTTTAACTTGCCTATCGAAAATCCATCATTTTTATTTTTCACAACTTATAAAGCGACAATACTTATCGTGCTACTTCTGTACTTTGCATTAATGACAAAGTATTTACAGCAAACGGTTGGGAAAATAATCATGGGGATTAAAGTTGTATCGAATGATGATTCACAACTAACATGGAATACGATCATCTTTCGTGAACTGATTGGAAGATTTATCTCGAAACTGTTAGTCATTCCTTACTTGCTTGTGGCGTTCACTCCCAAAAAAGAAGCCTTGCATGACATCTTCGCAGATACGCATGTGGTTCATGAAGATGCTTATGAGAAGAAGCATTTACACAACCTGATGAAAAATAGGGGCGAACAGTTGCCAGGCGGGACTGTCATTTAGTAAGATAAGTGAAGAAAGGGAGGCGTTTATTAATGGTAAAAGTTACATTTGGGAACGATCCTGTTACATTGATCGGAAATGAGGTTAAAGTTGGTGACAGCGCACCAGACTTTACAGTGTTGACAACCGATCTAAAACCAGTCTCACTAGCTGACACCAAAGGAAAGGTACGACTTATAAGTGTTGTTCCTTCAATTGATACAGGTGTCTGTTCAAAACAAACACAAAAATTTAATGAAGAAGCTTCATCACTCGGAGAAGATGTTCGCGTACTAACAATTTCAGTGGACCTGCCATTTGCACAAAAACGTTGGAGCGAAGCAGGAGGAATTGATACATTACAAATGCTTTCCGACCACCGAGACTTTTCATTCGGCGAAGCTTATGGTGTTGGTATTGAGGAACTTAGGCTACTAGCACGTTCAATCTTCGTAGTCGATCAAGATGATAAAGTAACTTATGTTGAGTACGTACCAGAAGTAACTGATCATCCGGATTACGAAAAAGCACTTGAAGCAGTAAAAGCCGCTACAAAATAATTAACGAACCCACTCGGAAACGGGTGGGTTTTGTAAGTCGAGGGATAGCAAATGACGAACACAGAAAATATATTTAATTTTATTGATCAATATGCCGAAAAAACGGATTCGCTCTATTTGGAAGCAATCATAGAAGCATGCAATGATTGGATTGAGGGTAGTGAAGCGCCAACTTTAACGGCCGACGTGTCGAAGGAAGAAATTAGGCGAGGAATACAATTAGCCGTATTAAAAGGCATGAAGCAAAGCGCTCAACCGAACCATCAAATGACGCCAGATTCGATTGGGTTATTAATCGGGCATATTACGAGCAAACTAGTAGGCGATAAAGAAAACATCACATTATTGGAACCCGCGGTCGGAACGGGCAACTTACTTTTTTCGGTCATGAATACTATGGATAAGAATGTCTCGGCGAGCGCGGTAGAAATTGATGAATTGCTTGTGAGACTTTCAGCTGTACTTGCTGAATTACTTGAACATCCAGTGATATACTTAGTTCAAGATGCTTTACGACCGCTTTTAATCGATCCGGTAGATATTGCGATTAGCGACTTGCCTGTCGGTTATTATCCAGACGATGACAATGCTTTGAACTTTGAGCTTATGGCTGAAGAAGGACATGCGTTTTCGCACCATTTGTTTATTGAACAGTCCATGAATCATACAAAACCTGGGGGCTACGGAATTTTCGTCATTCCTGCGAATTTATTCGAATCTGAACAAGCCGCTAAACTCCATCCGTTTTTAAAACAAAAAGCGATTATTCGTGCGCTCATTCAACTGCCCGCGACATTATTTAAAAATGTTGCCCATGAAAAAAGCATCTTAATTCTACAGAAGCCATTTCTTGAAACAAAACCCTTAACAGACGTCTTATTAGCGCAAGTGCCAAACATGTCAGATAAAAATGCAATGGCTCGTTTTCTTCAAGAGATTGATGAATGGGCTGAAAAAGGTTAAATTTAAAAAGTTTAGTAACAATTAAGGAGTCGTTTTTTATGCCAATTATTTTAGCAATCAACGCAGGGAGTTCATCTTTAAAATTCCAACTTCTAGATATGCCATCTGAGGTAGTAACTGCGAAAGGCCAAATTGAACGAATAGGTATGACTGATTCAACGTTTTCAATTAAATCTGAACTTGGAAAAACGGAGACAGAACAAAATATTAAAGACCACGCGGAAGCAGTAAACTTACTTTTAGATATGTTGATAAAAGAGGGTATTGTAAAATCATATGATGAAATTGATGGTGTGGGACACCGTGTCGTTCATGGTGGGGAAGTGTTTAGCGATTCAGTCTTAATTACCGATGAGATTCTAGAAAAACTTGAAACATTATCTCATTTAGCGCCGTTACATAATCCGGCGAATATGGTTGGTATTAAAGAATTTAAAAAGGCATTGCCTTCGGTACCAGCCGTTGCAATTTTTGATACAGCGTTTCATCAGACAATGCCAGAAAGTTCGTTTCTTTATCCTTTGCCATACGAATACTATGAAAAGTATGGGATTCGTAAATACGGCTTTCACGGAACAAGCCATAAGTATGTGACTGAGCGGGCGGCTGAAATTTTAAATCGTCCACTTGAAACAACACGTCTTATTTCATGTCACCTTGGAAATGGCGCAAGTATCGCCGCAGTTCAAGGCGGGGAATCATTAGACACATCAATGGGTTTCACGCCGCTTGCAGGAGTAACTATGGGTACGCGGTCCGGGAATATCGACCCAGCGTTAATTCCTTATATTATGGAACAAACGGGGAAATCGGTAGAAGAAGTACTTAATGTGTTAAATAAAGAATCGGGTATGCTTGCCATGTCCGGATTCTCAAGTGATCTTCGTGACATCGAAATCGAAGCCAACAAAGGCAATAAGCGTGCTCAACTTGCACTCGATGTATTTGCAGATCGCATTCACAAATATATCGGTTCTTATGCTGCACGAATGGGCGGCGTCGATGCAATCATCTTTACAGCCGGCATTGGTGAAAATTCAGATACAATTCGGGCAAAAGTAATCGAGGGCTTGGAATTCATGGGCGTATACTGCGACCCGGATTTGAACAATATCCGTGGAGAAGAAGTATATATCAGCCACCCATATTCACCAGTAAAAGTCCTGGTCATTCCAACAAACGAAGAAGTAATGCTTGCACGGGATACCATGCGCGTTGCGGGATTGTAAATCGCTCAATATTAATGAAAACGAGTTGTTCCAAAAACGGAACAACTCGTTTTATTATTATTTCAATTCTTCTTCTGGTGTTCGTATGACTAACACGTCACATTTAGCAGAACGAACAATGTTTTCAGAAACACTACCAATTAGGAAGCGCTCAACTGCATTAAGTCCGGTCGCGCCACAGATAATTAAATCTGCTTGAATTTTTTTAGATAAATCTTTCGATATCATTGTTTTAGGAGAACCGTATTCAACAATGATGTTTACATTTTCTAGTCCAGTTGCCAAAGCCTTTAATCTATATTCTTCCAGTAACTCAGTCGCAAATGATTGTGCACGTTCAGCGATTGAACGATCATATGCCTCTACGGCTGCGTAAGAACGTGTGTCAATAATGTTCACTAGATTTAATGTCGCATTGTTTCTGCCAGCGATACCGACTGACTTTTTAAACGCCCACTCGGATTCCTTTGAACCATCAACAGCAACAATGATTTGGTTATATTGTAATGTCATTTCTAATTCCTCCATTCCCTTATACTATATATACCTTCTATAAAGAAATATAAAACCCTTTTTACCAATAAAATTTTTCGTCAAATCATGACAAATTTGTGAATGACATAAGATATTATCGAATTTGCATAAGAATTAGTATGAAACAAGCATTATTAGATTATTTCTGTTAATATGAAAAGCAGTTGTCTACATAGGAAAGACAGTAAGTTATTCTTCATAGGAGGGTACGAAATGCGAATTGGAGTTCCGAAAGAAATACTAAATAATGAAAACCGCGTAGCTATGACTCCAGCCGGCGCTTTCACATTAAAAACAGCTGGTCATGAAGTGTTCATTGAAACAGGTGCTGGCCTCGGGTCAAACTTTACAGACGAGGATTATGCTGAGGTTGGCGCAACTATCGTCTCTACAGCTAAAGAAGCATGGGATGCAGAATTGATCATGAAAGTAAAAGAGCCAAAGAAAGTTGAATATGATTATTTCCGTGAAGGTCAAATTATTTTCACATATTTTCACCTTGCACAAGAAGCTGAATTGACAAAAGAATTAATTGATAAAAAAGTAACTGGAATTGCCTATGAAACGGTACAACTTCCAAATAATTCACTGCCATTACTTGCACCGATGAGTGAAGTCGCCGGACGTATGGCAACCCAAATCGGTTCGCAGTTTCTCCAGAAAACAAATGGCGGCAAGGGTATTCTTCTGGGAGGAATTCCAGGAGTCTCCCGCGCTAAAGTAACCATAATCGGGGGAGGCATGGCAGGCACGACTGCAGCACGAGTCGCAGTCGGAATGGGTGCTCAAGTAACCATTCTTGACCTCTCAGTCGAGCGGCTTCGCCAGTTAGAGGAAATGTTCGGGAATGATATTCAAACACTCGTTTCCAATCCATTTACGATTGCTGAGGCAGTGAAAGAAGCAGATCTTGTAATAGGGGCAGTTCTAATCCCGGGCGCTAGAGCACCTAAACTAGTTTCTGAGGAAATGGTTAAATCGATGAGTCCTGGTTCGGTCCTCGTTGACATCGCGATAGACCAAGGCGGTATATTTGAAACTTCCGACCGGGTTACGACACATGATGAGCCAACTTATGTCAAACACGGTGTTGTCCATTATGCAGTTGCAAACATGCCCGGGGCTGTTCCAAGAACATCGACGCTTGGTTTAACAAACAACACTGTACAATACGCCCTGCAAATTGCCAACAAAGGCATCAAGCAAGCTAGTCTTGACAATCTAGCGCTGCAAAAGGGGATCAACACATACAATGGCTTCGTAACGTATCAAGCAGTAGCAGAAGCCCAAGATCTTGAATATGTTCCGGTAGAATCATTATTAACAGAATAAACAAAGGCTGCCGCCAACTGGCAGCTTTTTTAATTTTGGACGAAGACTTTCCGCGGACATCACAATGGTTTTCGTGCGGGTAGAAGGTCCTGACTTGCAAGCAAAATTTTTTGAGTGCAAGCAAACTACACTCAAGTGCAAGTAACTGTCAGAAGTGTGCAAGTAAATCACTCCTAAGTGCAAGCAAACCCCATCAGAGTGCAAGCAAAATTAACTACAAAAAAACCGAGTGCTTGAACAATAAACCATTCAAGCACCCGGTAAGATTTCTACTTATTACTTCGGTTCAATAATTTGAAGTTCTTTTGGAAACTTAGTAAGAACCTCGACTCCGTCAGCTGTAACAACAACATCATCTTCAATACGAACGCCAGTTACATCTGATTTGTAGATTCCAGGTTCGATTGTAAAGACCATGCCTTCTTCTAACTTCATTTCATTTGCGCCAGTTATTGAAGGATATTCATGAACGGAAATGCCAAGGCCGTGTCCGATCCGGTGCGTGAAATATTCGCCAAATCCGGCATCATCGATAATGTTTCGCGCCGCTTTGTCGATTTCTTTTGCTTTAACGCCAGGTCGAACTAAATCGACAGCTGCTTGTTCTGCTTTTTTGACCGTTTCATAAATTTCTCGTTTTGCTGCAGTCGGTTCGCCGAATGCGACAGTTCTTGTGATATCGGAACAATAGCCGTTGTAAACAACGCCCAGATCGAACAGTATGAAATCGCCTTGCTCAATTTTACGATCTCCAGGAACACCATGAGGAGAGGCGGTTTTTGGACCAGAAAGCACCATCGTTTCAAACGACATTTTTTGTACGCCTTTTTTCTTCATTTCAAATTCAATCGCCATCAAAATTTCAAGCTCTGTTTTACCTTCCGCAATTTCACGACAGCCAACTTCAATTGCATAATCAGCAAGTTCAGCCGCTATCCGCAGGTTTGCAAGTTCTTCTTCGTTTTTAATGACTCTCATGCTGTTTAGCTTTTCATCGAGTCGATGGAATGTAGCACCTTGGAATAAATCCGTCATGCGCTCCAATCTTTCAACCGTCAAATGGGATTTTTCAATGGCGACTGATGCAGGAGTCGAACCACGTTGCTTAACTGCTTTTAACACAACATCCCATGCATCCTCAGTGTCGACATGACCGACAACTTCATGTGACCATCCCGTTGCTTTCACATCTGGAACTTCCATTAATGGACAGATGAGAAAAGGGTCTGCGTCTTTAAATAGCATGACACCTAAAAGCCTTTCATGTGGCGTGCTGTCGAATCCGGATATGTAAAAAACATTATCAGGTGTCGTAATAAAAGCCGCGTCAATGTCTTGTTCTTGTAAAAACTTTTGAATTTCTGTTACGTTAGTCAATGTAGTAGCCTCCTTATGTTCTAGCTTAATCATACCAAAAAAGAGGTATTTACGACAGTGTATAGAAGGTAAGAGAGTGAAGCAATTTATCTCGAATTATTAAATGGAGGGAATTTAAATGCAAATTTCATATCATGGTCATTCAGTTGTCAAAATAAAAACGGGTGAATTTACGATATTAATAGATCCATTCATTAATGGGAATAAGTTAACGGATCTTGTCGTTGAAGACGAGAAACCCGATGTCATTCTGCTAACTCATGGACATAATGATCACGTCGGCGACACTGTGGAAATTGCGAAAGCGAGCGATGCACTTGTTGTGGCACCGAATGAGTTAGCAGTTTATATGGGCTTACAAGGTCTTCGGACGCACGGCATGAATTTGGGCGGCGCGAAAGAGTTCGAATTTGGAACTGTGAAATTCACACAAGCATTTCATAGTTCGTCCTATCAAACAGAAGATAATGAGTTTATTTACACAGGAATGCCTGCAGGGATTTTATTCACAGCTGAAGGGAAAACAGTATATCACGCCGGGGACACGGCAGTTTTTGGAGATATGGAGTTAATCGGAAAGCGGCATCCTATCGACGTTGCATTTCTGCCAATTGGCGATAACTTTACGATGGGTCCTGAAGATGCAGCCTATGCGGTTAAACTATTAAATCCAAAATTAACAATTCCGGTACATTTCAATACATTTCCGCCAATTGAACAAGATCCCGAAGTCTTTAAAGCACTTGTGCTAAGGCATGAAGTGAAGATAATGGCGGCGGGCGACATGTTCGAATGCTAAATTCACGGTCCGGCCCTTATCTTTAAGTGGCCGGATCGTTTTTATTTTAATTTGTGGTAGAATAGACAGTAGATACCACCAAAGAAAAGGTGAAGAAATGTCGACTAAACATGAATTAATATTACGGTATATAAAAGGCCTTGCAGTTGGAGAAAAAATATCTGTTCGCCAAGTTGCGAAGGAATTGTCTGTTAGTGATGGAACTGCCTATCGCGCAATCAAAGAGGCAGAAAATCGCAAATTAGTCAATACGATTGAACGCGTTGGAACAATCCGAATTGAAAAGAAAAAAAGAGAAAGCATAGAACGTTTAACATTTGCAGAAGTGTTGAATATCGTAGATGGACAAGTGCTCGGCGGACGTGCGGGTTTACATAAAACACTTACAAAATTCGTTATCGGGGCTATGCAATTAGGGGATATGATGCGCTACATTGAAGCGGGAAGTCTCTTGATTGTCGGAAACCGAATGAAAGCCCATGAAATTGCGCTGATGGCCGGGGCAGCGGTACTTGTAACTGGCGGCTTTGACGCAACAGATGAAGTGAAAAAGTTGGCGGATGAATTGGAACTCCCGATTATCTCGTCTAGTTATGATTCATTTACAGTGGCAACGATGCTGAATCGCGCTATCTATGATCAGTTGATTGAAAAAGAAATCCTGCTAGCGGTTGATATATTAACACCTTTATCTGAAACAGTCGTATTGTCGATTAAAGATACAGTAAAGGATTTTAATAATCGCAATAAAAATACAGGGCATTTAGGGTATCCTGTTATTAATCTTAAAGATAAATTAGTCGGTATTGTTACCTCGAGGGACACCATTGGAAAAGCTGATGAAGAAAAAATTGAAAAGGTCATGACACGTGATCCGATAACAGTCACTGAAAATACAAGTGTAGCTGCTGCGGCGCATAGTATGATTTGGGAAGGGATAGATTTACTGCCCGTTGTAAATGAAATGGGTGAGTTCATCGGAATCGTTTCTCGCGAAGATGTTCTAAAATCGTTTCAAACTGCACAACGACAACCCCACCAAGGTGAAACCATCGATGACATTGTTAAAAAACAAATAAAAGTCGTCAAAGGTGATATCCCTTCAATTGAATTTACAGTTATTCCTCAGTTGACGAATCAGTTTGGATCGTTATCAAGCGGTGCCATGATGACTTTACTGACAGAAGCGGGAAATCGGGCGATTAAAATGCAGAAACGCGGAGAAGGAATCGCAGAAAATGTTTCCTTATATTTTATTCAACCTGTTCAACTCGGTACTGTCGTGAGCGTGTATCCTAGAATACTACAAATGAGTCGACGATTTGTTAAAGTGGATTTTGATGTATTTGCAGATGATGAACTGGTTGCCAAGGCGATGGTCATGTATCAATTATTCGAAAGATAAGATTTCAATTTTTCGAACAAAAAAACTAATGCATGATGAATGCACTAGTTAATCGGATTTATTTCTTCTTCTTCAATAACGAACTTTTTATAATGTGCATAACCGCGATAATTCACGATTAATACATATAAGCCGAGTGCAATAAAAATTGCGGCAACAATATAGTTTGCAACCTTATCAAATAAGATGACTTGGTTTATTCCGAAAAACAAAAGAAATCCTCCAAGTGAGGCTCCAGCCATGCTCGCATACATTTTTTTTCGGATTGGATGCATATGCGATGTTCTGAATTGCCGCATCTTAAAATAGATGTAATAAACAACAGAAACAATAATTAAAAATACAAGTATGTAATTTAACATGTAAGTCCGCCCTCCATAACTAAAAACTTAACTCTTATTGTATCGACTTTTGGAACGGAATGCGACTGGAATATATTTTACTCGGAGGAATTTAGGATGAAAAGACAAATCATAGACACAATTGAGAAGTACGAAACAATCATTATTCACCGTCATATTCGGCCGGATCCGGATGCTTATGGCTCGCAAATTGGCTTGAAAGAACTTATTTTAGAAAATTATCCTGATAAAAAAGTTTTTGCTGCCGGGGAACATGAAGAATCGCTTACATACCTGGCTGTTCCGGACGTTGTGGCTCGTTCATTGTATAAGGATGCGCTTGTTATTGTTACGGATACCGGGAACACAGAAAGAATCGACGGGGAGTTTTACACAGAAGGCGCGCTTCTTATGAAAATTGATCATCACCCGGATGCAGATCCATATGGGGATATTAAATGGGTAGATACAAGTGCGAGTTCGACTTCAGAAATGATTGCATCATTATTTGAATACGCAAAGAAAAAGAACAACTGGACATTGCCGGTTACATCAGCGAGATTACTTTTTGCGGGTATTGTCGGAGATACGGGTCGGTTTATGTTTCCAAGCGCAACCGTCAAAACATTTGATATGGCAAGTGAACTTATTAAATACGAATTTAGTCGAGAAGATCTTTTTGCTGGAATGTATGAAGTCGATCGTAAAATTCTTCATCTTCAAGGCTATATTTATCAAAATTTCGAAATTGACGAAAACGGTGCCGCTTTTATCAAACTTGATAAAGCGACGCTTGAAAAGTTTAATGTTACACCGATTGAAACATCACAACTCGGCGGTTCATTGGGAGAAGTGAAAGGTATTCGTGCATGGGCAATATTAATTGAAGAAGAAAATCAAATTCGTGTACGATTACGCTCTAAAGGACCTATTATTAATACGCTTGCGGCACAATTTAACGGCGGGGGGCATCCGCTAGCTTCGGGAGCTTCTGTTTACTCTTGGGAAGAAGCGGACGTATTAATCGGCAAACTGCAACAACTGTGCAAATGAAAAATTGAGCGGGGGGAATTCAGTGACACTAGTCTATCCGCAATTAGTAACGGGTGCAGACCTATTACGAGGAATTATTAAATTAAACGAACTAGCCCCGTTACTGAAAAGTAGAGGGGCTACAGTTGCGTCCATCGTAAACTCGAAATTATACGGTGTTCGCACATTTTCTAAAGTTTTGAAACGCCATGGCATTCAACCAGTTATTGGCTTGTCCGTCAACTTGAACATCGGAGAAGAACGGAATGTTTTAGTTTACATTTATGCGCAAAACGACATCGGTTATCATAACCTCATGAAAATCAGCAGTGCGATTTCAGTGGGAGAGACTGAAATTCTGCCTCTGCAATGGCTTAAAGCATACGGCGCCGGCTGCAGCATTATTTGTCCGATGACAGATACTTCGTGGGGTGGATTACGCAACGATGAATCCATTCGTTTAATAAAAGAGCAGTGCAAGCAGTCCAACGTTTTTATTGGCGTTGCACGACCAGGCGGCCAAATACATGCTGAGGAAAATGCAATTGAGAATATTGCTGAAACAACTTCAATATCCATTACAGCGGTTTACGAATCGCGTTTTATTCGACCGGAAGATTCATTTGCTTATGAGGTTGCCACGGCTATTCGAACCGGCGAGAAAATGAGCGAAGTAACTGCGCAGAAGGAAGAACTATATAAATTTGCCTTTATGCCGACGGAAGAAGAGCTGCATCAATGGTTTACCGGAAAAGAACATTGGCTGCATAATACGGCTTCATTCCTTCAGTCATGCAATGTTGAAGTGACGAAAGAAAAATCATTAATGCCTGTTTTTCCTGTGCCGCAGAATCAAGACTCAAAAATGTACTTACGCGAAAAATGTTTAGAAGGTTTAAACGAAAGATTAGACAAAGTTGATCAAAGTTATTTAGAACGACTTGATTATGAATTAACAATTATTAAAGAGATGGGTTTTACTGACTACTTTTTAATCGTTGAAGATTTTATACGATTTTCGGCTGAAAACAATATTTTGACTGGACCTGGGCGTGGATCTTCCGCGGGTTCTCTAGTCGCTTTTGCCCTGCATATTACAGATGTCGACCCTATAAGGTATGGCCTTATATTTGAACGTTTTTTAAATCCAGAAAGAAAATCAATGCCCGATATCGATATTGACTTTGCAGATAATCGTCGAATGGAAGTTTTGCATTATGTCACCGAAAAATACGGCAAAAACTTTGTGGCGCAAATCATAACATTTGGAACACTATCAGCTAGATCGGTAGCCCGGAACGTCGCGCGCGTTTTTGGCTTTTCGACTGAAGAAATGGCATATTTATCGAGTGTCATCCCGAATCGTTCTAAAATGACGCTTGAAAGAGCATTTGAAGAATCCTCGAATCTTCGGGATTGGATTGCGATGGATCTATTCCGACGTCAATGGTTTGATGCTGCGAATTCCCTGGAAGGTTTGCCACGAAACGCATCCACGCATGCTGCTGGCGTCGTCTTATCGCCAAAACCTCTTGTTGAAACAGTGCCGCTTCAAGACGGGGGAGATGGAATCTACTTAACACAGTGGCCGATGAACGATGTCGAGGAACAAGGTCTATTAAAAATGGACTTTCTTGGTTTGCGAAATCTGACATTGCTGGATCGAATCAGAAGACTCATTCGCAAAGACAAAGGGGTTATAATTGATTTTGAAAAGATTCCACTCAATGACATAAAAACATTTGAAGTGTTTAAAAGAGGCGACACGAGTGGTGTATTTCAGTTTGAATCGGATGGCATGAGAGATACTTTACGATTGATTCAACCGAATCGTTTTGAAGATATCTTCGCGATTAATGCTTTATATCGTCCAGGACCAATGGATAATATTCCTTTGTATAACAATAGAAAACATGGAAAAGAAAAAATCACTTACATTCATCCATCCCTTGAACCGATTTTGAAAGAAACCTATGGCGTTATCGTCTATCAGGAGCAAATCATGCAAATCGCAGTGAAATTTGCAGGCTATACGATGGGAGAAGCAGATCTTCTCAGACGTGCAGTCAGCAAGAAAAATCGCGAAGTATTGCAACATGAGAGAGAGAAATTTACACAGAGCGCGATGAATCATGGCGTACCCAAACAAGATGCAGTTTCTATTTATGAATTAATCGTAAAATTTGCCGATTATGGATTTCCGAAAAGTCACGCTGTGGCGTATTCACTCATTTCTTATCGACTCGCTTATTTAAAAGCGAATGAACCAGCATATTTTTATGCTGCACTTCTGTCGTCAATGATGGGGAGTAATGAAAAAACGATTGAGTTAATCGAAGAAGCAAAAGCCTATGGAATTCAGATATTACCGCCCTCTATCAAAAGGAGCGAGTACTTTTTCACTGTTGAAAAAAGTGCAGTTCGAATTGGGCTTGGTTCTATCCGAGGGGTAACACAAAACTTTTATACTGAATTATTCAAAGCAAGGAATAACGGAGCGACCTGGAAAACGATGTTTGATGTCGCCGCTAATCTGGGCAGCGATGTTTTCAATGAAAAGGTTATTAGCCCTCTTATTAAAGCAGGGGCATTTGACGAGTTTGGAGAAACACGTGCCACACTTTTAGCTTCTATAGATGCTGCCATTTCACACGCAATGTTCATAGGACCGAATGATAGCGAAGACTTACTCACTTCTATTATACCATCAATCGCCAATCCCAAATATACGGACGGCGGAAAAATGCCGCGAATGATCATGTTAGAATACGAACGGGAAGTACTCGGCTTCTACCTATCCGAACACCCCGCGCTACAACTTAAAAAAGACTACGAAGGAAAATTCATGAATGCATCGTCAATTTCCACCATGCGAGACAGAGAGCATATGATCATCATCGGCCTAATAACAGAAGTCAAACGCATCCGCACGAAAAAAGGTGAGTCAATGGCATTCGTTTCAGTCCAAGACGAAACAGGAACAGTATCCTGCACATTCTTCCCAAGAAACTATGCCGAATCAAACCCATTACTAACCGAAATGGCCATGATAAGAGTAGAAGGAACGGTAGAAACAAGAAGAGGCAAGCCACAAATACTTGTCCAAAAGGCTTTTAAGATTTGATTGGAATTATAATGAGAGTAATAGTTCAAAGTATATAGTCAGTACTATGATTTAAAAACGCTTCTGCGCTAGGGAGAGATTGAGCTGTATCTTTTCGCACTTTGTGGATGCCTCCCGCTATAAGCCTGACAGAAAACTACTGTCAGTCTTATCAAAACCTGTATAATTTCTGTAAAGTGCACAGAAATTTTACAAACCGAACCCTTTGCTGTTCGGTTGGCTACCACTGATAAGGCGCGCCTACGCTGGTTTAATTTTGATAGGTTGTTGACGTTTCTTTTGTAGGTGCATGATAGTTATAGATAAATACACAAGGAATTCCAAGGATGGAACAAGGCTTCTGACTAACAGCTTTCTTTATACAATGAAAGTAGTTGATTGGAGTGGAGGGCGGCGACCATATACGTCAACTTAAGAAAAAATGATTAATATTCCTCTAAAGATGGTATAGATATTTACCATTTATAAAAAGGAGGATTCAATTATGAAAAACAAACATTCCGTTTTCACATTGAAACAACTGTTTGATTTTCTGTCGCCCAATCGAACTTTCTAAAATTGCCAAGGATACGAAATTCATACAAAGAAATCGTCAATTGAGTGTCATCAAATTTCTTGAAATTCTTTTTGCTGAACCCGGAAATATCGCAAAAAAATCTTTAACTGAACTATGTTTAGGTCTATCTCACGTCGGTGTAACTATGTCCAAACAAGGTTTTGATAAAAAGTTTAATGAGAATTCAGTCGCGTTTTTGAAAGCAGTTTTTCTTGCGTTGTTTACGATACAAATGAAGCTATCTATAGATAAAACAACTATTAATAGCACAATCGACTTTAATACGGTTCGGATTTTAGATGGAACGTCAATTAAGCTCACCAAAAAACTCCAGTTTTTTTATCCAGGGACTGTAGATGCAGGAGCTAAGTGCCAAATCGAGTTTGATTATCTAACAGGAAGGTTTATATATATGGAAATTCAAGCTGGAAAAGCGGGAGATAGTGCTTCGGGAATCAAGCGGCTAGAATCACTTCAGAAAAATGATTTAATTCTTCAAGACCTTGGTTATTTTCAATATAAGATATTTGAAAAGGTAGATGGAAAGCAAGCTTTTTATGTGTCACGCGCTCCGGCAGATACAATGTTTTACGTAGACCATCCAAATCCTCGGTATCATAAAGATGGCAAGATCATGAAAATGTATGCCTATGAACGGCTTTATCTCGAGGAAGAATTAAAGACAATGAAACGTGGAACAATACGGGAATATCCGAAGGTCTATTTGGGAAAACAAGCAAAATATCCGACTCGACTGGTAATTTATCGAATGACCCATGAACAAGAGCAAAGACAAGAAGAACGGATTAAAAGACGTGGACAAACGAAACCAGGTAAAATCAAGAAAAAATCTTATGATGTATCAAGTATCTCGGTCTATGTAACGAATCTTCCACAAAAAGTGCCGGCAGAAGAGGTCCCTCAATTATATCGGTATCGTTGGCAAGTTGAGCTTGTTTTTAAGTCATGGAAATCAGATATGGAGGTTGATTTCTATCGAAATATGAAAAAAGAGCGATGGGAGTGTCACTTTTATGCGGAATTAATTCTTTTACTCCTTAGCTTATTAATTACTTATCAGCTTCGGGTTTATTTTAAAGAAGAAAGAGATATCATTCTAAGCGAACAAATCACAATGTGTGAGGTTAGTAAGAGGATTTGGAAAATTTGGCAAGCAAGGGATCAATTGGAGTGGGAAAATCTTATCAACGAATTAATAAAAGGGTTGGCCAGGCTCGGTCGTAAAAATATAAAGAAAATAAAACCAAGAACTGACCAACAACAAAAATAAAACAATCAAATTTTTAAAAGAGAATGGGGTGTGTCTTATTTAGTAATGCCAACAATCTTAAGCATTTACTGAACGATTCCCTTTAGACGAATAAGGTAAACATTTTTCGGCGAAACATTGTGTTTTATTGAAAATTTGATGATGAAGAGCTGGTTTAAAGCTTAAGTTGACGTATATGGGGCGGCGACTCCAAAGGGATTAGCGGGACAGGGGAGACCCCGCAGTGGAGCGTCATGCACTGGACCCTTAAAATTGGACACTATTTTTCTAAGCAGCGAGTTCGTATTTTTTCCGATAGCCCATTGGGCTTTTCCGCTCTAATCTGGACTTGATTCTTAAATGATTATAATAATAGATATACTGTTCTAGTTCCTCTTTAAAGTGTTCAAGATCATCGAACTCCTGCAGGAACAGGAATTCATATTTAAGGATTCCGAAAAAGTTCTCGATGACGGCATTGTCGTAACAGTTTCCTTTTCGCGACATGCTCTGTGTGATGTTGTATTCCTTTAGTATCTGACAATATTGTGGCATTCGATAATGCCAGCCTTGATCTGAGTGGATCAAGAGCTCATCGTCTTCTTTTACGTATTCAAGTGACTGCTTTAACATTGTTTCCACTAAATCAAACGTAGGCCTCGATTGAAGCGTATAGGTAATGATTTCGCCGTTGAACAGGTCTAAAATAGGAGAGAGATATAATTTCTGTCCAAATAATTTAAATTCTGTAACGTCTGTAACCCATTTTTCGTTGGGTTTTTCCGCTTTGAAATTGCGGTTCAAGATATTTGGGACTGCTTTCCCGAATGCACCTTTATAGGATTTGTACTTCTTCATTCGGACAATACATTGAAGCCCCAGGTCTCGCATAATCCGAAGAACTTTCTTCTTGTTTATCGTGTGTCCTTTTTCGTTCAGGACGTCGGTGATGCGTCGATACCCAAGGCGCCCTTTGTGTCGGTGGTAGATGAAGTTGATTCTTCTCTTCCACTTCCGGTCGGGGTCTGGCTGCTTGAAACTATTTACGATGTTGTAGTAGGTGCTTCTTGCAATACCGGCTATCTTTACCATCTTGTTCACTGGGAATTCATGCCTTAGTAGAAATATTACTTTCGTTTTAATCTTTTTGGTGATCTTTCTTCCTGAACTAAGGCTTCCAGCTTTTTTAGATAGGCATTCTCCATACGAAGATATTCGAGTTCTTTTTCCATGGCTTCTCTTGATTGGTCGACAAGATCTTTGGAAGTGCTTTTCTTTTGATTGCGAGATTTCATTGTAGAAGGCCCCTTTTCTTTTATTTCAAGGGCACCTTCACCAGCTGTCTCCCACCTTTTCTTCCACCTACGAACCATACTAGGATCCGGGATATGGAAAATAGCCGATGCCTCTCGAATAGAGTAATCCGTTTCATTGATAAATTGAATTACCCTTAGTTTAAAGGCTCCTGGATAGTTTGTATAGGGAAAATCGAATGCATTATCACCATGATGTCGAAACAGTAGCACCCAGTAACGAATTACAGAGTTGTCGACTCCGACCTTTTCTGCCAGGTCTCGGTAACTAATATTTTCATGTTCATAACGTTTGGCTACTAGAAGTTTAAATTCTTTTGTATACTTGGACATTCTTTTTGGGCCTCCTAATATTAGATGGCGTGTCCAATATTAGGGGGGCAGCGCACCAGCGACCGAGGAGCCCCGTGGAACGCGTCCGCCCGCAACGGAAATCAACGGTTCGAATATAACATTCACTTGAATGGTGAAGAATGGTGCGTTATTCAAGCACCTACAGTCGACTGCTATTAATCAAGTTCATGTTAATATATAGTACAAAAGTTTGAATTTTTACCTTTTCCCACTTTCACTTTACGTGTAGCAATCTTTTCTGTATGCTTAAAGGCAGCAGTGGTCTGACCACCGAAAAATTGTTGTTTCCAGAGGAGCACAGAAGTGGAAATTCATAAAGCGCCATCAAAAATGTATTTAGATATCGTTCATGAACTACGAGACATTATTAAAAATGAAGGTATTAAAACAGGCGGAAAACTCCCTTCAGAACGCGTATTGGCCGAACGACTGCAAGTAGGCAGATCGACCGTTCGCGAAGCGCTCCGCAGCTTAGAACTTCTTGGACTCATCGAGACGAAGCGCGGCGAGGGAACTTTTCTAGCCGATTTTCAAAAACATCAATTCGTCGAAGTGCTAGCAGATTTCATCATGCAACAGCCAGATTCATTCATTGATGTACATGAAACCAGAAGAATTCATGAGATCAGCGCAATTAAAGCAGTTAGCCGAAATAGCATTTTTCGAGAATTGCCAGTATGGGAAAGCTTACTCGCGAAAATTGAACACAATGGGGAAATACTCCGTGAAGATCTAATCAGAGAAATGATCGTTGCGACTGAAAATCGGCTTTCATTAAAGATTTGGTTTTTATTAAAGCAATACAGCATGGTTCGATTCGATGCCATGACACACGGAATGGAAAACTCATTAGTAAAAGACGTGCTACAAGCAGTCCGCTCGGGAAATGAGAATGCGGCACTAGCGGCATATAAGAAATGGATTGATGTAGTTGAAAGAGAAAGAAGGGAAGAAAGTAATGATTCGCGACATTTTTAAAAGAAACCGGAAGCAACAAGAGTCAACAATACCTTCCAACAATAATAAAAATGATGTTCCAGAAGGAATTATGACAAAGTGCCCGGAATGTAAAAAAGTCACTATGACGAAAGAACTCATAAATGCATTAAAGGTATGCCCTAATTGTGATCATCACTTTAGAATGACGGCTGCAGAAAGAGCGGCTATCCTTTTTGATGAGGACAGTTTTAAATCAATTGATGATCATCTAAAAACCTTAAACCCGTTAAATTTCCCTGCCTATACAGAAAAGGTTGAAGAAGATGCAAAAAAGACGGGATTGAATGAAGCTGTGTTAACGGGAACCGGGAAGATTGACGGACACGAGGTCGCAGTTGCAATTATGGATTCACACTTTAGAATGGGGTCTATGGGCTCTGTCGTAGGTGAAAAAATAACACGTGCAATTGAAATGGCCACAGAACGAAAAATCCCGATGCTTATTTTTACTGCGAGCGGCGGCGCAAGAATGCAAGAAGGGGTTCTTTCCCTCATGCAAATGGCGAAAACGAGTGTGGCGTTAAATCGTCATTCCCAGCAAGGTTTACTTTATATTTCAATTATGACCTATCCAACAACAGGCGGCGTTTCAGCAAGCTTTGCATCAGTAGGCGACATTAATATTGCTGAGCCAAAAGCACTCATTGGTTTTGCGGGTAGACGCGTAATTGAGCAAACTGTAAGAGAAAAACTGCCTGAAGACTTCCAGACGGCCGAATTCCTTCTCGACCATGGTCAGCTCGATGCGGTTGTTCATCGCTCACATATGAAGGATGTACTTTCTAAAATCGTAAGACTTCACGTAAAGGAGGCCAACTGAATTGGGTAAAACATTAGCATTTGAAGAGCCAATCGTTAGGCTTCGTGAAAAGATTGAGGAACTTGAACAGTTTACGATTGACTCGGACGTGAATTTATCAGAAGAAATTGAAACACTGAAAGTGCGTCTGAAGAATCTAGAAGAAGATATCTATGGTAATATGGAAGCTTGGGACCGTGTGCAAGTTGCAAGACATCCGCACCGCCCAACGACATTGGATTATATCGCACAGCTCTTTGAAGATTTCATCCAGCTGCATGGGGATCGTAGTTACGGCGATGATGAAGCTATCGTCGGCGGAATTGCATCATTCGATTCGAGACCGATAACTATAATCGGCCACCAACGTGGGAAAGATACAAAAGAAAACGTTCGACGGAATTTCGGGATGCCACATCCGGAAGGTTATCGAAAAGCGCTTCGTTTAATGAAGCAAGCGGAGAAGTTCAACCGACCAATCATTTGTTTTATAGATACAAAGGGTGCGTACCCTGGTAAAGCGGCTGAAGAACGTGGACAAAGTGAAGCAATTGCGCGTAATCTAGTTGAAATGGCTGGGTTAACAGTACCGGTGATTTCAATTGTCATTGGCGAAGGTGGAAGTGGCGGCGCTTTGGCACTTGGTGTAGCTAACCATATTCATATGTTAGAGCACTCTACCTATTCGGTTATTTCCCCTGAAGGTGCTGCTTCAATTTTATGGAAGGATGCAAGCTTATCTAAACAAGCGGCAGAAGCCATGAAAATCACGGCACCTGATTTAAAGGAGATTGGAATTATTGATGAAATCATTCCTGAAATCTTAGGCGGAGCGCATCGTGATTTAAAGAAACAAGCTGTATACATTGGTGATGCAATACGTACCTCTTTAGAAGCGTTAACTTTGCTGAGTCAAGAGGAAGTTATAGCGGGGCGATATGAAAAGTTCCGTGAAATTGGTATATTTGGAGAGTAAATAAACAATAAACTTTACGCTGTTTAACGAATACCATAGGATTAATACAAGCACACTATTGGTGTGCTTGATTGCGTTGAAAAACCGCTTTATTTATATATTCGACAGCTTATTTTATTCGAATTGGAGTGACGACTATGAAGAAAATTGCTGTTTTAACTAGTGGTGGAGATGCACCGGGGATGAATGCAGCAGTACGTGCAGTTGTTCGAAAAGCTATTTTTGAAGGCCTTGAAGTTGCTGGAGTTTTTAATGGCTATCAGGGCTTAATTGAGGGTAAGATTAAGAATATGGAACTTGGGTCGGTTGGGGATATCATCCAACGCGGCGGTACTATGCTTCGTTCAGCAAGAAGTCCCGAATTCCTTACTGTTGAAGGCCGGGGGAAAGCAGTAGAACAAATTAAAGAACAAGGGATTGAAGGGCTAGTTGTCATTGGCGGAGACGGCTCTTTTAGAGGCGCCTACGAATTGACCAAGCTTGGAATCCCATGCGTTTGTGTTCCGGCAACGATTGATAATGACATTAATGGGACAGAATTTACGATTGGTTTCGACACAGCACTTAACACGATAATCGAAGCGATTGATAAAATTAGGGATACGGCAACTTCGCATGAGCGAACTTTCATCATTGAAGTAATGGGACGCGATGCGGGCGATTTGGCGCTATGGGCAGGGCTTGCCGGCGGTGCTGAAACAATTCTGATTCCGGAAGAAAAATTTGATATTGACGACATTGTCGAACGTCTGGCCAGTGGGACAGGTAGAGGTAAAAAGCACAGTATTATCATTGTTGCCGAAGGCGTTATGTCTGCAAATGAACTCGCCGAGATTTTACGAGAAACAGCAGACATTGACATCCGTTATTCTGTACTCGGACATGTTCAACGTGGCGGCTCGCCGTCCGTGAGAGACCGTGTAATTGCAAGTCAATTTGGATCCAGGGCAGTCGAGGTTTTATTGGAAGGTCATGGAGGCAAAGCGATTGGCATGCAAAAACAACAAGTGGTAGACTATAACTTAGAAGATGTCTTTACTGATCATCACGAAACAGATATGAAGATGTATAAATTATCTCAAGAACTTTCAATATAAAAGTACAGTACTGACACTATTTTATTCATAAAGGGAGAAACTACATGAGAAAAACGAAAATTGTTTGTACGATAGGTCCGGCTAGCGAATCACCGGAAATACTTGAAGAACTTATAGATGCAGGGATGAACGTCGCCAGATTAAACTTCTCCCATGGAGATCATGCTGAGCATAAAGCAAGAATTGAAAGAATCCACGAGGCAGCTAGTAAAAAAGGGAAAGTTGTCGGGATTTTACTTGACACAAGAGGCCCTGAAATTCGGACACACTCAATGAAAGATGGACGTGTTGACCTTGTTACAGGACAGTATATAAGTATTTCTATGACTGAAGTCGAAGGAAATAGCGATGTATTTTCGGTTACATACGATAAGCTAATAGAAGATATAGAGGTAGGATCAACCATTCTTCTTGATGATGGCTTAATCCAACTTGAAGTTATTGGACTAGATGAAGAAAATGGCTTAATTAAAACGCTTGTTATTAACTCAGGTGTCCTGAAAGACAAAAAAGGCGTAAACGTCCCGGGTGTTCAAGTTCAATTGCCTGGAATGACTGAGAAAGATGCAAACGACATTTTATTTGGAATCAAAGAAGGTGTCGATTTTATAGCGGCATCATTTGTTCGACGTGCTTCAGATGTTATGGAAATTCGAAGTCTTCTTGAAGAAAATGATGGAGCAGACCTTCAAATCATACCGAAAATCGAGAACCAAGAAGGTGTCGATAATATCGATGAAATCATTATGGTCTCTGATGGCCTGATGGTTGCACGCGGTGATTTGGGTGTTGAAATTCCATCAGAAGAAGTGCCATTAATTCAGAAAAAGCTTATCGAAAAATGTAATCAAGCAGGAAAGCCTGTTATTACGGCTACGCAAATGTTGGACTCTATGCAACATAATCCGCGACCGACTCGTGCAGAAGCGAGTGACGTAGCAAACGCAATATTGGATGGTTCAGATGCAATCATGTTGTCTGGTGAAACTGCTGCCGGCATGTATCCAGTAGAATCAGTACAAACTATGGTCAAAATCGCGCTTCATACGGAAGAGGCTGTTGATTATCGTTCACTCGTTTCAACGCGTAGACGTGAAAAACAAGGCAACTTGACAGAGGCGATTGGTCAATCCGCAGCTTATACCGCTTTAAATCTTAATGTTAAAGCAGTTCTCGCTCCGACTAGAAGCGGACATACTGCGAAAATGATTGCGAAATATCGTCCAGGTTGTCCGGTAATTGCTTTGACTTCGTCAGAGAAAAGTTCTAGAAAACTTTCACTCGTTTGGGGAATCTATCCGATTATCGGAAAAGACGTGAAATCGATTGATGAAATCCTTCAAGAGTCTGTCGAGGAAAGTGTTAAACATCAATACGTTACTCACGGAGATGTTGTCATTATCACTGCTGGTGTTCCAGTCGGTGAAGTTGGCACAACGAACCTAATGAAAATACATGTTATCGGCGATTTACTAACACGCGGTCAAGGTATTGGGCGAACAGTTGCTCACGGACGCGCAGTTGTCGTTAAAAATGCTGAAGAAGCTTTGAAACAAGATACTGAAGGCGCGATTATTGTGACGACAGGATCTGACCGCGATATGATGCCGGCGATTGAGAAATGTGCAGGGCTAATCACGGAAGAAAGCGGATTAACAAGCCATGCTGCAGTTGTGGGGCTTAGCTTGGGCATTCCGGTTATAGTCGGTGTTGAAAACGCAACGGCTGTAATTGAAGACGGGCAAGACATTACGATGGATGCTGAATCCGGCGTAATTTATAAAGGTCACGCTAGCGTACTTTAAAAAAATCATGGCTGCTTCCGAATCATCGGTAAGCAGCCTTTTTTAGGGGGGGTTTGCATATATGAGATGGCTCATCCTTTTATTTATCGTCGTTCCAACAGCGGAGTTGGCGTTACTTATTTACTCGGGTAATACATTAGGTTTACTACCGACAATCGGGATTATTTTACTCACTGGAATTGGCGGCGGCTACTTAGCGAAGAGGCAAGGAACGAAAGCATGGAATGAATTTAGACTTAAAATGACTACGATGGAGACTCCAGGAACTGCATTAATAGACGGCGTCTGCATCTTTTTTGGCGGAATCATGTTACTCATCCCGGGATTTATCACGGATGCGCTCGGCCTGATTTTGCTGTTTCAAGGTCCAAGAAATCTATTAAGACCTTTTATTATTAGTTGGTTGGCTAAAAAAATGAAAAGCGGTCGAATTGTTATTCGGTGAATAGCGGATGTTGTTTAATTTTATAGGCAGCAAATAGCAGAAAAGGCGATAATAGAATGCCTACAAAACCAAATAGATAAATGGAGCAAGCCATGATTAAAAATGCATGAACCGGTTTTAGTTGAAAGGTTGAGGCCCACATATAGGACTCGGTAAATTGTCGCGTCGTTATTGTCAATAAGTAAAGAAAAATAAGCGATACGCCAACGAATAAATTACCGGTGTGGATGAAAAAAACGATCATCGGGATCAAGAAGATTCCTATTCCTAGAAAAGGCAATCCGTCAACAAGCGAAATTAGGAATGCGATTCCAAACGGAGATTTGAAGTGTAAAAGTGAAAACCCAATTGATAAAATGATAAATGTTAAAAAAATTAACCGTGCTTCAACGGATACAAAGGTGCCGATTACTTTACTTGCTTCTGACAGTGATTTTTTTGCTTGCTTGCGCATTTCTACAGGAAAGTAAACGAGAAACCAAAAACGATTTTTTCCGGACTCTCGTAATGCAAAAAAGTAAGCCAAAAGGAAAATGAAAAAACTGAAAAGACGTTGGAACAATGTTTGGATAATCATAAGCGTATATTCAAGAATTGCCTGTCCATATTGAATAATTTTGCTTTCGAGAAAAGACAGCACCTTGCTAATTATATCTGTATTTAAAGTTAGTGGCGTCAAGTGACGCTCTATGGCCGGAACAAGATCCATTATTCCATGAATGCCAACGTAAATAAACGAACAGGTAAGAAAGAAAAGAATAAGAATAACAAAAATAGTTGCAATAGTTAGTGGTAGTTTTGTCAAAGAATGAACTGCTGTAAGAAGAGGCGCGGTAAAATAAGCTGCGATAACCGCAAATGCCACAGGCGGAAACATAAAAATAACAATAATCGTTAGAATGATTGGCAGCCATTTTATAAACAATATTCTAGCGATTTTTTGATTTTTATTATGAATAGACATCTTGGTCTCCTTTTACTAATTATTATAAAAATAAGCGTTTTCATTCACAAAGATGACAAAGTTGCTTATAATGAATTATGTAAGCAAAAAAAGAATAAGAAGATAAAAGTTGAAAGGCCGCTACACCACTTTAGTTATGATTGTGCGAAGTATGGCCCCATAAACAAAAGGAGCGATTTACATGACATCAACCAAGGGATTAGAAGGAGTCGTCGCGACACAGTCTGCCATCAGTTCAATTATTGATGATACTCTTACATATGTCGGATATGACATTGACGACCTCGCTAATAATGCCAGTTTTGAAGAAGTTATCTATCTTCTATGGCATCAGCGATTACCAAAAGAGGACGAGCTTGCTGAACTTAAACAGCAACTTATTTCAAACATGACAGTTCCTCAGGAAGTATACGATCACTTTAAAATGTATCCAATTGACAAAGTACATCCTATGTCAGCTTTGCGCACCGCAGTTTCCCTTCTCGGATTATACGATGAAAAATCAGAAGATATGTCCGATGAAGCAAACTATGAAAAAGCGATTAAAATCCAAGCGAAAATTGTTACTTTGGTAACAGCATTCGGTCGAATCCGTAAAGGGTTAGAACCAGTCGCTCCAAATGCAGAATTAGGTTATGCTGCAAACTTCTTATACATGTTATCTGGAAATGAGCCTGATGCGATTGAAGTTGAAGCGTTCGACAAAGCACTCGTTCTTCATGCAGACCATGAATTGAATGCATCGACATTCACAGCACGAGTTTGCGTAGCGACACTTTCGGATATGTACTCGGGCGTCACAGCGGCGATCGGTGCACTCAAAGGACCTTTACACGGCGGAGCGAACGAGCAAGTTATGAAAATGCTTGCGGAAATCGGTTCGGTAGATAAAGCAGAAGCTTATATTAAAGATAAACTTGCAAATAAAGAAAAGATTATGGGATTCGGCCACCGTGTTTACCGTCAAGGTGATCCACGTGCGAAACATCTTCGTGACATGTCCAAGAAACTTACGGCATTACGCGGCGAAGAGAAGTGGTACGAGATGTCTGTTAAGATTGAAGAAGTCTTTACTGCTGAAAAGAATCTACCACCAAACGTAGATTTCTATTCTGCGTCAGTCTACCATTCTCTTGGCATTGATCATGATTTGTTCACGCCGATTTTTGCAGTTTCGCGTGTCTCAGGTTGGATTGCGCATATTCGCGAGCAATATGCAAACAACCGTTTAATTCGCCCACGTGCGGATTATACTGGTCCAGGCATGCAAAAGTATGTTCCGATTAGCGAACGCTAAAATAACTTGGCGGCTTATTTATGAGCTAGCCCTATGATTTTGAATTTTTAGGAGGAATTTTTTAATGACAAACGGTGAAAAAGTAACAGTATCAAATGGTGTTTTGAACGTTCCAAACAATCCAGTAATCCCATTTATTATCGGTGACGGTACAGGTCCTGATATTTGGAATGCAGCTTCACGCGTTCTAGAAGCAGCAGTTGAAAAAGCTTATAACGGCGAGAAAGAACTCGTATGGAAAGAAGTGCTAGCAGGAGAGAAAGCATTCAATGAAACAGGCGAATGGCTCCCGCAAGAAACACTAGATACGATCGAAGAGTATTTGATCGCTATTAAAGGGCCACTTACAACACCAATCGGCGGAGGTTTCCGTTCACTAAACGTTGCACTTCGTCAAGAACTAGATCTATACACATGCATTCGTCCAGTTCGTTACTTTGAAGGCGTTCCTTCACCAGTTAAACGTCCTGAAGATTGCGACATGGTTATCTTCCGTGAAAACACTGAAGATATTTATGCAGGTATCGAGTATGAAAAAGGAACAGACGAAGTTAAAAAGCTAGTTAACTTCTTACAAGATGAAATGGGCGTTAAAAACATCCGTTTCCCAGAAACTTCAGGTATCGGTATTAAGCCGGTTTCAGAAGATGGAACAAAACGTCTAGTTCGCGCTGCGATCAATTACGCACTTGATGAAGGACGTAAATCAGTGACGCTTGTTCATAAAGGAAACATCATGAAGTTCACTGAAGGCGCGTTCGCAACTTGGGGCTATGAAGTTGCTGAAGAAGAATTCGCAGACAAAGTATTCACATGGAGACAGTACGACAAGATTAAAGACGCAGAAGGTACTGACGCTGCAAACAAAGCACAAGAAGACGCTGAAGCTTCAGGTAAAATCATCATTAAAGAAGCAATCGCTGATATCTTCTTACAGTTAATCCTAACTCGTCCGAAAGAGTATGATGTTGTTGCGACAATGAACCTAAACGGTGACTATATTTCTGATGCACTTGCTGCACAAGTTGGCGGAATCGGAATTGCACCAGGAGCGAATATTAACTATGTAACGGGTCACGCAATCTTCGAAGCAACTCACGGTACTGCACCGAAATATGCTGGACTTGACGTTGTTAACCCATCATCAGTCCTTCTATCAGGTGTTCTAATGCTTCAACACCTTGGTTGGAATGAAGCAGCTAAAATGATCGAAGAATCGATTGAAAAGACAATTGCTTCTAAAGTTGTAACATATGACTTTGCACGACTAATGGAAGGTTCTACTAAAGTTAAAACTTCCGAGTTTGCAGACGAATTAATCAAAAATCTATAATATAATAAAGAGGGGGACTTGTTCCCCCTTTACATATGAATAAAAGGAGAGTAACCTCATGACAATGACACGCAAGAAAGTATCGGTTATCGGTTCCGGCTTCACTGGCGCAACGACTGCATTTCTTTTAGCGCAAAAAGAATTAGCTGACATTGTTCTTGTAGATATTCCTCAAATGGAGAATCCAACAAAAGGGAAAGCACTTGATATGCTTGAAGCAGGTCCGGTTCAAGGGTTTGACGCAAACATTATTGGGACTTCAAACTACTCGTATACCCAGGATTCTGATATTGTGATCATTACAGCGGGTATTGCACGAAAACCAGGCATGAGCCGTGATGATTTAGTACAGACTAACCAAAAGATCATGAAGGCCGTAACAAGTGAAATTGTGAAGTATTCTCCAAATTCAACAATTATCGTTTTAACAAATCCAGTTGATGCGATGACATATACAGTTTATCAAGCATCTGGTTTCCCGAAAGAACGTGTAATCGGACAATCGGGTGTATTGGATACTGCACGTTTCCGTACGTTTGTAGCGCAGGAGCTTAACCTCTCTGTGAAAGATGTAACAGGATTCGTTCTGGGTGGGCATGGGGATGACATGGTTCCTCTTGTACGTTATTCTTATGCAGGTGGAATTCCATTAGAAACTTTAATTTCACCAGAACGACTTGAAGAAATCGTTGATCGTACGCGTAACGGCGGAGCGGAAATTGTAAATCTGTTAGGCAATGGTTCTGCATATTACGCGCCTGCAGCATCATTAGTCGAAATGGCCGAAGCAATCTTAAAAGACCAGAAACGCGTTCTTCCTGCAATTGCTTTTTTAGAAGGTGAATATGATCTTGACGGAATTTACCTGGGTGTGCCGACTGTTCTCGGTGCTAAGGGAATTGAAAAGATTATTGAACTTGATTTAACTGAAGACGAAAAAGTGGCTCTTTCCAAATCTGCAGATTCAGTTAGGGCTGTAATGAAAGTATTAGCATAAATTACACACGGGTAGCGAAAGCTGCTCGTTTTTTAACTTATAATGATATTTAGGGGAGGAATTCAGTTGATTCTAGGTAAGAAAAGAAGGCTTGGCAGAAAAATCGAAGAGATAACAGTGGGGGAAAAATTAAAGCTCACGGAAAAAATAGAAGACAAAGATTTACTTTTATATCTTGGGCTAACAAATGACGGGAATCCACTCTACATTCAACACGATTATGCATCGCAAACGCCATATGAAAATCCGATTGTTCCAACAATCATGTTGACGGGCATTATTTCTTCGGCTATTTCAAAATATCTACCGGGACCAGGTTCACATATTGTTGAACAACATCTCGAATTTCCTAAGCCCGTATATCATTATGCGACGGTAGATTTCCTGTTGGAAGTTATCAACGTCGATAAGTCGGCTAACAAAATAATCGTTAAAGTGGAAGCGCTAGATGGAGATCTGGCTGTTGTAGTTTCTGGAAAAGTGAAAGTAACACCTCCTATTGTGGAAGATCGACTTATTTCAGGGGCTATGGAAAATTTCTAACTGGATGGGTGAGTGCGTTAATGCAAAGAATACTTATCGTTGAAGATGAACAACCGATTCGTAAATTACTTGAGTATAACTTAAAACTATCTGGTTACGAAACGATTAGTGCAGCCGATGGAGAAGCGGCCATTGAATTGGTGCAAAGTGAGCAGCCAGATTTAATTGTCCTTGATTTAATGTTGCCCAAGTTAGACGGAATCGAAGTATGTAAAAGACTTCGTTCGCAAGGGAGTAACATTCCGATCATCATGCTTACCGCAAAAGGCGATGAATTTGATAAAGTTCATGGTTTGGAAATCGGCGCCGATGATTACATGACAAAGCCGTTTAGTCCAAGAGAAGTTGTTGCGCGCATCAAAGCCGTTCTTAGACGAAGTAAGACAGAGGTAGATAATTCAGCGGTTGAAGAGACTTTACAATCAGGTCCGCTCAAAGTTTATTTGGACCGGTATGAAGTGTATCTTCACGGAGAAAAACTGGAGTTTACACCGAAGGAATTTGAACTACTTGCTTATTTCATTCAAAATAAGAATCGTGTCCTTTCTCGCGACTTATTGCTCAGTGCTGTATGGAATTATGATTTTGCGGGTGATACGCGAATTGTCGATGTTCATGTAAGTCATTTAAGAGAAAAAGTGGAAGAAGATACAAGAAAACCACAATTTATAAAAACCGTAAGAGGAATTGGTTATAAATTCGAGGAGCTGGATCTGTGATGAAGGGTCTATACGGCCGTCTCGTTCTTGCAAATATATTATTTTTATCGGTTCTATTAACTGGCCTGGGAATTGTACTGGGCCAGTTTTTTCCCTTGTTCAATCAAGGCGCGGATCCTATTATAAAACGTGATTATTTACTGTTTCTTTTGATTGTTTTACTGACAGCATTATTTGTTTCGCTCTATATAATTACACGTTTACTATTGCAATATATTAAACCGATTGATGAAGTAACTTCCAATGCGATTAAGCTCGCGGAAGGGGATTATTCTGTACATACTGCAATGATTGAAAAAGAACGAAAAAATGATCTTTCATCAGCAATTTATTCGATTTCACAAACGATGCAAGAAATTTCAACGGAACGAGAAATGGAAAAAGAACGTTTAAATACGCTTATTGAAAGCATGGGGAGCGGCCTTTTAATGTTCGGACGTGGGGGGACGCTTAATCTCGTTAATGGTGTTTTTAGAACGACATTCGGTTTTAAGGATGATGAAAAGTTAATTGGAAAAACCGTGAATTCCCTTGAACTGCCTGGAGAGCTTGAGAGTCTTATTGAAGATGTCTATATGACTGAACAATCTTGCGAAACCCAATTGAATTTACAAGTTAATGGCGTGTCATCTTCCGTGAATGTATATGGTGCTCCAGTCATCGGCAATTACGGCAATTGGTTAGGGATTGTCGTTGTCATACATGATATCACTGAATTAGTAAGGCTTGAAAAAATTCGAAAAGATTTTGTAGCGAATGTTTCTCATGAACTAAGAACCCCAGTGACATCGATTAAAGGATTTGCAGAAACTTTACTCGACGGTGCAATGAATGATCAAACAGTCATGAAAGAATTTCTTGAAATTATTCAAAAAGAAAGCAATCGACTGAAGCGATTAATCGATGAATTATTAGTATTGTCAGATGTTGAAAGGGAAGGCTTCACGCTTCAATACAGTGAAGTCGGCTTGAAGAAAATGATTTATGAGGCAATACAAGTTGTCAGTGGTCGCATTGAAGAGAAAGATATGGTTGTTAGCTTTGATATGCCAAATGAAATTGTGATTGACGGCGATGAAGGCCGCTTAATTCAAGTGATGGTAAATCTGTTGTCGAATGCAATCATTTATTCAATGAAAGACACGACGATAACGATAGAAGTTAAGGAAATTGAAGACGACGTAGTCATTATCGTTAAAGACGAAGGGATTGGAATTAAAGAATCGGAATTAGAACGGCTTTTTGAAAGGTTTTATCGAGTCGACCGTGCTAGAAGTCGCGATTCAGGCGGCACGGGACTTGGGCTAGCGATTGTTAAACATTTAATCGAAGTCCACGGCGGAACGATACAAGTTGAAAGTAAATCAAATGTCGGTACTAGTTTCAGTTTAAGGATTCCTAGGCGGAAACGAAACTATTAACTGCCAAGTCCGTATAGAGAGATGATGGAAATCGTAAGGGGGATTATCAATGAGTGTTAAACGAATATTAATGATGATTGGGATGGGGATTTTGGGAATTATGCTCCTCATAGTTGGTTTTACAACCTGGTACACAGTGGATGAATCGGAACAGGCAGTTGTGATTACATTCGGTAAAGCAAACACGGAAGTTACAAATTCGGGATTGCATTTTAAACTTCCTTGGCCAATTCAGCATGTTGAAGTTTTGTCGAAAGAGACTTTCAGTTTGAAATTCGGTTATAAGCAAGAAGACGGAGAAGTTGTCGACTATGATCCTGAAACGAAAATGATTACGGGAGATGAATATATCGTCTTAACCGATTTGGTTGTCCAATGGAAAATTACTGAACCAACCAAGTTTTTATTTCATGCCGAGAATCCTGAAGAAATTTTACATGATGCAACGTCTGCTTCAATCCGGTCAATTATTGGTAGCTCAACGATTGACGCTGCATTAACGGATGGAAAAGCGGAAATAGAGGCAGAGACAAGGGAACTCCTGGCGACTTTAGTAGATAAGTATGATATCGGCATCGTTATTCAAGGCGTGAAACTTCAAGACGTAGAACTTCCAAACTCTGAAGTTCGAGCTGCATTTACAGCAGTTACGGATGCTCGTGAAACGAAAAACACGAAAATTAACGAAGCCAGAAAATACGAAAACCAAAAAAGCAGTGAAGCAATCGGAGAACGTGATGCAATCATTTCCCGTGCAACCGGTCAAAAAACAGCCCGTATTGAACAAGCGCATGGTGACGTATCTCTTTTCAATAAATTACATGCAGAATACAAAGGCAATAAAGAAATAACGCGTGAACGTTTAATCTTGGAAACGCTTGAACAAGTGTTACCGAAGGCTAAAATATACATTATGAATGACAACGGTGAAACAGTGAAATATTTACCGTTGCAACAATTGGAGAACACTTCACCTCCAGTCTCGACTAAAGACGAAGAGGAGGATGAAGAGTAATGACAAACGATAAAAATCCGTTCAAAAGTTTTGAAGAAAGACTATTTGAAAAGCAACAAAAACAAAAATCTAAAGGCGGTCCCAAAAAGCCGGGAAGTCCAGCGTCGCCAATTGAAGTTAAAAAGTATGTTAAATTAACGCTGATTTTGACGTCTATTTTTGCGATAATTGTCATCTTAATCGCTAATGTTTTCATAGTTAAAGAGAATGAGTATCGGGTTGTCACTCAGTTTGGGGAAATTAAGAGGGTTATTTGGGAACCGGGTATCAATATTAAAGTGCCTTTCATTCAAAGCGTCATGACACTGCCGAAAAGCCAAATGACTTATAATGTCTCTGAAGCTGAGATTAACACGAAAGATAAAAAACGAATTATGATTGATAATTATGCAGTTTGGAAAATAACAGATCCTAGAGAAATGATTTCAAATGCACGAAACATTGTTAATGCGGAAATGCGCATGTCTGAATTCATCTATTCTGTTGTCCGTACTGAACTTGGGCAGCTTGACTACGTGGATGTCGTGAATGATGAAAATTCCGAACGGGGTTCATTGAACGACAGAGTTACCGAACGTGTTAATGAATTTTTAGATCATGGGAATTTCGGAATTGAAATTGTCGATGTTCGTATGAAACGAATTGACTTGCCTGAAGAAAACGAGCAATCAATCTACACGAGAATGATTTCTGAACGCGAATCAACTGCACAGACGTATTTATCTGAAGGGGATGCAGATAAAAGTAGAATTGAGGCGGAAACAGACCGTGAAGTGACTGAAATGTTAGCGGGGGCAAGTAAAAAAGCCGCGATTATTCACGCTGAAGGCGAATCTGAAGCCGCAAAAATTTACAATGATACTTTTTCAAAAGACCCTGAGTTTTATAGCTTATACCGGACACTACAATCCTACACGAAAACTATTGGCGAAGATACGATGATCATTATCCCGGCAGATTCACCGTACGCGAAAACTTTAACTGGTTATTTCGAATAGGACAGTAAACAGAAAGTGTTTTAGATACCCGTCATTTTCAATTATCCTAGCCCACGTGGTAAGATAGATGAAGATGACGGTTTTATTATGACGTTTTTTATTATGAACAGGAGCGGATGTACTTGACAAAAAAGAAAATAATTCTTATTGATGGAAATAGCCTTGCATACAGAGCGTTTTTTGCTTTGCCTTTATTAACGAACGATCACGGGATTCATACAAACGCAGTATATGGATTTACAATGATGCTTCAAAATATTTTGCAAGAAGAAAAACCGACCCATATGCTCGTGGCGTGGGATGCAGGAAAAACAACTTTTAGACATAAAACATTTGAAGAATATAAAGGAGGACGTCAGAAAACCCCATCCGAGTTGTCGGAGCAATTTCCTTATATTCGAAAACTGCTTGATGCCTATAATATAAAACAATATGAACTCGATCAATTCGAAGCGGATGATATCATTGGTACATTGAGCCGCGAAGGTAATGAAGCCGGCGTTGAAGTTGTTGTGTTTTCGGGTGATAAAGATTTGACTCAACTTGCGACTGAACATACGACAGTGCTTATTACGCGTAGAGGAATAACGGACACAGAGAAATACACGCCTGAACATATTATAGAAAAATACGGAATTACAGCTTCCCAGATGATTGATATGATGGGGCTCATGGGAGATCCATCCGATAATATCCCGGGCGTTCCAGGAGTCGGGGAAAAGACTGCGATTAAACTATTGAAAGAATATGGTTCAATTGAAAATGTGTATAAATCACTTGATAAAATAACCGCAAAAAAACTCAATGAAAATTTAACGGCGAATGAAGAAATCGCTTATATGAGCCGCGACTTAGCGACGATTGTCGTTGATGCGCCGATAACCGTGAAAATCGATGAACTTTCCTACGATGGGCCGGATAATGAAGCGCTCACTAGTATTTTTCAACAATTGAATTTCAATACGCTACTTGAAAAAATCTCCCCGGGTGCTAGCGTTGTGCCGCAAGAAGATATCGACGTTACGATCGTAAAAGAATTAACAGAAGAACATTTGTCGGATGCGATGGCGCTTCACGTTGAAATGATGGACGAAAACTATTTAAATGCGGACATTCTCGGAATCGCATTAGCAGATGAAAACCGTACGATCTATCTGCCTTTTTCGGTTGTGAAGTCTTCGGATTTATTTATAACATGGCTTCAAGATGAAACTAAAAAGAAATATTGTTCAGATTCGAAAGCAGCGCTTGCATCTTTGGCGAGATACGGAATTGAACTTAAAGGAATTGAATTTGACTTACTTCTCGGCGCATACATAGTGAGTCCATCCACTTCCTATACGGATATCGCTTCTATTGTAAAACAGTTCGGTTATACAGATGTTAAACAAAATGAATTGATCTATGGAAAAGGTGCGAAAAAGGCGGCTCCATCTGATGAAATTGTCGCGGAACATGCTAGCCGCAGTGCACTTGCAGTCTGGACACTACGTTCGACAATTGAAGAGAAATTAAAAGAAAACGAGCAATTCGATTTGTACCATGAGTTGGAGTTGCCACTTGCCACGATTCTTGGAAAGATGGAGTCGACAGGCGTTAAAACGGATAAACAAGCCTTGGCGGAAATTGGAACACAATTATCCGTGAAAATAAAAGAACTTGAAACGTCAATTTATGAAATGGCCGGGGAAAAGTTCAATGTCAACTCCCCGAAACAACTCGGCGTTATTTTGTTTGAGAAAATCGGCTTAACACCAATTAAAAAGACGAAGACAGGCTACTCTACAGCGGCCGATGTACTCGAGAAATTGGAAAGTGAACATGAAATCATCGGTGAAATTTTACAGTATCGTCAACTGGCTAAACTTAATTCGACGTATATTGAAGGTTTATTAAGAGAAATTCACGAGGATGGTAAAATTCATACGCGTTTCCAACAGGCGCTGACGACAACTGGAAGATTAAGTTCCATTAATCCAAATCTGCAAAACATTCCCGTTCGTCTTGAAGAAGGACGCAAAATTAGAGCAGCATTCGTACCGTCAGAACCAGAATGGTTATTATTTGCGGCAGACTACTCTCAAATCGAATTGAGAGTGCTTGCACATATGTCTCAGGATGAAAAATTGATGGAAGCATTCCACCAAGGAGAAGACATTCATACAAAGACGGCTGCCGATGTTTTTGGCGTATCCATCGATGAAGTAACTTCTTCGATGCGAGATGCTGCAAAAGCGGTTAACTTCGGAATTATTTACGGTATTAGCGACTATGGACTTTCGCAGAATTTAAATATTACTCGAAAAGAAGCGGCTAAATTTATTGAAACGTATTTAGCGAGTTTCCCGGGCGTGAAACAATACATGGACGATTCAGTAGCGGAAGCGAAAGTTAATGGGTATGTAACGACCTTAATGAATAGAAGACGTTACTTACCTGAAATAAAAAGCTCTAATTTCAATATACGTAGTTTTGCCGAGCGTACTGCAATGAATACGCCAATCCAAGGCAGCGCGGCGGATATCATCAAACAAGCGATGATTGACATGGCGGTGCGTCTTGAAGCGGAAGGTTTACAAACACGCATGTTACTTCAAGTGCATGATGAGCTGATTTTCGAGGCACCTGCCGATGAAATTGAATTATTAAAGAAAATTGTACCTGAAGTTATGGAATCCGCATTTAAGCTCGACGTGCCATTAAAAGTCGAGTCTGCATACGGAGATTCTTGGTATGATATGAAGTGAGGGGAAATAAATAGATGCCTGAATTACCTGAAGTTGAAGGCGTAGTTCGTGCATTTGCACCAGAGGCGATCGGACGAACGATAAAAGATGTAACTGTTTCTGATGTTGTGATTGAATCGAAAAAGCAGGGAAGAGAAGCAATTATTAAAGGAATGTCCACCGATGATTTTATCCAACAAATGAAGCAAATGTCGATTGTAAATGTGACTAGGCGTAGTAAATATATTTACATGGACTTGCAAAAAGGGAATAACGACTACCTCCTCGTCAGCCATCTTGGCATGTCGGGAGCGTGGTTCGTTGTCAATTCGATTGATGAAATTTCGGAACTAAAGTTTCGAAGACATATTCATGTGATCTTTACGATGGAGGACGGCGGGCTGCTTGTCTATTCCGACATCCGCCGTTTCGGCGAACTGCGGTTACTAAATGTGGAAGCGGATCATCCGCCGCTACTGAAAATGGCGCCGGAGCCATTTGATGGATTGGCATGCAGCCACTTTCTGGATTTGGCTCGGCTTCCCAAATATGCCGAAAAACCAATAAAAGAAGTCATCATGGACGGACAAGTCATTTCTGGTTGCGGCAATATTTATGCAACGGAAGCGCTCTTTAAAATGAACATACATCCAACGAGAAAAGCTAGACGAATAAGTTTAAAGCGAAAGACGGAGTTGTTTTATGTCATCGTCAAGATATTGCAAGAAAGCATTGATGCAGGCGGGAGCACGATTTCTGATTACCGAAATATAAATGGAGAATCAGGAGACATGCAGAATCGCTTGAAAATGTACGGTAGAAAAGTATGCCTCAATTGCGAAACGGATACGAAAAGTGTAAGGATTGCGGGCAGAACTTCGGTTTATTGCCCAAAATGTCAAAGATGATTATTCGATTTAAGGAAGGAGGTGGAGGTTCTTATGATCGTTGGTCTTACAGGCAGTATTGCCAGCGGAAAAAGTACTGTATCCGAAATGCTTCAGGAGAAAGGATTTCCAATTGTGGATGCTGATAAAATTGCTCGTCAAGTCGTCGAACCGGGAACTTCGGTGATTCAGGAAATCAGCGAACACTTTGGTGATGGTGTTTTGAATGAAGATGGGTCATTGAATCGCGAGAAACTTGGCGAACGAATATTTAAGAATGAAGATGAGCGTAATAAACTAAATGCTATTATTCATCCCGCTATTCGAAATGAAATGATCCGGCAAAAAGAACAATGGATTTCAAAGGGAGCTAGAACGGTCATTATGGATATCCCGCTTTTATTCGAAAGCAAATTGCAATCTTTTGTTGAGAAAATCATTGTTGTTTCAGTGACACCCGAGGTTCAAAAAGAACGACTGATGGCTAGAAATAAACTGAATGAACAAGAGGCCGTTGAACGTATTAACTCTCAACTTCCAATGGTTGAGAAAGAGGCCGGTGCGGACGCGGTCATTGATAACAACGGTACCATTACAGAAACAAAAATGCAGTTGGAATCCTTATTGGAAAAATGGGGCTTGAAAGCGTAGCTCTTTTCTGAAAATTGGAATTGCGGATTTTTACATTTTTATCGTGTTATCCTCATAAGTTATGTGTTATACTAATAGACGAATTGAGTGCATAAAGTATAACATACTTACAGGAGGATTTATCTATGACTACTTCTATTGCGATTAACGGGTTCGGAAGAATTGGACGAATGGTTTTCCGTCAGATGATTTTGGAGGATGATGTAAGGATTGTTGCGGTAAATGCGTCATATCCATCGGAAACACTCGCTCATTTGATTAAGTATGACACAAATCACGGAACGTTTAATGGTGAAATCATTGCCGAAAAAGATGCGCTTGTTGTAAATGGTAAACGAGTGAAGCTTGTATCGGAAAGAGATCCAGTCAAACTTCCTTGGAAAGAGCTAGGTGTCGATATCGTTATAGAAGCGACAGGTAAATTTAACGAGCGTGACAAGGCGGCCCTTCATTTGAAAGCTGGTGCTAAAAAGGTAATTTTGACAGCACCGGGTAAAAATGAAGATATCACGATTGTCCTTGGCGTGAATGATGAAAAACTTGATATTGATAAACATGAGGTTATTTCGAATGCTAGTTGTACGACGAACTGTCTTGCGCCAGTTGCAAAAGTGCTGAATGATGCTTTTGGAATTGAGAACGGCTTGATGACGACTGTTCATGCATTTACGACAGATCAAAATAATTTAGATAATCCGCATAAAGACTTACGTCGAGCACGCGCATGTGCGCAGTCCATCATTCCGACTTCGACAGGTGCTGCGAAAGCGCTGTCATTGGTCTTGCCGGAATTGGAAGGTAAAATTCATGGTATGGCACTGCGCATACCGACGCCGAACGTTTCACTTGTTGACCTTGTTGTTGATCTTAAACAAGATGTGACGGTGGAAATGGTGAATGATGCATTCAAAAAGGCGGCAAAATCAAACATGTCAGGGATTCTTGCTTATACAACAGATCCTGTGGTTTCTGTAGATTTGAATACAACTACGGAGTCTGCAATTGTTGATGGGCTTTCGACGATTGTCATGGGGACTAGAAAAGTTAAGGTGCTTGCTTGGTATGACAATGAGTGGGGCTATTCTGCACGCGTTGTTGATTTGGCGAAGAGAGTTGGCTATGCTTTAAGTTTGAAATTAAGTGCATAATTAATTAAAAGTTTAAGAGTATGAGGGGAAAAGTACTTTCCTTCTCATACTTTTTTTGTTTACATGAATTAAGAGTAAATCCTTTGACAACGGATGTATTCAACAACCAGGACAGATAGTGAAACGTTTTGATTTGTTATCCGTATAATAAATAGACTATGGAATGGTGCTACTTCTTTCACATATTAAGAAAAAAGATATATCGGTTCAGAGGAAAATGTATTAATAGATTTTGTGAAATTTGACTGAAGTAATACCGTTAAATCGCTGAAAAAGAAATTCGACTTGTTTTTATTGGATGCAAAAGAAATAATGGACTCCTTAAAATAGCAACAGTCGGCTAGAATAGGGCGTAATTGTCGTACAACGCTATGCCACATAACTATCGGGAAAAGATTATTGAATAGAATTTCTTCAGGCAATCAAGCCGCATTATAGTATAAGACAATCGGGCCATTTAATTGAATAACCCTTCAGAGGTTTAATAGGAGTGTAGACACTATGAGTGATAGAAACAAAGGATACAGAAGTGGTTTCAATGTTTAAATCTGAAAAACATAATTTAATAGCTGACATTATTCTTGGGATTGCATTCATTGTAATTATTTATCGTGTTAGTTCTTTTGATAAACCCCTATGGTTTAATATTCTTTTTCCTTTACTAATAATTCTGCCGATAATTGGAAGGGTTTATAAAATGTACAAGGACAAAAACAAATGAGCATTGGTATTTGTAGAGTTTATGTGGATTTTAGACAAGGAATTATCCAATAATAGATTTCCTCAATCAGGGCTTTAGCTGAATAAAATTCGTGCCAGAATCGGGCCATTTTATAGAGAAACCTTATTGAACGAAACCAGCTAAATACAATGAACAAGAAATGGTATTAAAAGCAATAAATCATGTTGATTTACCTATTGCTATTTATATTACTTTCAACCCTGAACTTTTATTAACATTCATTCGTATGTGTTATTAAGCACTCTACTTTATGGAGGTGTTACCATGTTATTAAGTGTTGGTATTTTTTCATTTACTGTTTTCGGTGTATTTCTGTTGAGTGGAAAAGGAACATTTCTTATTGCAGGATTTAACACGCTGCCTAGAGGGGAAAAAGCAAAATACGATAAACTAGCGTTGGGTAAATTCTACGGAAAAACCATTCTGGCTTTATCAGCAAGTATGGTATTTTGGTTATTAAGCGACATACTACAAAACAATGTATTATTCATTATTGGTTTGATATTATTTGTAGCTGTTATTATATTTAGCTTACTGTATTCTAATTTGGGAGATCGATTTAAAAAAAATAGGATAAAATAAAAATATTCTTTATCCAAGAAGGCTTGACCTGACTTTTCAGCTACATCCAAACTTACGATTGGATTCATTAAGCCGCCGCAATTTTCGTACAACGTTATGCCAGAATCGGGCGCAGTTGTTGAAGAAGCGCTGTGCCTGAATCGGGCTAGAATGTAAGGAGGGGATATGCTATGATTTGGTTTTTTCTAAGGATCGCTTTAATTTTTGTGGTTATTTTTATTTTGATGTCTACAGCAAAATCCCTTGCACGAAGGATTTTTAATATTGAGAAAGTAAGTGAGGATTCTCCCTCTCGCAATTATGTAAAACAATTACATCAGGAAGTAGATAAACCATTTATAAACTATTCTTTGGTTATCTTATTTGTTGTTCTTGTAGTAGACCTTGTATATTTTCCTGAATCTTATAACCTGTTCATTGTTACTGTCCTGGTTTTCACATTCATACGTATGCTAATTAGGGCGTTTTTTGAGTGGAAGTATTCTAAGTATCCAAAACAGTTTTTTTTAACTTTAACCGAGATTGTTATTTTATTGGCAGCTGTTATCGTAGTCGCGAAATTTAATTTACTTTATTAAACTAATGGGCGCGATTGCTATATTAGCGATTGTGTCTGTATCGCAATCGGTACATTTAACGGAAAAGGAAGGCATAAGAGGTGGAGGTATGAAAACAAACATTGTGTTATTGTTCGTTGGTTTAGCATTGCTTATGGCTGGTATATATTTGTCTACTCTTTTGACTACGGCTTGGGTAATAATCGGAACATTAATGGCGATTATTGGTGGTGGATTAACAGGAGTTAACATATACTTTTTGGCTTTAACAAATAGCAAAAATTATTAATCAATCTGGCGCTATTCTGGAACAATAAGATCGCCATTAATGCCAATGAAGTAGGATGATGTCTAATAGGGGGATTAAAATGATAGCCATTATTACTATTCTAATTGCCATTCTAATTTTAGATCAATTTATCAATCGAAAGCTAATAACAAAATTGAATATAGAGGAATCTGAATTAGATGTAAAATACGTAAACAAACTACATAAATATGGTGAAAGAATACTCTACTGGGCTAGTTTTATTGTGATGATTATAGCAATAAATGAATTTCCACGCCTTAGAATATTGATTTTTGTAAGTATGGCTGCTGTGTTTGCTTTTCGTACCATAATGAAATCGATTTTCACAAGAGAAAGTAAAACATATCTCCTAAGTGCTATAACTTGTGTCTTATTCATTTTAGGATTGGTGATTTATAGGGTAACAGATTTTTTTAATGTAATTTAAGCAAACGGGCGCAATTCTTGAAGATGGATCTTCGCCCATTCTGCAATCGGGCCATTTAATTGAATAACCCTTCGGAGGTTTAATAGGAGTTTAGACACTATGAGTGATGGAAACAAAGGATACAGAAGTGGTTTCAATGTTTAAATCTGAAAAACATAATTTAATAGCTGACATTATTCTTGGGATTGCATTCGTTGTAATTATTTATAGTGTTAGTTCTTTTGATAAACCCCTATGGTTTAATATTCTTTTTCCTTTCCTAATAATTCTGCCGATAATTGGAAGGGTTTATAAAATGTACAAGGACAAAAACAAATGAGCATTGGTATTTGTAAAGTTTATGTGGATTTTAGGCAAGGAATTATCCAATAATAGATTTCCTCAATTAGGGCTTTAGCTGAATAAAATTCGTGCCAGAATCGGGCCAGATTGTTGAGACTAAAAAAGCATTATTTAATCGTGGGAGGAAGATTTATGAAAAAAACTTTTGGGTTATTCATTATCCTTTTCACATTAATACTTGCTTCTTGTGGGGGAGTATCAACTGCCTCAACGTTGATGGTGATTGAAAAAGGTCAGTCAAGCAACAACAAAGAATATTGGATTAAGGCATATGACCCGTACAATCAAAACAAAGAAGAAGCATTTAAGATAATGATACAAGAAAAGATGGTTTGGAACCTTATCGAGGAAGATAAAGAGTATTTCGCCTTGTATTCAAAAAAAGGAGATAATCTTCGGGTTTTAGAAGACATTCAGCATTAGTGGCTGAGAAAGGGTAATGTTCTCCCAATAATCGGGCGCAGTTGTTGAAGAAGCACAGTGCCTGAATCGGGATAGAATGCAAGAAGGGGATATGCTATGATTTGGTTTTTTTAAGGGTCGCTTTAATTTTTGTGGTAATTTTTATTTAGATGTCTACAGCAAAATCCCTTGTGCGAAGGATTTTCAACATTGAGAAAGTAAGTGAGGATTCTCCCTTGTAGTGGACCTTGTATATTTTCCTGAATCTTATAACCTGTTCATTGTTACTGTCCTGGTTTTCACATTCATACGTATGCTAATTAGGGCGTTTTTTGAGTGGAAGTATTCTAAGTATCTAAAACAGTTTATTTTGACTTTAACCGAGACTTTTATTTTATTGGCAGCTCTTATCGTATTCGCGAAATTTAATTTACTTTATTAAATTAATGGGCACGATTGCTTTATAAACGATTGTGTCTGTATCGCAATCGGGCCATATTGCGAAGGACTTGTGCATTCATTTTGGGAAACAATGAAACGGGAGGGGTTAAAATGGCTGTATTGTATGCAGTATTATTTTGGATCTCTGCGATTATATCGCCTATCATTTTCTTGTATGGAATCTTTAAACGTTCTTGGGTTGCTATGGTATTATGTTTCTTCACAGTTTTACCCTTTTCTTTATATGCTTTGAGTGGAGAGCCGTTTGTATCTTACATTGGGTACATGCCTCTGATTCTTTTGTTGTTAGCTGTGCTTTTTTACAAGAAGTCTCGTAACCCAGTAAAAAAAGGAACGTAAACAATCCTTCGGTATTTGCAACGAACTTCTGCAATCGGGCGCGATTGCTTAATAAGCAATTGTGTCCATATCTAGCAAACAGGCCATTTAGCAGAATATTATTTTTTTGTAGGTAGCGGCGATAACGGAACTTCTAAATTGGAGGTTTATCCAGAAGTATTAATAATTGCTTCAGATTTTACTTTGACAATATCGTCGGCCAGCTAGGAAAGTAATTCATAAAAATGGGGTGTAAAAATGGGTTTGTTACTTTGGGTAACTGTTGGTTTCATCGTAATAGGATTTATTGTTCTTGTTTCTATGAAAAAAGGTATGGAAAGGAAAGTCGCTTTAATAATAGAAAGTAAGGAAAGCATGGAAAGTAAACAGATTTCAGCTAAGCATGTTGTTTGGTGGATAGTGGGGGCTACAGTTTGGGGGCTAGTAAGTATTTTTTTAGTCGTGCAATCGTTTTCCGTTTATATGTAAAATGTTGTGAGTTAGAGGAATGATGTAATTCATTTTTATAAAAGACTGTATTAAACAAACTGGCCATATTGTGTCACAATAAATCCCGATTTCTCTGATGTTGAAAAGTGAATTGGGGTTTTTCTTTAGCCTTTACATGTGAGATGGACTACTCGACTTTTTTCTGCTTTTGTAATCCATCCTTTTTCAATAATGTAGGTAAAGAATCAACGGAGGAGGGATATGAGATGATTGACGCACGTGAGCCGATAATTGTGGAGTTTCCTTTGAGAGGTGAATGGTACTCTCCTAACACGCCAGGGACAAAAATTCCGAGTCACGGCACAAACCAATTAGGATCAAGATATGCTTATGACTTTATTCAAGTGGATTGGGAAAGAAAGGGTTGGCCCGCTTATCGTACTAGTTTGGCGCAATATTTACTTTTTGGAGTTCCTTTAGATGAATATTATTGTTGGGGGCAAGACGTATATGCACCTTGCAATGGGATTATTGTCCAAGCAAAGGATGGTTATAAAGAACGAGCAAGAACAAAATTGCTGTCAGATATGTCTAACGCTTATAAAAACGCTCAGCATTTCGACCCGAAAAAAGACGATATACAATCAGTTGCTGGTAACTACATCATTATAGAGTGTGCCGATAATGTATATGCTGGATTAGTCCATCTTCAAACAGGTTCAATTCGGGTTTCGGTTGGCCAGCATGTAAAAAAAGGTGATGTAATTGGTAGAGTTGGTCATTCAGGCAATTCTTTTGCTCCGCATTTGCATTTTCAACTTATGGATAATAATGACATAGCTATTGCAAAAGGATTGCCTGTTGCTTTTGAACAATACGAAGTATTTAAGAATGGCATATGGGAAAAAATAAATAATGGGATTCCAACAAATAAGGATAGAATAAGATTTCAAAAATCTAATGAATGGGAATAAAATATCAATCGCATAAAAGGGTAACGTCAGGAAAATGGAATTGGCGTTGTAAACCCGCATCTTCCTGACTCTGTTACAAAACTCATGGGTGTCTTTACAAAGTGGTTAGCTGAGAGTTTGAATAAAAGTATACAGTGATATTACTTTGAATTATGCCGCGATCGGGCGCGATTCTATAATAAGAATTATGCATGATCTCCATAGCGGACAAATAAAGGAGAGTTATAATGACACCTGAAAAATTATCAAGCTTCTTATTTTTACTGATATTTATTGGTTCCATATTGTTTGGATGTTCAATCGATAAATCTAAACTTGTTAAAGTTAAAGGTACCGATTTGACTTATAGCGAGTATTTCAAGGCCTACGATTATTTAGATGAAAGAAAGAATGTAGCATACTACAAGCCTTTTCTAATAAATGAAGCAGAATCTTCTTTGCCAGATCAAGTTAAAAATACTATGAACAATCTCGATCCAAACAAGTTACCGTTCAAGGTAGACGAGGCGAAAGCCTTTCTAGTGACATCGAAAGATAAAGATGGAAAAGTACAGAACCAGATACAATTAAGCTATCTTAGTAAGGATGAGTATGAACAAACTGATCACTTTTTCATCATTTCAGTGACAGAATCCGATGAAAATCCTCTGGAATTATATGATAAGACTGATGAATTTGACACGGTAGGAAACAAATTAAAAAAAGAGGACCTGACAGAAAATTTGCCTATTTACCAGCAGGTACTTTCAACCAATGGTGCGTTGCTATACCGGTATTATGATGAAAATGAAAAAGGTGTAGCTACCGTAGGAACTGCCGCTAATGAATTTTATGCATACTACGACGGGCACATTTATCACATAGGCTATTTAATCGATACAGAAAAGAATGATGAAAAAATGCAGGAAAAGATGTTGCAACTGGTTCGAGAATACATCATAACGAGTAAGTTTCCTAGTGACTAATTATGAGAAATAAACAAGAATGTATTTGGCTCTCTCACTTTCTTGCACGATTGTTGAAATTCATTAGTCTAATTCCCCGTTCAAGGTAAGGAGGGTTTAGGCTTTTTTATCTTTCAAAATCCTTGCCATTTAAAAACCGCCCATTCTAGTTGGCTTTCACTTCATTTCTTGAAATTCACCACTTTATTCAATATTTAAACGAGATAGTATATAGTTTTATATAAAATCCACTACCGAAGAAACGAAACGACAAAAATCTACCAAAAACAAACCAGCGAAGGCGCCTTGCCAGTGGTAGCTGGAGCGATAAGACTGATAGTGGTTTTCTATCAGGCTTATCGCGGGAAGCATCCACCAGCGCCGAAGCGTGTAAAATGAAAGTTCCTAGTACGCCTTTAATACTTTTTCATTTGCCAGTAAATCTTCCACAATCCACGCTTTTCCATGCTTTTGTTCTGTTTATCGACTTTTTCTGTTATAATCAATATACTATTAAAGGGAAAAGTGGAGGATTATCTTATGAAATGCCCGGCATGCCAATTTAATGGATCAAAAGTTGTTGATTCTCGACCTGCTGACAGCAACAGGTCAATTCGGCGACGAAGGGAATGCGAATCATGCGCTTTTCGTTTTACAACGTTCGAAAAAATTGAAGAAGCACCCCTGATTGTCGTGAAAAAAGATGGGTCGCGCGATGAATTCGACGGCGATAAAATCCTTCGCGGACTTATTCGTGCATGTGTGAAACGTCCTGTAAACCTTGATGATTTAAAAGATATTGTTTATGAAATTGAGAAAGATTTGAGAAGTTCTGGTATTGCGGAAGTGAATTCAGGTGATTTGGGCGAGTTGGTTTTGGAAAGACTAGCAGACGTTGATGAAGTTGCATATGTTCGATTTGCATCTGTTTACCGTGATTATCAGGATATTACCGTATTTATTGATGAACTGAAAAATCTTCAAACTAAATCGGAAGAGAATTAATGGAAGGTGTAGGTTTAAATGGTGGCGCTCTATAAAGAATTACAACCAGTGGATTCATTCAAAATACAGTTGTCGCACCCAATTTCGGACTATGACCGGCAACTTCTAACATTATTTTACCAACCGTTAATCGGGTCGGATGCAATGAGTTTGTTTATGACACTTTGGGCTGACGTGGAACATGATGACGACAGGGAATATACGCACTATTATCTTATGAATCTATTATCGATGCCACTGGACCCGATTTTTGAAGCTCGGATTTCACTCGAAGCAATTGGTCTATTGCGTACATATGTGAAAAGAGATGGTGATGCGAGGTCATTTATATATAAATTATACTCACCGCTTGGTGCAAAAGATTTTTTTAATGACCCTTTACTATCTACATTTTTATTTAGTAAAATTGGCGAACAACCATACAGAAATTTAAGAGCGCGTTTTGCAGCTGGAACGACAGAAGATGAAACCTTTAAAGAAGTCTCACGAACGTTTCTGGATGTTTACAAACCAGTTAACAACGGTTCAAGTGTAGATGAAGGTACTGAAATTATTGAAAGGAATCAATCTGAAGGCGTCCCATTCGTCAATTATGATTTTGATTTCAATCTCTTGAAGTCTGGATTATCAGAACAAATGGTGCCGCAAGCAGCCCTGGCGTCTGTCCCGAAGGAAACGATTTCAAAATTAGCATTTCTATATTCATTATCGCCGCTTGATATGCAGAAAGTGATTATGATGGCGTTGGATGAGGATTTGGAATTACCCGATGCCAGGCTTCGCCGCGCTGCCGCGGATTATTATAAAATGAGCATTTCAAAGGAAGCGCCCGTATTGCAAAAGGTGTATGCAAAACGGCAACCGCAGCAAGAAACAATTCAAAACGAAAAGCTTTCCCGTGAGGATGAATTGCTTCATTATCTTGAAAACACGCCGCCTGTCGACATGTTACGTGACCTTAATGATAAAGAACCACTTTCTGTGGATGTTCAATTAGCGGAACGGCTTATTAATACGCATGACTTGCCAATAGGCGTTGTAAACGTCCTCCTACAATATGTGCACATTCGTAACGATGGGAAAATAACAAATAACTATGTTGAACGAATCGCTTCGCATTGGATGAATAAAAAAGTTAGCACTGCGAAAGAAGCTTTGGAATTTTCTCGAAAAGAACATGACAAATACATGCAGTGGAAAAATGAAGGCCAAAAACCGGCTTCCAATAATAGACGGGGAACTGGTCGCGAGGCAATGGTTCCTGAATGGTTTTTCAAAAAAGATGAGAAAAAAGAACAACCTAAAAAGATGGATCCAGACGTGGAAGAACGTCGACGTAGATTGCTTGAAAATCTGAACGCAAGAAGAACAGAGGTGAAGTAAAATGGAACCACTTGGAGATGCATTAAAACGTGTGGTCAATGCGCCAAACTTTGCGGCGCGCTATGATGATTTGCGGATTGAAATCATGGGGAATCCAGGTATTCAAAAGTTTTTGTCCGAACATTCAACAGAAGTCAATGAACAGATGATTGATCGGAGTTTAGGAAACCTTTATGAATATTCTACTGCTTCTCATGGTTGCGATAAGTGCACTGATTTATCGAACTGTAAAAATATCATGAATGGATTTGAACCGAAACTAGTCATTAAACGCGACCTTATTGAAATTGAATATGTGAAGTGTCCATCAAAACTGACAGATGAAAACCGCAGGAAAACGGCTAGCATGATTGAAAGTATGCATATGCCAAAAGATGTGATGGAAGCACGATTACATGATATCGATTTGAATGAAAACTCGGATGTAAGCAGGATTTCAGTTGTAGAAGCTACAGATGCGTTTTTAGCCAGCTATGATCAAAATGGAGAATTACCTAAACGAGGCGTGTATATTTACGGACCTTTTGGAATCGGGAAATCATTCATTCTTGGTGCATTGGCAAATGAACTAGCAAATCGCGGCGTTAAAACAATTGTCGTGTATGTTCCAGAGTTTTTACGTGAAATTAAACAATCGATACAAGATCAAACACTAAATGAAAAAATAGATTTTGTTAAAAAAGCGCAAGTACTGATGTTAGACGATTTCGGAGCAGAGGCAATGTCAGCCTGGACGCGTGATGAAGTGCTCGGAACGATATTGCAATATCGCATGGCTGAGCAACTTCCAACCTTTTTTACGTCGAATTTAAGTTTCGACGAATTGGAGAATCACTTAACGTATACGCAACGCGGCGATAAAGACGTTGTGAAAGCAAGGCGTATCATGGAACGTATTAGAATGGTTTCGACTGATATAAAGTTAAGCGGAGAAAATAGGCGGAAATAATTAATTTGGTAATGGGGGATTTTTTTGAAGAAGTTAATAGCCATTTTAGGTACTGTAATTGTACTGATTGTATTGGGAACGTTTCTATTCAAAAACCAAGACCAGTCTAACGAACCTGAAAAAACGACTACTGAAACCAATAATAATGAAGAAACTAATTCCAAGGAAACAGATAATGAGAATGCCAAATCAGATTCATTCACGTTTGAGCCTTTTACATTAACGATGGAAGTCGATGATTTAGTGGAGGCTGGAAAGCCATTTGAAGTTGATGCATCTTTGAAAAATACATACAACGGGCCGGTCACATTAAAGGCAGGCAGTAAATGTACTGAAGAAGTAACTTTGGTTTTAACGCCATTTGAAGAATATCAAGAAGACCAATCGCCGCCAGCGTGTACAGATTTAACAAAAGATATCGAGGTTTTGGTAGGCGATTCACTTGATACTAAGGCGCAATTCACTGCAGAGAAAGATGGGAAATATATTGTTTCCGCCTACTTTGCAAATATGCCGTTAGTGAAGAAGGTCGTTACAGTTGGAACCGCCGCGAATTTTGATGTGAAAGAAGAATCTTCTAACCTAGGATCGCTTCAACTTAACGTAGTTGCGGAAAGTAAATTCGAAATGGGAGCGCCTGTTTATATTTCTAGCGCACTTTCCAATATGGGTGATAATTACATTAGTCTCAATGAAAATAGTTGCCAACTTGATATTGAGTTTAAAGTGACTGTAGATAATGAGGTCATTGAATTACCTGAAACCTATGGTCCATGCGAAGATGTGAATCGTAAATTCAATTTGCAATCAGGCGATACTATGAATGCATATACTACATTTATACCTGATAAAAAAGGAAAGTATACTGTAAAAGCACACCATGTGAACAACGTTACAACAATTCTTGAATTCGATGTAGATTAAAATTCAAGGAATATACTTGCAATTCATTTTGATACGGCGTATACTCAACTCTAATAAGAAATTAAATGCATTGATAAGGACAATAATTGTTTAGTCGACCGCCAGAGAACGGGGACATTGAGGGAAAGATTGAATTGTATCTTTCCCAATTGGCTGGAAGCCCTGTAGGAATGACGCGCAATTTACCACCTTTGAGCAGCATTGGCGAACATTCTAGTAACCAATGACGGATCCGGCCCGTTAGCCGAAGCAGAGCTTCTTTAATGACTTGTGCATTAAGAGAAGAAGGGTGGAACCACGAGCTATAGCTTCGTCCCTTTCCAGGGATGGGGCTTTTTTTGTTTTTTAAATTTAAAAGGAGTGTTTGCAAATGTCGAATGAAATTAAACTACAATTCCCGGATGGCGCAGTAAAGGAGTTTCCAAAAGGCACGACTACAGAAGATGTCGCGGCATCCATTAGTCCGGGGCTTCGCAGAAATGCGCTAGCGGGAAAATTAGATGGTACATTGATTGATTTTAAAACACCAATTTCAACTGACGGAGAAATTGCGATTATTACACCTGATTCACCAGAAGCACTTGAAATTTTACGTCATAGCTCGGCTCATGTACTTGCACAAGCAGTAAAACGTCTATTTAAAGATGCTAAATTCGGTGTTGGTCCAGTCATTGAAAATGGATTTTATTATGATATCGATTCATCGGTGCCAATCACTGCAGATGACTTGCCTGAAATCGAAAAAGAAATGAAGAAAATCGTCAACGAAAATATTGAAATTGTGCGTCGCGATGTTTCGCGTGATGAAGCAATTGAGTTATTTAAAGAAATTGGCGATGAATACAAATTAGAGTTGATTGAAGCGATACCTGAAGATGAACAAGTATCGATTTATGAACAAGGCGATTTCGTTGATCTATGTCGCGGTGTACACGTTCCATCTACTGCAAAACTAAAAGAATTCAAGCTGCTTAGCATTGCGGGAGCATACTGGCGAGGAGATTCAGATAACAAAATGCTTCAGCGTATTTATGGAACTGCATTTTTCAAAAAAGATGAGCTTAAAGCGCATTTGAAAATGCTTGAAGAAGCGAGAGAACGGGATCACCGAAGAATAGGTAGAGAACTCGATCTATTCATGAACTCGCAAAAAGTCGGGCAAGGACTTCCGATGTGGTTACCGAAAGGCGCGACTGTCCGTCGTATTATCGAACGTTATATCGTAGATAAAGAGGAAAGACTTGGTTATGATCACGTCTATACGCCAGTTCTAGGAAGTTCAGAACTGTATAAAACAAGTGGTCACTGGGATCATTACCAAGACGACATGTTCCCGGTCATGAGCATGGACAATGAAGATCTGGTTCTTCGCCCGATGAACTGCCCGCATCATATGATGATTTATAAAAATGGGATTCATTCCTACCGAAACCTGCCGCTTCGAATCGCGGAGCTCGGAACAATGCACCGTTACGAAATGTCGGGTGCGCTTTCGGGATTGCAGCGTGTACGCGGAATGACACTGAATGATGCGCATCTATTTGTTCGTCCGGATCAAATCCAAGACGAGTTTAAAAAAGTTGTTCAGCTAATTATCGATGTTTATAAAGACTTTAATATTACAGATTACTCATTCCGAGTTTCTTATCGTGACCCGGAAGATACTGAGAAGTATTTCGATGACGATGCCATGTGGGAACGCGCGCAGGCAATGTTAAAAGAAGCGATGGATGAACTTGATGTGGACTATATCGAAGTTGAAGGCGAAGCAGCATTTTACGGTCCGAAATTGGATGTTCAAGTGAAAACAGCGATTGGTATGGAAGAAACACTTTCCACAGTTCAACTCGATTTCCTTTTACCTGAGCGTTTTGATTTAACTTATATCGGCGAGGACGGAAAACACCATCGACCTGTCGTCATTCACCGCGGGGTTGTCGGCACGATGGAGCGTTTCGTTGCATACCTGATTGAAGAATATAAAGGTGCATTCCCGACATGGCTCGCACCAGTTCAAGTTCAAGTCATTCCAGTTTCACCAAATGCACATTTTGACTACGCAAATGATGTTCGCGAAAAACTTGTAGAAGCTGGATTCCGGGTGTCACTTGATGAGCGCGACGAAAAAATTGGTTACAAAATTCGTGAAGCGCAAATGCAAAAGGTACCGTATATGCTCGTTCTTGGAGACAAAGAAATTGAATCTGGTGAAGTAAACGTTCGTAAATACGGAGAACAGAAATCAGAAAGCATGAAATTTGAAGACTTTATTAATCAAGTTTCAGAAGAAGTAACTAAGTAATCTTGAATGTAATGGTTGACATTCGTTGTTTAGGATGGTAAGATAATAAAGGTAAGTTAATTATTGAATATAGTTTGTGGTATAAGAAGAGGCTACCCGCTTCTCACCTGATTGACGCGAATTCGTTGTTAGCAGGTCAGCACATTTATGAAGTATCGTACATGTTGATGTGCGTACACATATGCGGGTAGACAAATCCAATTTGTCTACTCGCTTTTTTATTTCCTATACAGTTGGTTATATCCAAACTATTTATTCTTAAGACAAGTTTACCCGGAGGTGGATTACTATTAGCAAAGACATGAACGTAAACCAGGGCATACGTGCCCGCGAGGTTCGCTTGATTGATCATAACGGCGAACAGCTTGGAATCAAAACTCGTAACGAAGCATTGGAAATTGCAACACGTGCTAACTTGGACTTAGTTCTTGTTGCACCAAAGGCAAAACCGCCAGTTGCTCGAATTATGGACTATGGAAAATTCAAGTTTGAGCAACAAAAGAGAGAACGTGAAGTTCGAAGAAACCAGAAAGTTATCCTTCTCAAAGAAGTGCGATTAAGCCCGACTATTGATGAACATGACTTTCAAACAAAACTTCGTAACGCAATTCGTTTCCTGCAGAATGGCGACAAAGTAAAAGCATCGATTCGTTTTAGAGGACGTGCGATTACGCATAAGGAAATCGGACAACGAGTACTTGACCGGTTTGCTGAAGAATGTAAAGAATTAGCAACAATTGAACAGAGACCGAAGATGGAAGGTCGCAGCATGTTCTTAGTGTTAGCACCGACTGTCGAGAAATAAGGTACAATGAAAGATTTAGGAGGAACCATTCATGGCTAAGATGAAAACACATAAGGGATCAGCGAAACGTTTCAAAAAGACAGGCACTGGAAAAGTAAAACGTGGCCGTGCTTACACAAGTCACCTTTTTGCAAACAAAACGACAAAAGCTAAACGTCACCTACGTAAAGCTTCACTTGTTTCTTCAGGAGACTACAAACGCATTCGTGAAATGATCACATACCTAAAATAATAAAAATACTAAATTCGAACAGAAAAGCAGGAGGTTATTACTATGCCACGTGTAAAGAGTGGAGTAGAAAGACGTAAACGCCGTAATCGCGTTTTAAAATTAGCAAAAGGTTACTATGGTTCTAAACATAGACTTTATAGAACAGCAAACGAACAAGTAATGAGATCATTTAACTATGCATACAGAGACCGTCGTCAAAGAAAACGTGATTTCCGTAAACTATGGATTACACGTATTAATGCGGCAGCTCGTATGAATGGTCTTTCATACAGCAATATGATGCACGGCTTGAAAGTAGCTGGAATTGACATCAACCGTAAAATGCTTGCTGACCTTGCAGTGTCTGACGCACAAGCGTTCACACAACTTGCAGATGCAGCGAAAAAAGCAGTTGCGAAATAATCAATGAAAATGAAACCGTCTTATCGCTTGGAGAAATTCAAGTGATGGCGGTTTTTTTATTGTTACTTAAGAAACTACAAAAATACTAACTGTGGCTATCTTCCAACCTAGAGATTTCACGTCCAGCTCCAGGCGCCAGCCCCTCGGGTCATAAGCCAATCAAGCTGGGAAGAATGCAGTTCAATTCTTCTTAGCTTGATTGGCTTATGCCTGTCTGGGCTGAACGGGCGCCTTCCGCTTTTGTTAAATAATTTCCCAAATGGGATAATTAAAGTGTAAACTATAATAAAGGGGGAAGTGCGAATGCAAACAGTGGTACTTATTTGGATTGCAATCATGTCGGTTTGGGCGTTCGCGACAATGGGCTATGATAAACGTCAATCGAAGGTAAAAGGGCAGAGAGTTCCTGAAAAAAACTTATGGTATCTAGCGATGCTTGGCGGGGGAATCGGCGCATATTTTGGTATGCAACTGTTCCGTCATAAAACTAGGCACACATCATTTCGTATCGGCTTTCTTATGTTAGCGATTCTTTATGGGGTGTTAATTTTTTATTTATTTGGCGTGACGCTGCCTACGAATTCATTTGCATGAAAAAAACTGTCAAAGAATGCGGGTGGCATTCCTGACAGTTCGATTAGTTCATTAATTTTTCGATTGGATTTTTCCAACTAATTTTTGCGGTCGGATAATTTGATAGAATTTCAGATTGAAGGAAATAAAAATCATCTTTGGTGAATCCTTGGAGTTTCGCTTCGTTTTTCACCCAAACGAAAATAGAGACAACATCAAATGAGGTTTCAGTCGTGCCCAAGTATTTTTCTCCTTCAAACATTGCACCTTTATACGTAATGAAGAAGTTTTTACGCACATTTCTTACATCATCATAGAAATAATAACGTTCCTCTTCATAAGCATCATCAAGTTTACGCTTCGGGTCGAATAAGTAACGAATCCCTCTGTAAAATAAATAAATAATAAATGCAATGATCACAAAGCGGATCACGAGTCCCATAAAGATCCCCCTTAACTAAATATACTTCTCTTCTATACGATTAACTTTGCAAAAGGTTTCACTTTAATAAAAATAAATCGGAGGTTATTTCATGAAGCTGACAAAATTATTTGAGATGCAGACAGAATTAGACGCTTTTATACAAAAACAGAGGACTACAAACGAGGATGTCTTTCAAGCAAAAGGGCTTGCACTTCTTGTTGAACTTGCAGAATTGGCAAATGAAACGAGAAGTTTTAAATTTTGGAGTTCAAAGGGTCCATCTGAAATTGAAGTTATACTTGAAGAATACGTCGATTCAATTCATTTCATATTATCGCTCGGCATCGAACTTGGATTCGAAACGATGACCAATTGGCCCGAAGGAAAAGTCGAAGGCGAACTAACTGAATTATTCTTGAAAACGACAGAATCGATTACATACTTTTTAAAAGATTTAACGATGGAGTCTTATGCGAATGTGTGGATTCACTACGGTTCGATTGCGGAGAAACTAGAGTTTTCACATGATGCAATTATCGAAGCTTATATCTTGAAGAACGAAGAAAATTATACACGTCAAAAAGTAGGCTATTAATAGCCTGTAGAAAGGAAAAGTAAATGCGCAAATTACTTTTAGCCGTCATAGTCATTGGAATCCTCGGATTCATTATCTATAAAGGGAATACAACAGTTGGAACTACAAATTATACGCTTAGTTCGAAACGGCTGCCAGCTAGTTTTGACGGTTATAAAATAGTCCAGTTATCCGATTTGCATGACGCGGTGTTTGGTGAAAAGCATGCGGATATCGTGAATGAAGTCGTGAAGATTGCTCCTGATGCTATCTATATAACTGGTGACTTCATTGATAGAAATCGTTATGACTTGGAACAAAGTTTGCTTCTTGTTGAGGCGATTAAAGATGTGGCACCAATTTATTATGTAACTGGTAATCATGAAATATCCATAAATGATGTTGATCGAATTAAGAGTTCACTACAAGAATTAGGTGTACATGTTCTAACAGATGAGAGAGAAATACTTTCTTCTCCCGAAGGTGAAAAAATCTTAATCGGGGGAATTGAAGATCCGCTTAGCAGTCTGGGAGATGAACAAGTTACAGTTGAAAGAGCTGTGGAGAAAGCTTTTGATGGCGTTCCACAAGAGATGTTTAAAATATTGCTGTCGCATCGTCCTGAACATTTTGATGTATATGTTCGAAATGGCATTGATGTAACTTTTAGTGGCCATGCGCACGGTGGGCAAGTTCGAATTCCGGGTATTGGCGGGCTCATTTCACCTGGGCAAGGAATATTTCCGAAATTGACATCGGGAATTCATGAAAAAGATGGAAGCCAACTAGTAGTCAGCCGCGGAATTGGAAATAGCCTTTTCCCGGTTCGAGTATTCAACAAACCTGAAATCGTTGTGGTGACTTTAAAGAAAAATTATTGAAGAGGCATTAACTTGTTTGTTAGACAAGTTAATGCTTTTTTCTATGTCAAATTAATTAAAAATTCGACATAATCCAATGGTAGTGTATATTTAATTCGGAATTACATGTATAATCAGATTCCAAGAGGTGAAATTGCAATCTCTGATTCCATTCTTCTTGACAATAGTTTTTCATATGATGGATGGACAACTGAAATAAGATGGAGGTGTTGTGAACAGCAGAGTTTGAGCTAATGGGGATGATAAATTAATGGGGGAGGAGAAAAGTTTATGAATGCAATTGTACTAGCACTAATCGGAATGATTATTTTAGGGTTAGGTTACCGTTACTATTCAAAGTTTGTTGCAGAAAAAATCTTCCGTCTCGATCCGAATTACATTACGCCAGCACATCGGTATAAAGACGATGTGGACTTTGTTCCAACAAATAAATTTGTATTATGGGGACACCACTTTACATCCGTCGCGGGCGCTGCTCCTATCGTCGGTCCGGCAATCGCAGTTTATTGGGGATGGCTCCCAGCGTTCCTGTGGGTTATTTTAGGAACAGTATTTGCGGCAGGGGTCCATGATTTTGGAACCCTCGTATTATCCGTTCGAAATAAAGGACAATCTGTCGGTACTTTAGCGCATAGATTGATAGGTCAGCGTGCCAAAATATTATTCTTATTTATCATTTTAATACTAGTGTTGATGGTCAACGCTGTTTTTGCATGGGTTATTTCGAATTTGTTTATTCAATTCCCAGCAAGTGTATTCCCGGTATTTATACAGATTCCATTGGCCATATGGATAGGTCATATCGTTTATAAAAAGAAACAAAAAATGCTTGTGCCATCACTTATTGCACTCGCAGTCATGTATATTGCAGCCGTATTCTCGAGCCAATACAGTTTTCTTCAAATCGACCTGGTAAGGTATATGGGCGGCGAAGGCGGTACTGGATTATTTGGTCTTGGTGCGATATCTACAGCTTTCTTCATCTGGATTGTCGTATTGATGGTCTATGTTTATATTGCCTCCGTCTTACCGGTTTGGAAGCTTTTACAACCGCGTGACTTTATCAACTCGCATCAGCTTGTCGTTGGATTGGGGATCTTGTATTTAGGATTGCTATTTGTGAATCCTAAAATTACAGCGCCAATAACGAATACAGCAGTAGGCGATGTTTCATGGTTTCCACTTCTGTTCATAACGATTGCGTGTGGAGCAATTTCAGGTTTTCATGGGCTTGTTTCTTCGGGAACTTCTTCTAAACAACTTGATAAAGAAACAGATGCTCGTTTTGTCGGATATTTGGGTGCGGTAGGCGAAGGGGTATTAGCTTTAATCGCGATTATCGCGGCGATTACATTCTTCCCAAGTAAAGAAGAATTTCTTGCGACGTACTCAAGTTTCGGTGCTGCAAGTTCGGGGGGACTCGGCGTATTCATTAAAGGCGCTAGTAATCTAGCATCTGGACTCGGTATCCCGGCAAGTATTTCAACAACAATCGTTTCGATCATTGTTGTAAGCTTTGCGGCTACTACGCTTGACTCGTCACTCCGTTTAATGCGATATATCATCGCTGAATTAGGTGTCGAATACAAAATGCCAGTCTTGGAGAAAAAACATGTTGCAACTTCAATTGCCGTATTTGCAAGTGCGGCACTTGTGTTACTTCCAAAAGGTCCACAAGGATTAGGTTCAGGCGGGTATTTGCTATGGCCTTTATTTGGAACAGCGAACCAGCTATTAGCTGGAATAAGTTTGCTTCTCATTTCAATATGGCTGAAGCGGCTAGGCAGGAACTATCTCGTCACCATAATTCCGATGGTTTTCGTCATGTTTATGACATTATGGGCGATGTTCCAGCAAGTAATTTTCCAATGGTCCTGGTTCGGGAATGATTCGAATTTGTTACTGTTTATCTTTGGTGCAGTCATCTTCGTGTTCGCGATATGGATCATGCTGACCGCATTTTCCGCACTTTCAGGCAAATATGATGATAAGATAATAACAGAAGACGAGTGATTGCTAGGGAGAAGGATTTCTGTTTCGGCAGGATTCCTTCTTTACGTATTATCGAAGAGGGGTGAATCTTTTGCTCGATAAAATGAAAGCGCTTGTGAATTGGTACGAAGAAGTCTTAAGCATGCCGCATCGCCGAGAAGTCGCGAGCGAATTGAGGGATGAAGATGATTTATTTCTATTACTCTTATATTCAGAAATGATTGGGATTCCGAATCCTGCGTATTATTACACGCTCGAATTATATCCTTATATGATGGAGAAATTTCATGACTGGCATTTACGGATGGGCATGGAAAAATCACCGTTATCGGGGTTTCGATGTTGTTGAGTTAGATTAAAGGGGGAGTGGGTTATCAAGATGGATGTCTTAACAAAAAACATTGTTTTTGTCGGAGGCAAGGGGGGCGTAGGAAAATCTACATCGGCTGCGGCAATCGCACTACAATCCGCGGAACAAGGATTTAAAACATTACTCATTTCAACGGATCCAGCGCATAACGTAGGGGATATATTCAGTACGAAAATTGGCGGAAAAACAAAGGAAATTGCCGATAATTTATATGCATTAGAAATAGACCCCGAAATTGAAACGGAAAATTATATTAAAAGCGTGAAAGAAAATATTCGAGGCGTTGTCCAATCTGGAATGATGGAAGAAGTTCATCGCCAATTGGACACGGCCAAAGCATCGCCAGGAGCGGATGAAGCAGCGCTATTTGATAAATTGATCAGTATTATATTAGAAGAACGCGCAAATTTCGATAAGCTCGTTTTCGATACCGCGCCAACGGGTCACACCATTCGCTTACTTTCGTTACCGGAATTAATGGGCGTATGGATTAAAGGATTACTGGACAAGCGAAGAACGACCAATGAAAATTATTCAAGACTTATCAATGACGGCGAACCCGTAGAGGATCCGATATACGATGTTTTACGTATTAGACAATCGCGTTTTTCGGAGGCGAGAGAAGTACTGCTCGATAAGAAGCAAACAGGATTTATTTTCGTTCTGAATCCGGAACGTTTACCGATACTGGAAACAAAGAAAGCAATTGAACTTTTAAATAAATACGAGTTAGTCGTGTCGACGCTTATTATCAATAAAGTGCTGCCTGAAGAGGCTGATGGCGATTTTATCATGGAACGGAAAAAACATGAGAAACAATATATTGAATTGATTAAAGAAACTTTTACCAGGCAACAACTGATTTTTGTACCTCTATTCTCACAAGATATTATTAGTGAAAAGCAACTGGCATTGTTCAGTGAATACTTTGGAAAAGGATGATTGAAAAATGAAAGCATTTGTACATGAACTCGGCGAATTAAAAATTAGTGAAGTGAATGAACCAGTAGCAAATAAAAGGGAGGTAGTCGTTAAACTCCGCACTGCAGGCTTGAATCGACGCGATTTATACATACCTAATCGTCGCGGGGATGAGGCAGATGCCCTCGTGTTAGGTTCTGACGGTGCCGGCGTTATCGATTCAGTTGGAGAAGGTGTAACAGACTTTGCAGTTGGTGACGAAGTAATTATAAATCCGGCTTTAAGATGGGAGACTAATAGTGTTGCCCCGCCAGAAGGGTTTGATATTTTAGGCATGCCAGACAATGGCACGTTTGCCCAAAAGATTGTCATCTCTTCAGAGCAAGTTGAATTAAAACCGAAGCACCTAACTTGGGAAGAGGCTGGCGTACTGGCCTTGTCCGCATTAACGGGTTACCGTGCCTTATTTACAAAAGGAAATTTGAAAGAAGGGGAAACAGTTTTCATACCAGGTGCGGGTAGCGGCGTGGCCACTTATTTAATTTCATTTGCCAAAAATATCGGGGCCCGCGTTATCGTGACATCTCGAAGCGAGGAAAAGCGTCAACATGCACTTGAATTAGGTGCGGATATTGCGCTAGATACGAATGGCGATTGGAAACAAGAATTGGATGGAGAAACTATTGATTTAGTAATTGAAAGTGTTGGTCGAGCGACATTTAATCGTTCTTTGGAAGTCTTAAAAAAAGGCGGACGAATCGTTGTATTCGGGGCAACTACGGAAGACACTGTAGAGTTGGATTTACGAAACTTTTTCTACAGCCAATTTCAATTACTCGGTTCTACTATGGGAAGCAGGGAAGAGTTACGTGAGATGATTGCCCATATTGAGAAATACGAAACACATCCGGTTGTTGATAAGACATTTACACTAGATGATGCAGTTAAGGCGTTTGATTATCTCGAACAGAGTAAAAACTTTGGCAAGGTTGCATTTCGAATAAGCGAATAAGTGAAAAACCCTCCCGTGTGAATGAATTCATTCATGGGAGGATTTCCTTTATTCAATCGAAACTTTTTTGTTTTGCTCGCTAATTAATTCGTTGCTAGTAGCCAACGGGGAAAATCGTGCATTGAAAAATCGTAACGTAGGCGGTTCGTAATCCATTTTAAGCCCGCCAATCTCATCCCGTTTTTCAAACAGATCAACGATTGAATCTACGACAACGTCCATATGATTATTCGTGTAAACTCTTCTAGGAATCGTTAAGCGGACAAGTTCAAGCTCGGGTCTATTATTTTCGCCCGTTTCGATATTGCGGCCCGCGGAAATAATGCCTCTTTCCATACTGCGAACACCTGAGTCAAGATAGAGTGCAGCAGCTAAAGCTTGTGCCGGAAACTCATCTTGTTTTAAATGCGGGAGAAATGACTTTGCATCTAGAAAGACCGCGTGGCCTCCAATCGGCAACACGATCGGTACACCGGCTTCAATCAATTGATTGCCGAGATGGCGAACTTGCCCGATGCGATGTTCAATATAATGATCGTCAACGGCTTCTCGAATACCGATAGCCATCGCTTCCATATCCCGTCCAGCCATTCCGCCGTAAGAAGGCATTCCTTCATACACGACGACAAGTTCGCGCGACCGAATATAAAGTTGTTCGTCATTCATAGCAAGAAAACCACCGATATTGACTAAACAATCTTTTTTACCGCTCATTGTGCAACCATCGGAATACGATAACATTTCCTTTAAGATTTGAGCAATCGGCTTTTCAGCGAAACCTTCTTCACGTTCTTTAATAAAGAAAGCGTTTTCAACGCATCGGGTCGCATCGAAAAAAACATCAATATTATGCGTTTGACAAAGTTCATATACGTCTTTCATATTTTGCATGCTAACCGGCTGTCCACCTGCTAAATTGACAGTAACGGCTAAACAAACATATGGAATTTTTTCAGCTCCGACTTCGTCGATTAATTTCTGGAGTTTCCCTAAGTCGATATTGCCTTTAAAAGGATGGTCGATTGTCGGATTATGCGCTTCGTCGATAATAATATCAACAAACTTTGCGCCGTTCATTTCTTGATGCGCGCGAGTCGTTGTAAAATACATATTCCCGGGAACGTAGTCGCCATCTTTAATTTTTAATTGAGATAAAATATTTTCAGCGCCGCGCCCTTGATGAGTCGGCAAAACGAATTGATAACCGTAAAAGTCCTGCACAGCCTTTTCAAGTTTTTTCCAACTTTTACTCCCGGCATAAGCTTCATCCCCGGTCATAAGTGCTCCCCATTGTTCATCACTCATTGCTGTCGTCCCACTATCGGTCAAAAGATCGATATAAACATCTTCGGAATCAATCAGAAACGTATTATAGCCCGCTCGTTTCAAAGATTCTTTTCTTTCTTCATAGGATAGCATCGAAAGTGTTTCTACGCTTTTGATTTTGTAAGGTTCAGCCGTTCTTCTTCCCAAGATCCCCAGCCCCTTTTTTCAAATTATCAATCTCTTTAACTATATATTTTTTATTTACTTATTTCAATTATCAGAGCCTTCTTATTTTCGTCGATATATTTTCACCAAGTGCAGGCTAGGAAGCCTAAGGATTTATCCGTGGAAGGAATTGTCGCAATACAGTGTTAATGTTTGGTATAATGAGAATAGAATATACCATACCTTAAGGGCAACTCATTTATACCCTTAAATAATATTCAAGGAGGTGTAGCAGAAGATGATGGATATTACTATTACCGCTAAAATCAGACTTTATCCTAATGAAAAGGATAAACCTAAATTATTAGATACGGCCCGCGCTTTTAGAGAAGCTCTTAATTTTGCATCGGGGATCGCACATAGGTCCAACATCAGAGTGAATAGTAGTTTGCAAAAAATAACCTATCAATCATTAAGAGAAAAATTCAAATTGAAATCTCAAATGGCTTGTAGTGTAAGTAGGTCTGTTGTAGCGAAATATAAATCTATGGACTCAAATGGAGTCAAAAATACTCTAGCAATTTATAAGCGTTCTGAATATGATTTGGTTCGTAATCGTGATTACAGCTTTAGAGGAGATACAATCTCCTTAAACACTATCTATGGTCGAGTTGTTTCGAATTACAATACCAAAGGTATGAAAAACTTTTTCAACGGCACTTGGAAATTTGGTACAGCTAAATTAATTGCAAGGAAGAATAAGTATTATTTGCACATCCCTATGTCGAAAAAAGTTCCGACTTTAGACCAAAATAACCTTATGAATCTGGTGGGTGTTGATTTAGGCATCAATTTCATCGCCACCATCTATGATAATAGTGGGAAAACACAATTTTTTAGCGGTAAGCAAATTAAACAAAAAAGAGCCCACTTTAAAATGTTGCGACAAGAACTTCAAAGGAAGCGGACACCTTCTGCTCGCCGAAGACTGAAGAAAATTGGTGGACGAGAGAACCGTTGGATGACTGATGTAAATCATCAGATAACTAAGACACTCGTAAACCAATATGGCGAAAATACGCTTTTTGTTTTGGAAAATTTATCGGGCATCAGAAAATCCCTCGAAAAAGTACGTAGAAAAAATAGATATACCTCTGTTTCTTGGGCTTTTGCCCAATTTAGAGACTTCTTAACTTATAAATCGCAGCTTTGTAAATCCGAGGTCTTATTAGTGGATCCTAAATACACTTCGCAAGATTGTCCGAAATGTAGCCATAGAGATAAAAACAATAGGAACAAAAGGCTGCGACTTTTTACTTGCAAGAAATGTAATTATAGCTCTAATGATGATCGCATTGGAGCTATGAATCTCTATAATAAGGGAAGTTTGAAGTACCTTGGTAGAGTATCTGCCTAGCATTGCTAGCCAGGTAGGGTGGATGTCAGTCTGCCCATGATGTAACGCCAGTGGTTTTTTTGGCCATTGTAAAGGTAGGAGTTCCGAAGGAACGCTATACTACCGGGCGGTTACAAGCCCCCGACTTAGTCGTGGGGTAGCTGACAATATGTCTGTCTATCCTATGAAATGAGCGATATAATAGAAGAAAAGGGAAAGTGGGGATGGAAATGACTAGAAAAGTTGAACCGCTCACTGATTTGGAAATTGCAACACGCGCTGAAATGAAATCAATTTGGGATATTGCTTTCGCGGCAGGTATTCCTGAGGAAGCAGTTGAACCATTTGGCAGATATAAAGCAAAAATTGATGTTACAAAATTAAAGAAAACAACAACAAAAGGAAAAGTTATTCTTGTCACAGCAATTAGCCCGACTCCGGCTGGTGAAGGAAAATCGACAGTAACTGTAGGACTTGCTGATGCATTTACAAAACTTAATGAAAAAGTGATGATTGCATTGCGCGAGCCTTCACTCGGGCCTGTCATGGGCATGAAAGGCGGAGCCACTGGCGGCGGATATGCTCAGGTGCTTCCAATGGAGGAAATTAATCTACATTTTAATGGTGATATCCATGCAATTACAACAGCAAATAATGCTTTAAGTGCACTCATTGATAATCATCTACATAGGGGTAACGAGTTGCAATTAGACCCTCGTAGAATCACATGGAAACGAGTTCTTGATATGAATGACCGAGCGTTGCGACATGTGACAATAGGCCTCGGCGGACCCGCACAAGGAATTCCGCGTGAAGATGGTTTTGATATTACAGTCGCCTCTGAAATCATGGCAGTCTTTTGTTTAGCAAAGGACCTAATTGACTTAAAAGAACGTATTTCACGCATTGTCATCGGTTACACATATAAAAAGGAAGCGGTTACAGTCGCTGATCTTGGCGTTGAAGGCGCGTTGACGTTATTGCTTAAAGAAGCATTTAAACCGAACTTGGTGCAGACGATTGAAGGCACGCCGGCATTAATTCACGGAGGACCTTTCGCGAATATTGCGCATGGCTGCAACTCTTTAATTGCAACGAATACTGCAAGGCACCTTGCTGACTTTGTCATTACAGAAGCGGGATTTGGTTCAGATCTAGGCGCAGAAAAATTCATGAATATTAAAGCAAGGCAAGGGGGCTTTTCACCAGATGCGGTCGTGGTCGTAGCAACCGTTCGTGCCCTTAAAATGCACGGTGGTGTATTAAAAAGTGACCTGGCCATTGAAAATACAGAAGCAGTCATTCAAGGGCTTCCAAATTTAGCAAAACATATTGAGACAATTCGTACTTTCGGAGTAGAGCCTGTCGTCGGGATCAACCGTTTCATCAAGGACTCCCCGTCTGAAATAGATGCCATTCTAAATTGGTGTAAAGAGAAGGGGATTCGTGTGGCAATCGCAAATGTTTGGGAAGACGGAGGAGAAGGCGGCATAGAGCTAGCGAAAGAGGTGCTCGATGTGCTTAACGAACCAAACAATTTCGCTGCTTTATATGATGTCGAAGAATCCATCTACAATAAAGTTCGTAAAATTGTACAACAAGTTTACGGCGGGGAAGATGTTATTTTTACTGACCAAGCACAACGCAATATGAAAGACATCGAACGAAATGGGTGGGACGTCTTGCCGATTTGCATGGCGAAAACACAGTATTCATTTTCAGACGAGCCTAAACTTTTGGGACGGCCTGAAGGTTTTTCAATTACTGTGCGCGAAATTATCCCTAAACTCGGCGCAGGTTTCTTAGTCTGCCTAACAGGCGATATTATGACGATGCCAGGGTTACCAAAATCACCGGCAGCATTAAATATGGATGTTGATGAAAATGGAAATGCGATCGGTTTGATGTAGCGTGAATTAATAATGGGACTGTCCGATATAATTTGGACAGTCCCATTGTTTTCTTATAATGCTTTATCGTCTACTGAATCTAACCAAGATTCTATTGTTCCAATTACTGATTCAACACAGCCATCTGCAAACGGTGAAATCAGATTGGCTTCAGCAACTAGCTCCGTGAATGGTTTTGATCCGCCAAGTTTACAAAGATGCAAGTAATCTTTCCACGCGCTCTCTTGATCTTCTTGTGAACGTTTCCAAAATTGGAACGCGCAAATTTGTGCAAGTGTATAGTCGATATAATAAAACGGTGATTGATAGATATGACCTTGGCGTTGCCAAACACTGCCCGATTCCAAGTAATGAATGCCATCATAATCGCGTGAAGGCAAATAAGTCGCTTCGATTTCTTTCCATGCAGCTTTACGTTCAGCTGGTGTCATTTCAGGATTTTCATATACAGCATGTTGAAACTCGTCAACTGCTACGCCATACGGTAAAAATAGAAGACTGCTACTTAAATGGGCGAATTTATATTTATCAGTCTGTTCTTTGAAAAACAATTCCATCCAAGGCCAAGTGAAAAATTCCATGCTCATCGAGTGGATTTCTGCACCTTCATGCGTCGGCCACATGTATTCAGGAATACCGATATTGCGACTGCAATAGACTTGGAAGGCATGCCCGGCTTCATGTGTTAATACATCGATATCTCCAGAAGTACCATTGAAGTTTGAAAAGATAAAAGGGGAGTCATAATTATCGATAAAGGTACAATAACCGCCTGCCTCTTTGCCTGTTTTCGCTTCAAGGTCCATCAAGTTTTTATCAGTCATGTACCGGAAAAACTCATCTGTTTCAGGTGATAACTCGGCATACATTTTTTTACCGTTTTCAATAATCCACTCAGGACTGCCCTGCGGTGTTGCATTTCCGGTTAAGAAGTTAAGGGATTGATCATAAAACTTTAATGTATCAACTTCGATTCGTTCCGCTTGGCGTTCATATAAACGATTCGCTAGAGGAACGATGTGGTCTCTAACTTGATCGCGGAAGTTTTTAACCATTTCAGCATTGTAACCAATTCGATTCATACGTAAGTAGCCAAGTTCTACAAAGTTCTTAAACCCTAAAGTCGTTGCGATTTCATGACGTAGTTTAACGAGCTTGTCGTATATTTCATCAAACTTGTCGCCATTGTCAGCGTAGAACTTATAAGAAGCTTCCATGGCAGATTTTCGAACTGAGCGTTCTGTTGACTCAGCATATGGTGCTAATTGTGCTAGCGTCAATGTTTTACCGTCAAACTCAATCTGTGCCGAAGCAACGAGTTTCGAGTAATCAGAAGCCAATTTATTTTCCTGTTGTAAAAGAGGCAGAACTTCTGGCGAAAAAGATTTAATAGAGTTTTCTGCGAGTGCAAATAATTGTGCACCCCATTTTTCTTCGAGTTGTTTTCTAAATGGAGTGGATACAAGTTCTTTGTAATATGCAGTATCAAGTTCTTGATATTCAGGTTCAATTTCATCAAAATAATCACGTTCTTTTTGATAAAACTCATCATTTGTATTAATGGAAGCACGAATGTAAACAAGATTGGCTTGTGTTGAAAATTCATTTCCGATGGCAATGATTTTTTCAATAACTTCATTTTGCTGTTCAAACGAGCTTGCATTTCGGAATTCTGCAAGAAAAACTTTAAATTCATTTTTAATTTCATTCATGTCGGGTCTAACATATTGAAAATCTTCAAATTTCAACAACTCTATTACCTCCTAAGTATTAAGTGAAATGCCGCACAATTACTATTCTTCATTACTTTTATAAAAAAAGCAATACTTATTCAAAAGTTGTTTTCATGGCTATATAATATAATCATATGTTTATTAGAGACTTGATAATAGTACAGAAATAGGAGGCAATCTGCAGTGCATAATCAGCTACCTGAAACAAATCCATCGGTTGGATTAAGCGAAGAAGAAGCGGCTCGAAAATTAAAAGAGTTCGGTCCGAACAAATTACAAGGTTCTAAACGAGTTTCAATATTCCAGCGTCTCTTTGCCCAAATTAATAACGCCTTAATTTACGTTCTGATTATCGCCTCTGTCATTTCTGGTATTTTAGGTGAAATAACAGATTCAATTATAATCGGAGTCGTTGTAGTCATTAATGCCATTGTTGGCGTCATTCAAGAATCCAAAGCTGAAGAAGCACTTGAAGCGTTACAAAATATGTCTACGCCAAAAGCATTGGTCAGAAGAGGGGGTAAGCAACAAGAAATATCCTCGGAAGAAGTTGTTGTTGGCGATATCATTATACTAGACGCAGGCAGATACATTCCATGTGACTTAAAGTTGGTTGAATCTGTGAATCTAAAAGTTGAAGAAGCGGTACTGACGGGTGAATCTGTTCCGGTAGATAAAAATGCAGATTTTATTGGAGACGAATCAATGCCAATAGGAGACAGAAAAGATTTAGCATTTGCGTCTACATTGGCCACAAATGGTCGGGCAACGGGTATCGCTATTGCGACCGGAATGGAAACAGAAATAGGTAAGATTGCGACAATGCTCCATACAGCAAAAGACGAAGAAACCCCTTTGCAGAAAAATCTTGCTCAGTTAGGCAAGTATCTAGGGATTGCCGCATTAACAATATGTGCGGTTATTTTCATAATTGGCGTTTTCCAAGGCCGCGGGTATTTAGAAATGTTTATGTTAGCGGTGAGCTTAGCTGTTGCGGCAATACCTGAAGGAATGCCGGCTATCGTGTCCATTGTCCTTGCAATTGGTGTGCAACGAATGATTAAGCAAAATGTCATCATTCAAAATTGCCTGCTGTTGAAGCGTTAGGGTCCGTCAATGTCATCTGTTCTGATAAAACAGGTACGTTAACACAAAATCGAATGACAGTAACAAAGTTCTTTGTTGGAAATAATTTATTTAATCTATCCGAAACCAATTCTGAAGATTATCTTCAACAAGGTCTTTTCAAAAACATTTTACTTTGTAATGATTCGACTTATACGCCAACTAATGAAACGGGCGATCCTACTGAAATCGCATTACTTGTTGCGAGCGAGAAGTTTGGTCTGAACAAAGCGAAACTCGAACGAAGTATTCCGAGAGTTGCCGAGATACCCTTCGATTCAACACGCAAATTGATGACGACCATTCATGAGAATGATTCCAAAGTTTTGTCTCAAACGAAAGGGGCGATAGATAGCATACTGCCAAGGTGTACATATATTGAAACAAATGATGGACCGGTCTTGTTGAAAGAGGCTATGCGTAAAACAATTGAAGAAGCTGCTGAATCGATGTCTTCCGAGGCATTACGAGTACTGGGGTCAGCTTATAAAAAGGTAGATAAGTTGGACGGTATTGATCTTGAATCATTCGAAGAGGAAATGACGTTTATTGGTTTAGTGGGTATGATTGATCCACCTCGTGAAGAAGTTAAAGAATCCATTAAGTTGACGAAAAATGCTGGCATCCGAACCGTGATGATAACAGGCGATCATAAAGATACGGCATTTGCGATTGCGAGCGATTTAGGAATCGCTACAGATAAAATGGAAGTAATTGAAGGGAAAATCCTTGATGGTTTATCCGAAGAAGAATTACTTGAAAAAAGTGAGCATCTAAATGTTTACGCACGTGTTTCACCAAAACACAAGGTAAGAATTGTCCAAGCCTTGAAAACGAAAGGGAACACCGTTTCAATGACGGGTGACGGGGTAAATGATGCACCATCGTTAAAATCTGCAGATGTTGGTGTAGCTATGGGAATCACCGGTACTGATGTCGCAAAAGGCGCATCAGATATGGTGTTAACAGACGATAACTTTTCATCTATTGTTAAAGCGATTGAAGAAGGACGCACCATCTATCGAAATATTAAAAAGTCAATTTTATTTCTGTTATCGTGTAATTTAGGTGAAATCATTGCATTATTTACAGCTATTGCACTTGGATGGCCACTAATTTTAAGACCCATCCATATTTTGTGGATAAATCTTGTAACAGATATGTTTCCTGCACTTTCTTTAGGAGTTGACCCGGAAGAGTCTGGCGTAATGAAGGAAAAGCCTAGGAACCAAAAAGAAACCATATTTAAAGATGCACTGCCGTTTTTATTTTTCAATGGACTTCTTATAGGTGCAATTACACTTATTGCATTTATGATTGGAATTTATTCATCAAGGCAGTATACAGGGAGTTTTCTTTCAATGTTTAGGGAAACAATTTCAGAATCAGCACTGATTCATGGGCAGACAATGGCATTTATAGCGCTCAGCTTCGCACAACTAGCCCATTCCTTAAATTTTAGATCGAGGGAAGAATCCATATTTAAAGCTGGTATTTTCAAGAATAAATTCTTGATTTATTCGATATTATTGGGGATAGTCCTACAAATAACGATTGTATCGGTTGGCCCGATTGCTTCTATATTTAGTGTGCAGTCATTATCAATGGCGAATTGGCTGACAATCCTGGGGTTAAGCATTTTACCGATCGTCATAAATGAAATAGTAAAATTAGCGAAACGGTAAATGTAATTCATTCATTGTATTATGTTCAAAATGGGATTCGTGTTAGAATAGATAGTTGAATGTGAGGATGATTTTTAAATGGAAATAAATGAATATATTGTTGAACAACTTGTTGATCCAACAGGTTTGATCCAAGGTGATCGCTATGAATTTCGATTATATATAACGCTTGATGAAGATGACGATCTATACACGGAAGCCGGCATTGGTGTTCGTACAATTTTTGCTGTGGATGAACAAGGTGAACGTGTTGTCGTTGCTCACTTTTTCGAACGGGAAACGGATGCTTTTATTGATTTTCAATTAGATGAAGATGAACTTTTGGAAGTCGAGAAATTTTGCAAACAGCATTACCAAGAATAAAAAGTGAATCCTACTCTATTGAAATATGGAAACAAATTATGTGTTTTTTTCGTCCTGTTAGTAGATAATATAGTTATGGGGTAAATTTTACGTATTTCGTACTTACTATTTTAATTGGAGTGTTTAATTTATGGATAACGAAATTGTTGATATTACAATTATCGGAGGCGGGCCTACTGGTCTTTTCGCTTCGTTTTATGCTGGGATGCGCGAAATGTCGGTAAAAATTATCGATAGCTTACCACAACTTGGCGGGCAGTTAATCGAACTGTATCCTGATAAATATATATACGACGTCGGAGGATTTCCTAAAATACTCGCGAAAGACTTTGTAGCGAATTTAGTGACGCAAGCGCATTATGCAAAACCGGAAATACTGCTTGGTGAAACTGCGCTCTCAGTAGAACGCGATGGAGATCATTTTATACTGAAAACAGATAAAGGCGTTCATCTAACACGTACGATAGTTCTAACAGCTGGAATAGGTGCATTTCGTCCAAGAAAAATCGGCCTGAAAGAAGAAGTTGAATTTGAAGAAAAGACGCTTCATTATGGTATAAAAGATCTTTCTATTTTTAAAGAAAAAAATGTTGTTGTTTGTGGTGGCGGTGACTCAGCAGTTGACTGGGCATTAATGCTTGAAGATATCGCATCAAGCGTAACGCTCGTACATCGCAGAGAACGTTTTACGGCGCATGAGACAAGCGTTAACCAATTGATGGAGTCTAAAGTAGATGTAAAAACTTCATTGAATGTGAAAGCGATTGAAGGGGAAGACGGAAACGTTAAAGAACTCGTTCTTGCATCCAGAGATGGCAGCGAAGAACGCGTTTCTGTTGATCACTTAATCGTTAACTACGGCAACATTTCTTCATTGGGACCATTGAAAGACTGGGGTGTTGACATGGATCGGAACTCGATTATTGTCAATAGCCGCATGGAAACAAATATTGAAGGAATCTATGCAGCTGGTGACGTTACCACATATGATGGTAAAGTTAAGCTCATTGCCGTAGGACTCGGCGAAGCGCCAATCGCAGTGAACCATGCCAAAGCACATATAGACCCTAAAGCAAGACTACAACCGCTTCATAGTACAAGCATTTTTAGTTAATGAACAAAAGCGCAAGGCGCCCGTTTAGCCCCGACAGGCATAAGCAATCGAACGAGGTGGCGCTTTTTGCCGCATCGCTCGATTGCTTATGACCCGAGGGGCTGGCGCCTGGAGCTAGACGTGAAATCTCTTAGTCGGAAGATATCCACAGTCCGAGATTTTATAGTTTCTTAAACCATAACAAAAGGCAGCTAACAAGAAAAATGTTAGCTGCCTTTACTATTTTTATAAAAGAAATGAAATGGCTAGAATTAATATGATTGGTAAGAATATGATGAAATAACCTATGGGATTACCAAAATTTATCGACCATCCAACGCCAAATCGTTTTTCAACAAAGATGGAAGGATCATTTTTATTGACGTAGAAAATACCGGCTTTCCAGTGCTCGTCATCATCATAGTTAGTGATTCCTTCAAGCTTATCCTCATCAACGACGTCAACTTCAAGCCGGGATCCGCCCTGACCAACTTTGAACGCATAAATGCCAGTCATGATAAAAGTAACAATTAAAAAGCCGATAGGCAGTGCAAATAGAAGTGAAGGTTTTCCGATATCAGTATGAATCGTGCTTAATTGCAGAAAAGCGAATAGGATTGTTTGTAAAGTCGTAATTGCAAATAAAAACCAACTCGAATATTTTCTGAATGACAATTGTTGAGCACGTGACCTTTTTCTGTTTGTCGCATTTATTTTAATGCCGGATCTTTTTGTCATTTCATTAATTACTAGCATCATTCCTTGCATAATGAGTATCATTAAAGGAAGTGCCATTACTGATAAAACTGTTTTCTCACTAAAAGCATCAGGTTGGCCATCAATTCCCCAATGCGTAGGAATTAAGTCGGGTAAATTTTCAAATTGGATTGCTATATATGCCATTAAACCAATTGTTATGATCATTGGAACAATATAAATATACCAAGGTAGCATTTCGTCAGCTGTTCGAGCAGCGAGATCCGTTACGCGAATCTGTTTTAAATTCGCTCCCCAATTATTATCGCGTTTTAAGCGTGATGTTTTCGCATGAAAAAGAAAATATAGAATCATACTGCTAAATAACAGTGCGAACTGGGCAGCGACGCCAAACAATACGATGTTCTCTTCACTGGCATTTGAAACAGGAATCCAAATAAGAAAAGCAGTAATTATCAGTACGCCCAGCCCTGCAGTCATTAATGAATAGATTTTCTTATAAGATAATAAGGTATGATTTTTAGTATAAGTATCAGGAATTGTAACACCGAAAACAATTGTTGGCTTTATTAAATACGGTATAGCAGCTTGAATAGCGATGATGAAAATAGCCATACCAACCATTAGTAAACTTGTCATTGTCGTTCCTCCTTAATTTTAGAAAAAAGTTCTTTCATCATTTCAGTAATTTCATGTTTTGATAAACCTACTGCCATTGCTTCAGCAATCACGGGGCGCATCGCGGTTTCAACCCGCAATCGGGAAACTTCATCCGATGATAATATGTTAACGACAGCGCCGGACTTTGGAATGATTCGAATAATACCTTTTTTGTCTAATTCACGATACGCTTTATTGACGGTATGCATATTAATGCCAAGGTCACTGGCAAGCGAACGAACAGATGGTAGAGAGTCACCAGGTTTAAGGGAGCCACCCGCAACCCCTTCGATTAATCCATTTGCTAATTGTGTATAGATAGGAATATCGGAATCCATTTCAATATTGATGAACATTCGAATTATCACTCCTTTGTGTTCTATATTGAGTATAACAAAACTGTTATAATAAATCTATAACAAAACCCCCATCAACAATGAAAAATATTGTTGATGGGGGTTGTATGGTTTTAGTCCTCTAATTCAGATACAGTCACGAAAGTATAGCCTTCGCCGTTTAAATAGGCAAGAACTGCATCAAGCCCGTCAGCTGTTGATTGGTGAATATCATGCATGAGAATGATACTGCCGTCTCGTGTATTTTTCTTCACATGGGCAAGTAGTTGGTTTGCATTTCGATGCTTCCAGTCTAGTGTATCTACATCCCACAAAATGACCGGTAAATTTGTTTGTTGTCGAACCGTTTTATTTATTGCGCCATAAGGCGGGCGGAACGAAATTGCTTTTTCTCCTGTGACTTTCTCGATAATTGAAGAAGTTCTAGTAATCTCGCTGTTTATCTTTTTGATGCTTGCATTGGTCAGGTCGGGATGTGTCCATGTGTGATTTCCGAGTTCATGCCCCGCGTTGGAAACATCTTTCGCAATTTCAGGATAATATTCGACCCGACTTCCAAGCATATAAAAAGTAGCTTTGGCATTGTATTTTTCTAATGTAGCAAGGATTTTTGTTGTCACTTTTGGATCAGGTCCGTCGTCAAAGGTTAGCGCTACTTTTTTGACAGATGGGAGCTCTGCTTTATCTTCTTCCTCATTATCTTTAGCCGGTTCTTCTTTGGTAATTTCAGCATCATCTGTTTCTGGTGCTGCAGGTTTTTCTGCAGTATCAGGATAGTCATCAATCGTCTTGTCTTCTTCTTGCAAATCTAATTTATTGTCAATTGCGATGTCATCATCATTTTTTTCTATGCTTAATTTAAATTCTTTTGCTACAAATTTACTCAATCGTTCCAGTGGGACGGAGACAATCGGAATCCCGGCTGTCCCTAAGGCGATTTCATATTTATTAAAATAAAAAACTATGGATTCATTTGTCATGGCAAAGTTTTGGAAGTTATCCCATTCAGGTTCGGTGTGCAATGTTGCTTCTTCTATAAATAATTTATCTTTATATGATTCGTCATTAAATAAAATTTCTCGAACAGATTCAGATACCTTATTAAGCCGCTTTTGATCTCCTTCAAATACATCTTCTATCGTAATTTCATTGCCGGTTTCAGGATTCAATCGAAAAGAATTAATTTCTGTAAAACCGCTGTCGCCGCCAATATAAGTCGAATTCAGTAAAACAAAAGAATAAAATCCAGAATGATGCGGAAAAGTTTCAAATGAAATGTTCAATTCACCTGTTTGACCGCCACCAAGAGCGTTGTAATCGGCGATTTCTGCTAAATAACGATCTTTTAAATCCGTAATATAGTTTTTAACTTTAGTATTGAAAGAATCATGAATGCTTTGCGGGTATTGAAGCGCAAAAGGTGCATTGGGATCATTAGAAATCTTTGTAATGATTTTAATACCTGGATAATTGGAATTAATGGTTTCGGTTAATATCGGAAATTCCGTGTCAGCTGAATTACTTGTGTTTTTAGGCGGGGACGTCGCTTTATTTTTAGTTGAAGTAAATATAATAATTATTCCTGCTAAAATAATAGAAAAGATGATTGTGGAGAATACAAGGTCAATCCAGACCGGACGACGTTTTTTATGTGTTTTTCTCATTACGAAGGCCCCTTTAAGTTTTCTATATGTAGTAGACGCAAATAAACGCTTAATAGTTACAAAATAATCTATAAATCTACAAAAAATTAGCTAATTCAATTATAGATGAAGAGTTACTTTTGTACCAGTAGTAAAAAGGACTTATCGAAAATTATTAAAACTAAATATTGGACACAAAAACGTAAGCAATAACTCTTTTTTCAACCCATTTTTTATGATATACTGACAACATCTTTGCTATGGGAATAAAAAATGTAACAAATCAAACAAGGTGGTTGAAGTAGTAATGGAAAAGGGACGATATCGGGTTCTTTTATTTTACAAATATGTTCATGTTGAAGATCCAGAGACCTTAGTTGCCGAGCATTTAAAAGCTTGTAAGGAAATTGGATTAAAGGGCCGTATTTTTATCGGCACTGAAGGTATTAATGGAACATGTTCGGGAACGATTGAACAAACCGATGCTTATATTGCAATGATGCAAAAAGACGAGCGATTTAAAGATATAGTATATAAAGTCGATGATGCCGCGAGCCATGTATTCAAGAAAATGCACGTTCGTGTGCGCAGTCAAATTGTAAACCTAAGTTTAGAGGATGATATAGATCCGAACGAATTGACAGGGAACTACTTAAGTCCTGCAGAATTTTTAGAACAAATGCAAGAAGAAGATACAGTTGTAATCGATGCAAGAAATGATTACGAATATGACCTAGGACATTTCCGCGGCGCTATTCGTCCAGACATCAGAACTTTCCGCGATTTACCACAGTGGATTCGAGACAATAAAGAGCAGTTAGAAGGAAAGAAAGTTCTGACATACTGCACGGGTGGAATTCGTTGTGAGAAGTTTTCCGGTTGGCTCGTACGTGAAGGATTCGAAGACGTTGGTCAGTTACACGGCGGGATTGTTGCTTACGGAAAAGACCCGGTTGCCAAAGGGCAGTTGTGGGATGGACAATGTTATGTATTCGATGAACGTTTAGCTGTTCCTGTCAATCAGGTAGAGCACGTCATCGTAGGACGCGATCATTTTGACGGAGAACCATGCGAACGCTATAGAAATTGTGCGAATCCGGAATGCAATGCACAAATCTTATGTTCAGAAGAAAATGAGCACTTCTATATGCGCAGTTGTACGGACGAATGTCGCGTACACCCGCGTAATCGATATTTCACAGAACATAATATGACTGTAGAACAATTTGATGAACGAATGGCTGCGATAGAAAAACATCGAAATGAAACACATGTAGGTTAAAATAAAATCGTCTAGACGGAATTAACTTCGTCTAGACGATTTTTTATTTTAAATAATCATTGCGATAGGTGATGTAGTAGACAACTAGACCTATTATAGGAATGCTAGCCATTGTTAAAAAGGTTAATATCATTGAAAATGGCTTTTCATAATAAAGTAAATACGCGACAAAAGCCATAGCAAATGGGGTAAACATTAGAATGAATGATAGTGCGTTCTTCGCAGCATATCCTGTAATTTCGGCTTCTCGTTCATCTTTTATGTTGAATTCAGGTAAAATCTTTTCCCTGTACCGAATCGTCTCATTTGGACGACTTTTTTTGTAGACATGCTGCTGTCTTGACATGAGCAGAAGTAAAATTATGAAAGCAATAAATATATATGGATTAATTCCGATTGAATATTTGGATGTGCTAAAATTTATAATTTCAGACAGATAAAAGCATATAATTATTAGGAGCGACACACGTAACAAAATAGCGATGGTTAAATTTTTCAAAGTAAACAGCTCCTTTTAGATTTTTGCCAAACTTTTATAAGTTATCAAATACGTTAATAGACCGACAATTGGAATAGATGCAGTCGTAAACAATGGGAACCAAATATGGTCGATAAAATAATTAGGGATAAATAAGTAGGATCCAATCATGAAAAATGAATAGGATAATATCACAACAAATGCTAAACTGACTGCTTTATGTGTGTTTTCAACGGCACGTTCATCAGAAACATCGTATTCCGCGGTTAAATAAGCACTCAAGATTGAGTTTTTATTTTTCCGAACCTGAAAGAACTGAAAAATTTCATTAACGATTAAGAGAAAAACAACACCGATAAAAACAAAAACTGTCCATGTATTTACCCCAAGATAGATTTCATTGATAAAGCCTCGTTCCATCTGAATAAGCAATTGTTCAACTCTCAAATAATCAAAAACCAGAACAGCAAGTGAGACAAAAAGCATGATTCTTAAAAAAATCGTGATGTAAATCCTCATTTTTTATCCTCCTTTTCTAAAAATCTCTTCAATCGGCATATCAAATTCTTCAGCAATATTCATTGCCAGAAGCAGGGAAGGCGTATAGCTGCCTTTTTCCAAGGACACTATCGTTTGTCTTGTTACACCGACCCGGTCAGCTAATTCGCCTTGAGTTAAATTAAAACGCGCCCGAAGTTCTCGTACTCGATTTGTTAACAAAATAGGTCCTCCTTACTTATTTCTTAATTTAATTGTATAGTAGACCAATCTATTTGTAAAGTTGAGTATACATATTGTTTAGTTGACTTTACTAACACATGTGAAATCAATGATAAATCATAAACCTTAAAAAATCAGACACTTTCTATGCGTACCAAATAGATGTATGATGGTATACTTAAGACACCTGAATTTAAATGGAGGAACAAATCTAATGCAATGGAGAAATTTATATCGCGGATTCTTTATCGGAATTAGCGATCTTATACCGGGAGTGAGCGGGGGAACCATCGCATTCATCCTTGGCATTTACGATGAATTATTAGCGTCAATCAGCGGATTTTTCAGCCGTGATTGGAAAAAACATATAGGGTTTTTATTGCCACTAGCTATCGGCATGGGCGCGACATTATTATTATTCAGTAGAGTTATCGAGTTTTTACTGAAAAATTACCATGCACAGACACAATTTTTCTTTTTAGGGCTCGTAATTGGTGTGCTGCCGTTTATCGCAAGACAGGCAAATGTAAGAAAGAATTTTAAGATCGGTCATTTTCTAGTGATTTTAATAGTCGGGGCGGCGCTTGCATCATTGGCCTTGATCAATCCGCAAGAATCGACACCCATTACGACATTAACTGCCTCTAATGCAGTTGGATTATTTTTTGCAGGATGGGCTGGAAGTATGGCGATGTTGTTACCGGGAATAAGTGGATCATTTGTTTTATTATTGCTAGGCGTTTATTCAACAGCTATCGGGGCATTATCAAATTTGAATTTACCAATCATTGCAGTGATAGGTGCGGGAGTAGTCGTTGGTTTTATTGTAAGCAGTAAAATCATCAATTATTTACTCACTCATTTTACATATGTCACTTTTGCAGTGATTATTGGATTGATTATTGGGTCGGTATTTGTCATGTATCCAGGGTTCCCGAAAGATGGAAGCTTTTTTGTCATGAGTATCCTGACATTCTTCATTGGGTTACTCGTAGCGAGTCTATTTAGTTCTCCCGGAAAAGCATCAATTATTAACGATTAATGAAGTGTTTCATTCCAAAAGGCGACCGAATCTGGTATTCTTATAACTAGAAGGAACAACTGGAAAGGATGATTTATAATGTCAGGACCGGCATTGCGACAACTTCATGCACACAGAGCAATTCACGAAGGCGGATTATCTGGAGCAGTTACGAAAACTAGAGATATGATGGATTATTTGCGACAAGGCGAGCTTGAAACTGCTAACCTAGCAGCTGATGATTTAATAGATTATTGGAAGACACGTGTGATTAGCCATGCAGATGCGGAAGAAAGCGGATTTTACAAGGAAATCGCCCAGGAGAACCCCCAACTCCAAGAAGCGATAACCAAGCTAACTCGTGATCATGATTTACTCCGAATTATTGTGAAAGATATCGAAGAGCTCCGTGCGGATGAAGGGTTAAGCCCAAGTGTTTTACATAAATTTCATGCTTTAAAAGTTGTTAATGCAATTCACAGCCGCGACGAAGAGCGTTTGTTATTTGCTGAATAATGGTCTGATGGACCAGACTAAAAAATGAAAACGCCTACGAATAGGCGTTTTTTATTTGATAAGGGGGAATAATTTTGCTGACTGGAGCAACATCTGTACTACGAGATTATTTTGGATATGATTCATTTCGTAAAGGCCAAGAAAATGTAATTGAAAATGTTCTACACGGTAAAGATTCACTATGTGTAATGCCAACGGGTGGAGGGAAATCCGTTTGTTATCAAGTTCCTGCACTTGTAATGGAAGGCACTGTCATTGTAATATCTCCGCTTATTTCTTTAATGAAGGACCAAGTGGATGCGCTCCATGAAGCAGGAATTTCCGCTGCATATATTAATAGTACAATGACAAGCGAAGAATACCAGATGACAATGGATGCGACGATTCGTGGCGAATATAATCTATTATATATTGCCCCGGAGCGTCTTGATTCCCCGTCGTTTACGAATCGATTACAATTGATGAACGTTCCAATGGTAGCAATCGACGAAGCGCATTGTATTTCGCAGTGGGGTCATGATTTCAGACCGAGTTACCGAAATATCCGGCATATGATTTCACTGTTTCATGATAAACCAGTCGTTCTTGCTTTAACTGCCACAGCAACACCGGCGGTACGTGAAGATATTTGCGACCAACTCGGGATTACTGAAGACAATACCGTTATGACTGGTTTTGAAAGAGAAAACTTAACTTTTTCAGTTGTTAAAGGACAGAACCGGGACAAGTTTGTAGTCGATTATGTAGAAAAGAACGAGGGCGAAGCTGGAATCATTTATGCAGCTACTCGAAAAGCGGTAGACCAAGTTTACGAAACGCTGAAGAAAAAAGGGGTGCCTGTCGCTAAATATCATGCGGGTTTATCGGATGATGAACGCAGCGTAGGCCAAGAAAAGTTTTTAAATGATGAAATTTCAGTAATGGTTGCCACGAATGCGTTTGGAATGGGAATCGACAAATCGAATATACGTTATGTCATTCATTATCAAATGCCGCGGACGATGGAAAGCTATTACCAAGAAGCGGGCCGTGCTGGCCGTGATGGACTTGATAGTGATTGCACATTGTTATTTTCATCCCAAGATGTTCAAACACAACGATTTTTAATAGACCTATCGCAAGACGAAACGCGCATACCGATGGAACTCGAAAAATTGCAGTCGATGATTGACTATTGTCATACGGAAGCTTGTCTTCAGAAATTTATCATTACGTATTTTGGTGAATTGGAAACGAAAGATTGCGGACATTGCGCGAACTGTACAGATACACGTGAAAGTTCAGATGTCACGACAGAGGTTCAAATGGTATTGTCTTGTGTCATTCGAATGGGCCAACGCTTTGGGAAAACGATGATTGCACAAGTGTTAACAGGATCTCGCAGCAAGAAAATGTTTGATTTCGGTTTTGATAAATTAACTACCTACGGAATCATGAGAAACCAAAGCGCCAAGGAAGTTTCCGATTTCATTGAATTTATTATTTCGGAAAACTACTTAGGTGTTGAAAATGGACAATATCCAACCATTTATGTGAGTGAACTTGGTAAAGACGTGTTGACTGGAAAAGTGCAGGTGTTCCGCAAAATATCGGTTGTTACAAAACAAATTACAAAAGACAATCCATTATTCGAACAACTACGCGCACTCCGAATGCAATTAGCTCAAGAAGCTGGCGTACCGCCATTTGTTGTGTTCTCGGATAAAACTTTGCAAGATATGATTAGTAAAATGCCTGTTACGGAAGAGGAGTTCCTAGAAGTCAACGGTGTTGGACTGGCTAAACTGGAGCGTTACGGGGAAGCATTTTTGGAAGAGATTCGTGCGTTTCAACAGGAACAAGTTGAAACGTCGTAAAGAAAAAAGGGTGGCAATCGCTACCCTTTTTTGTTATTTGCCTTTATGTATGGTGATTAGGCGTCGTTCGATTTCTGACTTTAGTAGTTGAATGAAATTAGGATCAAGACCTAATTTCTTAGATTGAAAATAAGCTTTTTTGAGTTCTTCGTCTGATAAAGTTTTCATGATGAATTAACCTTTAGTGCTCCTTTCAGTTGTTAAGAGTTGAAACATTGACCAACTTGTTATTCCCAATCATCTTAGCTTTGAAACACCTTTCACATAGAGAAAGCATTTGTAGCCTAAAGAAAGTTATACTTGATTGTATCTATTAGTGTTAGGAAGTGGTCTAAATTCTTTATGCATTTGTTTTATTTATAGTTGCAGGATTAGCAGAAGTTGGTGGTGGTTATTTAATTTGGCTATGGTTAAGAGAGAGTAAGCCATACTATTGGGGAATAGGTGGCGGAATAATATTAGCTTTATATGGTGTTATTGCTACATTTCAGTCGTTTCCATCATTCGGAAGAGTTTATGCCGCTTATGGCGGAGTATTTATAGTTATTTCAGTTTTATGGGGATGGGGTATTGATAAAAATACGCCAGATTTATACGAGTGGATAGGTGCAGCTATATGCCTTATTGGGGTTTCGGTGATATTGTTTGCACCACGACAATAAGTTTTAAAAGCCGAATTCATAGAAATCGGCTTTTTTATGATTTTCAAAAACTACTTAAAAACATTAAAGAAAAGTAACTCTTTTATAGTCACTATATTAGACCGGTTCGCACGTACTACACTGGAAGGATCTAATCTACTAATTCATTTAGGATAAATAACAGTACCATCATTATTCAAAACTGGTGGGGCACCCCATTGTCCGGGAACGTGATCTTCAATTTTTGTGCTTCCTTTTGGTCCATCGAGAATATGTCGAACGGTCCAACCGTTAAGTGAAAGCCAATTGCTAATCAATAGGCGGTGACAACGTGCTGGATGACGTTCAGAGCAACAATAGGCTACTGTGTTGTTTTCGGCTATTTCCTTTAGTTTTTCTAGGCCCGTTTGAAAATCTTCTTCCAAAGTGTAATCCGCATAATTATGAAATGAGCGGTTTTCCCATGCGTCATTTATTTCATTATCGATCGTTTTGGATTTATTGCGCCGACCGCCAAGTTCTTTGATGTGACTATAGTCGATTCCAGATTCAGGTAACCAAATACTCATTCGATCTTTATGAAAATGAGGGAACTTTCGACTGCCCGGAAACGCGCGCACATCGACAAGGAAATCAATATCACCATCCTGCAGTAGTTGTAAAAACTCTTCTTCTGTATGTGTGGAGTGTCCAACTGTAAAAATATCCATAAAAAAACCTCCCTCTTCATTAATTCCTTGAAAGGGGGAGGGTCAAACATCATTTTTTTCAAATGCGTGCAGTTGCTGTATCCAATTTTTCTTTTTTCTCAGCTCTTCTGCAAATTGCAACAAGCGCATAAACAACCGGCGTATCCAATATCGCGACAAGGAATTTGAAAATATACTGACTGAAAATCATTCCAATGAGTACACCTAACGGCATCGTGCCGTAAAAAGCAATCGAGATGAAAATAGCCGTGTCGACAAGTTGACTCGCCATCGTCGATAGGTTATTTCTGACCCACAATTTCTTTTCGCCATGCCGTTTTTTCAACTTGTCAAAAATCGTTACATCTAAGTTCTGACTGACAAGATAAGCGACAAGACTTGCGACTGTGACACGGAAGCCGGCTGTAAAGATTAATTCAAATGATTGTTGGTTTTCATAGAAAGACGCAGCAGGCAATTTAATAGCGATCCATATGAACACGATTGCCAAAATCTGTGCCAGAAAACCCGTCAAAACGGTACGTCGTGCGGCTTTTTTTCCGTAAGCTTCTGTTATGACATCCAAAATTGGATAGGTAAAAACATAAATAATGACGGCAGCAGGCAACACAATCCAATCGCCGATACTGAATAACTTTACTGCCAATACATTGGACAAAATCAATAATCCGACAAATAGGCCATTTAAATAATACAACATGGTTTCGAATCCTCCATCAGCGATTATCGATTTTTTCCGGATTCATATCATGGTTCATCATCCGGTGCTCGGCCATCTGTTCATATTTTGTTCCTGGTTTCCCGTAATTGCAGTAAGGATCAATGGATAATCCGCCACGCGGCGTGAACTTTCCCCATACTTCGATGTATCTAGGGTCAATTAATTCGATTAAATCATCCATGATGATATTGACGCAGTCTTCGTGAAAATCACCGTGATTTCGGAAGCTGAATAAATATAATTTCAATGCTTTACTTTCAACAAGTTTTTTATCGGGTATAAAACTAATGTACATTGTTGCAAAGTCTGGTTGACCTGTTTGAGGGCACAATGATGTAAATTCTGGACAATTGAATTTCACGAAATAATCACGTTTTGTGTGTAAATTGTCAATCGCTTCCAAAACTCCTGGATTATAGGTGTCTTTGTACTCCGTATGTTGATTTCCTAACAATGTTAAACCTGTCAATGTTGATTCATCTCTTCCAGCCAATTAAAAAAACCTCCCGTTAATTATGTCGAGGGAGGTCCATAAATGTAGAAATAATGTAATCGTTTGAGATTCATTTTTCATCATCCATAGTTTTTTATAGAGGGTCGCTATGAACCTCTCCCGAACATTTAAATGCATTTCCTTCTAAAACATTAGCTGATAGGCGGCGCATTGTCAAACGAATTTTTTTTCGTATTCCCGATGAGGGAATAAACAGCGATGACAATTAAAATAATGCCGGTTAACAGGAAAGAACCCGAGAATTCTAAATCTAATAAACCGATGACACTTGATCCCACGACAGCCCCAATTGAAAAGAATGCATAAAAGTAGCCATACGCTTTCCCGCGAAACTCGGGAGAAGACGAATCGATCAGCAAAGAGTTGATGGAAGGGAATAAAAATGCAAATCCGATACCGTAAATAATCATCGAAATGTATAAGAAGTTCAATTCTTCTAGTTGACTTAAGAACAGCATACTAATGCCCATCATTGACAATCCGAATGCGAGCGTTATAATCGGGCGAACATGGTCGAATATTCGGTTGACCGGGAGTAAAAAGATCAGAACTGCCGTCACGCCGAATGCGCTTAGCAACATGCCGCTTGTTTTGGCATCAAAACCGAGCGAGACAACTTTTAACGGCAAGACCAGTGCTAAAACCCCTTGTGAGAACATGAGGAAGAAGGCGCCGGTAAAAGAACGAACCATACCAGGTGAACGAAATAAATGTCTGACTCGCGTTTGGTTATTTGAAATTTGCTTCTTACGAACATATTTAAATGAACGGAGAACGAAGAATGCGGCAACCGCGATTAAGAACATCATAATCCCATTAATCGCCATGACGAATGCGGGACTGGTTTTTGCTGCGACAATCCCGCCGTATGCAGGCCCTATAATGGCAGCCAATCCGACAAATGCGCCCGAAATGGCAACGCTTCTTCCGCGATTAGTTTCCTCCGTACGGTTCGCTAAAAAAGTAAATGCTGCTGGAACAATCAGACCTTCCATAAAACCGTGAATGAAACGAACGCCAAGCAAACTGACTGGATCAGTGATTGCGAAGTATAAGAGTAGAGAAACCGCTGACGCAAATAATCCGAAAACCAAAATTAGAAATGGGCCGCGTTTATCAGTCATAAATCCAGAAATAACATTACCAATCATATTAGAAAACGAATAAATACCAACTGCAAGTCCAATAACAAAAGGAGTTGCGCCTAATGAATCAGCGAAAGGGCTCATTATCGGAAGTTGGGAAAATAAATCGAAGAAGGAAATAAATACAATGAGATAAACAAAGTTTCGCATTTGAAAGCCTCTTTTCATAGTTTCGAACAATACTTTTAGTTTATCATTGTTTATACTTGAGAAGGACAGCTTTGACTGTGAACAATTCATGACAAATACATAATTGGAAGGACGAGATTAAATGACGAAGAAAATTAGAATCGGAATAGCTGGATATGGAAATTTAGGCAGGGGTGTCGAGTCGGCAATTGCACAGAACGATGATATGGAATTAATCGGTGTTTTTACGAGAAGAAATCCAGATGACCTGACATTACTAAACGATAAAATTCCCGTGTATGCACACGACTCAATTCTAGAGTTTAAAGAGAAAATTGATGTATTGATCTTATGCGGCGGATCCAAAAATGATTTGCCAGAACAAGGACCTGAATTGGCAAAACATTTCTCTACCATTGATAGTTTTGACACACATGCAGAAATCCCAAATTATTACGAAGCAGTGGATCAGTCCGCAAAACCAAACAAAAATACTTCGATCATATCGGTTGGTTGGGATCCAGGCTTATTTTCGATTAATCGTCTGTACGGAGAAGCTGTTTTATCCGAAGGAACTACTTATACATTTTGGGGTAAAGGACTTAGCCAAGGACACTCTGATGCAGTAAGAAGAGTTCCTGGTGTTAAAGGAGCAGTGCAATATACGATTCCTAATGAAGATGGAGTGAATCAAGTTCGTAGTGGAACACTTCCGGAACTATCAACCCGCGAAAAGCATACACGCGAATGTTACGTAGTCCTTGAAGAAGGCGCAGATGCAAATGAAGTGGAACAAGCAATTGTAACGATGCCGAATTATTTTTCAGATTATGATACGACAGTGACGTTTATTACAGAGGAAGAACTGAAGCGAGATCATGCAGCGATGCCACACGGAGGATTTGTCATTCGTAGCGGTAAAACAGGTAACGATACCAATCAAGTGATGGAGTATTCTATGAAGCTCGATAGCAATCCTGAGTTCACATCAAGTGTTCTCGTTGCATATGCACGGGCAGCTTATCGGTTGAATCAAAACGGTGATTTTGGTGCGAAAACTGTTTTTGATGTCGCGCCTGGATTATTGTCGAAGAAAACTGCGGCAGATCTACGGAAAGAATTGCTATAATCACAGCCGCAAAACTTTGAATTAGTGAAAACAGCGATACCTCTTAAACGGGTAACGCTGTTTTATTTATATAAAGGTATTCTAGATAAAACGTAGAATCTCTTATTGTACATGCAGTTATGGGTTGAAACTAAAAAGTAAACTATAATAAACGGAACTAAGAATTTCCCATTAAACTGCTTCAGTTGCACAAAATGACACTGGTCTGGGTTAACTTAAAAGGTTCGATGGTCAATTGTTAATGTCAAACCGTTATAGAAGCCACTGGTTAAGGGGGGAATTCATATTGAATAGCACTAAGAATAATGGCTTTAAGTTTCTTGAATTTATTAATATTAAAGAAATAGAAATAAAGTTTTATCAGCCAGTAGCAGGTTCTTTTGCAATCGTAAAGTGTGAAGGGAAATATCTTCTTTGTTATAACGTTTGGCGTCAACAATGGGAATTTCCGGCAGGTCATAGAGAGCAGGATGAGACGCCAAAAGAATGCGCTATGAGAGAACTTTATGAAGAGACTGGACAAGTCGTGGCTAATCTCGAGTTCAAAGGGTTATTAAAGGTGAAAAATACAATGAATGGATTCATTAAATATAATCCAGTTTACTTCGCTGTCATTGAAACATTACAACCATTTATGGGAAATGAAGAAACAACGGAAATAATGCTTTGGGATTTAAATGAGGAAATTGGTGTTATAGATGAGGTGGACTTAAAGATAGTAGATTATGTTTGAATTTATTCAAGTGTGTTATTGTACGACGACAGAAAACCTTTTTATCTATAAGTTATCAATTAAAGATTGGGAGGAACATTCATGAGGAGAATAACTTTATCAAACGGAAAAACAGTTGAAGTTGAATGTTTAAGTTGTGCATTGACAAGTGGAGTTATCGAACCAGATGGAGGAGTGGTAATTGAAACTGAATTCTTCCATGCTCATCAAGATGTTGCATACCCGATAAAAGGACTAATTATTTTAGCTTCCAAGCGTCATATTAAATGTTTTGATGAATTAACCGAGGTAGAAAAGATTGATTATATAAATATTCTATCAAAAATTAGAAAGGCGCAAAGGGAAGTTTTGGGAATTGAATATGTTTATTATTTTTACAATGAAGATACAACGCATCATTTCCATACATGGATGGTTCCGCGCTATGAATGGATGTACGAATTTGGCCGTTCAGTAGAATCGATTAGACCTGTTCTACTCCACGCTAGGAATGAAATGAATATTGAAGAAAATATGAAAGATGTAATGAACGCTATTAAGGCTCTGACTGAAGAATTAACACCCTAATGATGCGGTGGAATAACCCGAATTTTGTCACCGTTTAATGAAACAAAAAGGAGGATTACAGTAGATGAAAAGGGTTGATGTTGTATACGTCCTTCTATTTGATAAACACGAAAAGAATGTATTATTAGTGAAAAATAAAGGAGAAGCAGCGTCTTATTATACACTTCCTGGTGGAGCGGTAGAGAAGGGCGAAACGCTTGAAGAAGCTGCTATTCGTGAAGTAAAAGAAGAAACAGGATTAGATGTCCAAATAGATGGCGTTTTTACCGTTAGTGAAGCGTTTTTTCAAGAAAAAGGACATCATGCTATATTCTTTACTTTCCTGGGACAAATAACTGGTGGAGAAATAAATATCTCGATTCCGGAAGAAATTGAGGAAATTACTTGGATGGACCCCCAACTGGCAGAAAAATATATACATATAACAATGGAATATGAGGGGGTGATAAACAGCAAAACGAAGGTTCCATATATTCTTAGAGAAATTGGCAGATCATCATATATGAAAAAATAGGCAGCTTTCTTTTTTATTTAAACCCGAAATGTTTTGATAATAGCATCCATTTCGAATATACTACTTATGTATGATTTATTTAGGAGGTCGAAGTAATTTGACAAAACTTGACGAAACATTAACGATGCTCAAAGATTTAACGGACGCGAAAGGCATTCCGGGTAACGAGCGTGAAGCGCGGGATGTCATGAAAAAGTATATCGAACCGTTTAGTGATAAAGTTGAGCAAGATGGACTAGGTTCTCTAATTGCTTCGAAAACTGGTGATGACAAGGGCCCGAAAATAATGGTTGCAGGTCATCTTGATGAAGTTGGCTTTATGATTTCGAAGATTGATGATAAAGGATTCTTATCATTCCAAACTGTTGGCGGTTGGTGGTCACAAGTAATGCTGGCACAACGCGTCACAATCGTCACACGCAGTGGAGATACTGTAACAGGCGTTATCGGATCAAAACCTCCGCATATTCTTTCTCCGGAAGCGAGAAAGAAACCAGTTGATATTAAAGATATGTTTATTGACGTTGGTGCAACTTCCAAGGAAGAAGCAATGAAGTGGGGAATTTTACCGGGAGATATGGTTGTACCTTATTTCGAATTCACCGTGATGAACAATGAAAAGCTGTTGCTTGCGAAAGCATGGGATAATCGAATTGGGATTGCGATTGCAATCGATGTTCTCAAAGGGTTGAAAGGTGAAAATCATCCGAACGTAGTATTCGGCGTCGGAGCAGCTCAAGAAGAAGTCGGTCTCCGCGGTGCACGCACTGCTGCAACAAAAATCCAGCCAGACATCGGATTTGCAGTAGACGTCGGGATTGCAGGAGACACACCTGGAATTACATCGAAAGAAGCAACTGGAAAGATGGGCGATGGCCCGCAAATTTTACTCTTTGACGCATCGATGGTATCGCATAAAGGCTTGCGAGATCTAGTTGTCGATACGGCTGAAGAAAAAGGAATTCCATATCAGTTCGAAACAATCCCTGGCGGCGGTACAGACGCAGGTGCCATCCATATTTCCGGAAGCGGCGTTCCATCACTAGCAATTTGTATTCCAACACGTTATATCCATTCACACGCGGGAATCTTGCATCGTGATGATTACGAAAACACAGTAAAACTGATCATTGAAGTGATTAAAAAGTTAGACCGTGAAACAGTTAATAAAATTACTTTTGAATGAAAATTAAATCGAGTGGCCTTGTTATTCCTTATTGGGGTAACAAGGCTTTTTGTTTGTTCCCGTATCGTCACTCGTTATTCTCGTACTGGTAGAGTTTGCTCTCGCTGCGTTCCTGGTTGCTCTCGTTGCTCCCTCGTTTATTCTCGTATCGCGATTTCTCGTAACTTTATTATCGTATCGCCGCTCGTTTCTCTCGTACTACGTAAGTTTGCTTTCGCTGCGTTCCTGGTTGCTCTCGTTGCTCCCAGGTTTATTCTCGCACCGCATATTTTCTAACGATATAAGTCGAAAATACCCTTTCACAATAAACACCTAACTTTCTAACTAATTATAATAATACACTTGACTTAATAATTATACACACATATACTAAAACATACATTCAAAATTTATGGAAGGTGATGATTTATTTATGATTAAATTAGCGGAAAGTGATAAGGAATTAGAAGCGGGATTAAAAGGAAGAGATCTTCTTAGTTTACTTGATTTAACGAGCGAGGAAGTTTTATATTTGATTGATAAGGCAATCAAGCTTAAAAAAGATACAACGGATGGCAAACTTGACCAGGTTTTGGCGGGGAAAACGTTAGGGATGATTTTCGAGAAGCATTCGACGAGAACGCGTATTTCATTTGAAGTAGGGATGATTCATTTAGGCGGGCATGCGATGTTTATGAATGCGCGCGATTTACAAATCGGGCGCGGCGAGTCGATTTCAGATACGGGAAAAGTCCTCTCGGAGTATTTGGACGGCGTGATGATACGTGCAAATTCTCATGAAATGGTAAAAGAATTAGCGGAACATACGTCTGTTCCAGTCATCAATGGGTTAACAGATATTTTTCATCCATGCCAAGCGTTAGCTGATCTACTTACAATTATAGAAGTAAAAGGATCATTAAAAGGTAAGAAATTGGCGTATATTGGTGATGGGAATAATGTTGCGCACTCCTTAGTCATCGCAGCAGCTCATGCTGGAATGCACGTAACAATTGGAACGCCTGAAGAATACACGTGTGACCATGAAATAATACAACAGGCGAAGAAATTAGCCTTGTTTAATGGGGGCAGCGTCCTAGAAACAACGAATCCGATTGAAGCTGTAAATGGAGCAGATGCAATTTATACAGATGTTTGGACCAGCATGGGGCAGGAGGAAGAAATGTTCCAACGTCTTGAAGCATTTAAAGATTTTCAAATTAACGATGAATTAATAGCGCACGCAAAAAAGGACTATATATTTTTGCATTGCTTGCCAGCACATCGTGAAGAAGAGGTCGCGACATCGGTTATCGACGGGCCGAATTCTTATGTATTCCAACAAGCAGGCAATCGATTGCATGCGCAAAAAGCCGTATTAGCGACATTATTATAAAAAAGAAAAGTTTCTAAAGAGTCTAGGTGCTTAGCCTAGGCTCTTTTTGTTCGGTCAACATAACTTAATGTAATAAATACTTTACATCCAGTTAAGTTTAGTGTACATTATTAATATGAGGTGGTGTTATCATGCTGAAGAATAGGGTCAGAGAATTAAGAGCGCGGCATGATTTTACGCAAATAGAACTTGCAAAACGCGTGGGGGTTACGCGACAGACCATCGGTTTTATCGAAAAAGGAGAATTTTCGCCGTCCGTTACATTGTCATTGAAACTTGCCCGTGAACTCAAGTGTAGTATTAATGAATTATTTTGGTTGGAAGGGGAGGAAGAAAATGAAAAGTGATATGAGGGTTACGTTTCCATTATGGATTATGAACTTTATTCTATTAATCGCCGTGTCTATTTATTTTATCGGGACGACTGCGCTTATCGAGGGCAATGGAATGGACGAATTCACATTTAGTTTAAGCTTGGAGTCTAATCTAATGTTATTTGCTATTTTGTTTGTTCTGATTTGGGGCACCCTAATCACCTTTTTCATCAAATTATTTAAGCATAATCGAAAATATCCCGATAAAAAACTTTCGCCATTATACTTGACGCCCCCGGAATACCTAGAAGACGATGAATTATTTCAACAGGCAACAGGTCAGGCGACAAAAAAAGTGTATACATTTTTTGTAACAGCCATCCCAGTACTTGCGGTATTATACCTTTTATTGCCGATTGGGAAGATGTGGATGGTTATTGGATTATTGTTATTGGGATTCATGCAGTACTTAATTTATTATTTGGAAATCAGAAAGTATATCACGGAGGAATAATTAGATGTTTGAGTATTTTTTAGTGTTTTTAGGCGCGGCAATTCCGTGGTTGGAAATAGCGCTAGTGATACCATTAGGCATAATAAGCGGTCTATCTCCCGTTTGGGTGATTCTAACTGCATTCATTGGGAATATGTTGACAGTTCTAGTTGTAATTGTTGGATTCCAAAAAGTAAAAGAATGGATGGAGTCCAGAAATCGTAAAAAAGGAAAAGCAGAATCTAAACGAACGGAGCGTGGCAAACGAATTTGGAATAAGTACGGCATGCCAGGCGTTGCTCTACTAGGACCAATTGTAATTGGAACACATATCGCGGCCTTCATCGGACTGCTTTTCGGTGCGAATAAAACAAATGCCACAGTTTGGATGTCTATCAGCATCGCGCTTTGGTCGCTAGTATTCGGAATTGCCACCGCGCTCGGATTTGATCTTTTCACACGGAACTTTTAGAAGAGGCCTTAAGTTCTTCCTACTTAAATGGGAGTCCTTAAGGCTTTTTATGTAGTTTCTACCGTCTGGTTGATATAATGTATAGATATGCAATTTGAGGAGGGAAGCTGAATGGATAGTATACCTAGAAAAATAGCCATTCTGAACGCCGCATCTAAAATTGTTGCTGAAAAAGGCATCTTTTATTTAACGCTGGATGCGGTAGCGGAGAAAGCGGGAATTAGTAAGGGCGGCTTGCTATATCACTATCGATCGAAAGAAGTATTAGTCGAGAAAATGGTTGAGCATCTGGCCACTAATTATCAAAGCAAAATAGATAACCACGCTACTGAAGACCCCGAAGAAAAAGGTAAATGGACACGTGCCTATCTGGATGTCACTTTTAAAAACACCTATCACAACAAGGATATGCATGCCGGATTACTTGCAGCAAAAGCAGTCAATCCAGACTTGCTGGATCCGATTCATGAAGCTTATTCGAAATGGCAATCCAATATTGAAAACGACGGCTTAGACCCGACCATGGCGACGATTATTCGCCTGGCGACGGATGGAATTTGGTTAGCTGATCTTTTTGAAATCAATCCGATTGAAGATGAGCAAAAAGAATTGGTCTATAATACGTTGAGAAATTGGACGCAGAAATAATATGTTGGCTTGTTAGTAACATCAAGAATACGAAATTCTTTGAATTTATATTTGGGGGTTGAAAGCGAAAACTTCCGCATGTATAGTGTGGAAGAAAGCTAAAACCGTCTGGACGGTACAGTGATGTAAATAATCGTATCGGAGGAGATAAATATGAAGAACAAGGTATTACTAACAGCTGCTGTAACAGGTGCAGGGGACACAACTGGAATTAGCGATTTGGTGCCAGTCACGCCAAAAGAGATTGCGGACTCGGCTATCGAATCAGCAAAAGCAGGTGCGACAGTCGCTCATATTCATGCACGTGATCCAAAAACAGGTGGCGTAAGTCATGATATGGATCATTACCGTGAGATTGTTGATCGCATTCGTGAATCGGAAGTTGATGTTGTTATCAATATCACTGCGGGTGGCGGCGGCGATTTTATCCCTAGTTTAGATACACCTGCTGCAGGTGGAAATGGAACATTTATACAAACGCCTGAAGAACGTCATAAACCAGTAGGCGAACTACTTCCTGAAATGTGCACGCTGGACTGCGGAAGTGTCAACTTTGGCGATACGATTTATATGAGCCCGACTGAATGGTTGAGAGATCATGCGAGGCTCATTCAAAAAAGTGGCGTGAAACCTGAATTGGAATGTTTTGATACAGGACATCTTCGTTTTGCAAAACAATTAATTGACGAAGGATTAATCGATGGAGATCCAATGTTTCAATTTTGCCTAGGAATTCCATGGGGTGCGGAAGCAGATGCGGAAACAATCATGTACTTTAAAAATCGTTTGCCTGAAAATGGGCACTGGTCAGCATTCGGGATAGGTCGCATGCAATTGCCGATTGCCATGCAAACCGCAATGCTAGGCGGAAACATCCGCGTCGGTTTGGAAGATAACCTGTACATTTCAAGAGGCGTTCCGGCAAGTAACGAACAACTCGTTGATAAAGCGGTTGAAATGTTGCACAGCAATGGAATCGAAGTAATGACGCCGCAAGAGGCGCGAGTTTACTACGAATTAAGAAACCCTCACGGAGGTGTTCTATAATGGCTGCGAACATCAAACCTGTCGAAAAACTTGCTGTAATTGGTACCGGTGTTATTGGAAACGGTTGGATTGCACGGTTTTTGGCCCAAGGATACCAAGTAGTCGCTTTTGATCCGAGCGAAGGAGCGGAGGAACGAACACGCTCAGCGATTGAACGGGCGTGGCCTTCTCTGGTACAAATGGGATTAGCGCCGAATGCGTCGACTGACAATGTTATCTTCGTTTCGACAATTGAAGAAGCAGTTAAGGATGCCGATTTAATTCAAGAAAATGTTCCTGAAAGGGAAAAACTGAAAAAAAGTGTTTTGCAGTCGATTGACAGATTTTCGAAACCTGATGCAATTATCGCATCGAGCACGTCCGGAATCATGCCAAGCGTTCTACAAGAGGGCCTTCATCACCCAGAACGCTTAATTGTAGCGCATCCATTTAATCCTGTTTATATTTTACCGCTTGTAGAACTGGTAGGGGGTCGCGCAACATCTCCTTCAATAATGGAGACAGCTAAGATTTTCTACAAGGCAATCGAAATGAAGCCTTTAATTGTCAAAAAAGAAATCGAGGGGCATGTGGCGGATCGATTAATGGAAGCCTTATGGCGCGAGTCTTTACATCTGGTGAATGATGGAATTGCAACGACTGAAGAAATTGATGCTTCAATCATTTACGGTGCCGGGCTTCGCTGGGCGCAAATGGGACCATTTTTGACTTTCCATTTAGCGGGTGGAGACAAAGGAATGCGTCATATGCTTGAACAGTTCGGCCCTGCGCTTAAGCTTCCGTGGACAAAATTAGAAGCGCCTGAATTAACTGAGAACTTGAAGGAGAAGGTTATTGAGGGCTGTGAAACCCATGCGGGAGATGTATCAATTGCGGAATTAGAAGAGAAACGGAATGAGTTTCTCGTGAAATTACTTAATCTGGTAGAAGAGTATTGGCATGAGCCAAACAAAGTGTCTGTCTGATTTATTATTGAAAAGAGGTGTTTGAGATGGAACATAATACTTTTACCTTTCAAAGTAATGTAAAAAAAGAATGGGTTGACTATAACGGACATATGAACGACGCTGCCTATGCACAAGTATTTAGTCTTGCAGTGGATGCGTTTATGGATTTTATAGGATTAGCTGAAGCGGCGCGCGAAAAGCATGCTTATACGATTTTTACGCTTGAAACACACTTATGTTATTTACAAGAAGCGAATGAAGGGGAAGGACTTCAAGTTTCCGTGCAATTATTGGATGTTGATGACAAACGTCTGCATGTATTTTTCACGATGAAAAATAACGGCGGCGACATCATTGCAACGAGTGAACAAATGTTAATGGGAATCGATACCAACGAAGGAAAAGCCGCGGCTTTTCCGTCCCCGATTGCCGCAACAATTGAGAAGCTATCCCAAGCGGATAAAAAAATAGAAACTCCGAAACAAGTGGGTAGGAAAATCGGTATTCGTCGAAATCGCGTCTAGTAATTTCCCGCGATTTGATGTGAATCCGAATACTGGCGACACAACATTGGATACAGTAGAAATGTTCCCAGCAAAACAAACGATATACCATGGGGCTGAGTATCCTTCTCATGTGGTACTTCTGGTTATACCGAAATAATCGAATAAATAATGTGGAAAAGCAAACCGTTGTAAGATGGTTTGCTTTTTTTCTTGTTTCTTGATCAAGTATCTGGTTATTATTGCAACCGTCGATTTCCCTCGCTACGCTCAGTCCAGGGTCTCGCCGCCCTACGCTGCAATCGACTAATTTCACTACACAGAAAAAGTTATTTAGATTGCAACAACATCCACTCATTAACTATAGAGAACGAAAGCAGCAACTTCTATACATAGACAAAGCCGGCGATTCCCCAATTTGTTTATGAAAATAGGAATAAGGAAATAGTGTTAGTAGTATGTAAAACTTGGAATATGCGTGGAAGCGGTTGCATAACATGTATATACAAGTTATAATAAAAGCAATACATGTATAGACAAGTAGAGGAGAGATGTCATTGTTGAAAAAACTATTTGGGAAAAAAGAAGTTATTAAAGAAGAAACGATTATAGCTTCGCTTACTGGGTCAGTCGTTCAGCTTGAGGATGTACCAGATCCTGTTTTCTCGCAGAAGATGTTGGGGGATGGGATTGCAATCATGCCTACAGATGGAACAGTTGTTGCTCCATTTGACGGAGAAATCGTTCAATTATTCCCTACTAAACACGCAATCGGTTTACGCGGGAAGTCTGGGCTTGAAGTCTTGATCCATATCGGATTGGAAACGGTCGCGTTAAATGGAGAAGGATTTGAAGCATTTATCAAACAAGGTGACAAAGTTGCTGCTGGAGATAAACTCGTCAAGTTTGACATGGATTTTGTTAATGAGAACGCAAATAGTCTTGTAACTCCAATCACGTTAACTAACGGTGATATTGTTGAGACGTTTACGGTTACCGAAGAATCCGCCGTTGTTGCCGGTGAAACAACATTATTACAAGTGCATATAAAATAAGAATTAATTTGGAGGAATTAGAATGGAATTTTCGAAAGAAGCCAAACAGATAATCGAAGCTGTTGGTGGGAAAGATAATATTGCAGCCGTTACACATTGTGTCACTCGGCTACGATTTGCTTTGAATGATGAGTCAAAAGTGGACTCGGAGGCATTGAGTGATTTAAAAATTGTCAAAGGAACATTTTCAGCGAACGGACAATATCAAGTTGTCATTGGACAAGGAACAGTCGATAAAGTCTTTGCAGCAATGAACAAAGAGAGCGGGATAGGGGAATCTTCAAAAGATGAAGTGAAAGAAGCCGCCTCTAAAAAACAAAATCCATTGCAACGTGCTATTAAAACGTTAGCAGATATATTCATACCAATTTTACCAGCCATCGTTACAGCTGGATTATTAATGGGAATCAACAACATTCTTACGAATAAAGGAATTTTCTATAAAACACAATCCATTATTGACGTGCATACGCAATGGGCTAGCGTAGCTGATATGATTAATATCATCGCGAATACCGCCTTCGTCTTTTTACCTGCCTTAATCGGTTGGTCGGCAGTTAAACGATTTGGCGGAAGTGAAATATTAGGGGTCGTTTTAGGGCTGATATTAGTTCATCCTGACTTACTGAATGCATGGGCTTATGGTGAAGCGCTAGCTGGAGATGGTATTCCGACATGGAATCTCTTCGGTTTAGAAATTAATAAAATTGGTTATCAAGGTCAAGTCTTACCTGTATTATTTGCATCTTGGATACTAGCTAAACTAGAAATCGGGCTTAGAAAACGCGTTATCGATTCATTGCAATTATTGGTCGTTGCGCCAATCGCTTTACTAGTAACAGGTGTTTTAACATTTATCATTATCGGTCCGATCACATTCGTCATTGGTAATTTTATTACCGACGGTTTAGTAGCAATCTTTGATTCGTATGCATTAATTGGCGGATTGGTATATGGAGCAATTTATGCGCCATTGGTTATAACGGGTATGCACCATACGTTCCTGGCAGTAGATTTACAGTTAATCGGAAGTACTGGTTCAACATTCTTATGGCCAATACTGGCTTTATCAAATATTGCACAAGGATCTGCCGCATTTGCGATGATGCTTGCAACGAGAGATGATAGATTGCGCGGTCTATCCGGGACATCTGGAATTTCCGCATGGCTCGGTATTACGGAACCCGCGATGTTCGGTGTTAACTTACGGTTCAGATATCCGTTTATAGCGGCTATCATCGGTTCATCCATTGCAGCTGCATTTATCACTTTCCAGAAAGTGCTCGCAACTTCCATTGGTGTTGGCGGGGTCCCTGGAATATTCTCGATAATTCCGAATGGCTGGGTTTCATTCATCATTGGAATGGTTATTGTTATCATTGTTCCATTCGTAATCACATTTTTGATCGCAAAACGGAAGAAAGACTAATTATACAACTAGATTATTGAGGTGTTTGTTTTATGAGTAATACATGGTGGAAAGATTCAGTCGTTTATCAAATTTATCCTAAAAGTTTCATGGATACAACGGGAAGTGGAACAGGCGATATTAAAGGAATCACTACAAAATTAGATTATCTAAAAGAATTAGGCGTGGATGTTCTCTGGTTAACACCGGTTTATCAGTCCCCACAAAATGATAATGGGTATGACATCAGCGATTATTATTCGATTGATGAGTCATTCGGTACAATGGAAGACTTTGAGGAATTGCTAGAAGAAACCCATAAACGCGGCATGAAATTAATTATGGACCTTGTGATTAATCACACATCAACAGAACATGAATGGTTTAAAAAATCCGCTAGTTCCAAGGATAGCGAATACCGCGATTTCTATATTTGGAAAGACCCGGTTGATGGTAAAGAACCGAATAATTGGCAGTCCAAGTTCGGAGGATCGGCATGGGGTTATGATGAAAACACGGATCAATATTACTTGCACCTATTTGACAAAACGCAAGCCGATTTGAATTGGGAAAATGAAACAGTACGTAAAAAACTTTATGAAATGATTCAATTCTGGGCGGATAAGGGCATCGATGGTTTTCGTTTGGATGTTATCAATTTAGTATCTAAAAACCAAGAATTCCCGAATGATGATATTGGGGATGGCCGCAGATTCTATACGGACGGACCTAAAATTCACAAGTATTTACATGAACTGAATCAGGCAGCTCTTTCACCGAATCAGCTAATGACTGTAGGCGAAATGTCTTCGACGACGCTTGAGAGTTGTATCTTGTATACGGGGGAAGAACGAAAAGAATTAGACATGACGTTCCAATTCCATCATTTAAAAGTAGATTATCCCGAAGGAGAAAAGTGGACAAAAGCGCCATTCGATTTTATTCAACTAAAAGAGATTCTTGCGCATTGGCAAGTTGGAATGCATGAGGGTAAAGGTTGGAATGCATTGTTCTGGTGCAACCATGACCAACCTCGGATTGTATCTAGATTAGGCGATGACGAGAATTATCACGCCGAATCAGCAAAAATGCTTGCGACGACAATCCACATGATGAATGGAACGCCTTATATTTACCAAGGTGAAGAAATCGGCATGACGAACCCTAATTTCGCAGACATTAGTGACTATCGTGATGTTGAATCGTTAAATGCTTATCAAATCATGAAAAACGATGGAAAATCGGATCAAGAAATTATCGAGATTTTGCAACAAAAATCACGTGATAACGCGAGAACGCCAATGCAGTGGTCGGCGGAGCAAAATGCTGGATTTACTACCGAAAAGCCGTGGATTTCAGTTGCGGAAAACTATCCCGAAATTAATGCGGAAAAAGCAGTATCAGAACCAGATTCAATATTTAACCACTATAAAGATTTGATAGCGCTAAGAAAGCAATATCCGATTATTGTTCACGGCGACTTTAAAATGCTTTTGGAAGATCATCAAAGCGTGTTTGCTTATACAAGAAATTGGGAGAATGAAACTGTTCTTGTCGTCAACAACTTTTATGGTGAGGAAGTAACGGTCGGTTTCAATTTGGACGCTACTGAAGATGTAGAAATTCTGAATTCAAACTATAAGGACTCCGCACGCACATTAGATGAATTAACATTAAGACCTTATGAATCAGTTGTGTATTACGTAAGATAATGAGGTTGTCAAAATGAAAAAATATTTAGCGATTTATCATGACCTGGTCGATAAAACAAAAAGTAACTATTGGGGGGAAGCAGAAATGCTTCCTTCTGAAAATAGTTTGACGGTGAAGTATGATGTATCTCGTGAAACGATTCGAAAAGCGCTCGATTTACTTGCCCAAAATGGCTATATTCAAAAAGTGCGCGGAAAAGGATCAGTCATTCTCAATGTAAATAAATTCGACTTTCCCGTATCTGGAATCGTTAGTTTCAAAGAACTTGCGACAAATTTGCAAATTCCGACGAAGACTATTGTAAATGAATTGTCGCTTGTTGAAGCGGATGAAAAACTACAGGTTAAATTGGATTTAGAGCCGAAAGAATTGGTATGGAAAGTTGCGCGCATCCGAGAAATAGCCGGGGATAAAGTAATTTTGGACAAAGATTTTTTTAATAAAAGCATCGTCCCTGTTTTGACAAAGGAAGCATGTGAAGATTCCATCTATGAATACTTGGAAAATAAGCTGAACTTGAAAATCAGTTACGCTCGAAAAGAAATCACAGTTGAAGAACCGACTGATGAGGATCGTGAATTATTAGATTTAGAGGGACACTTTAATATTGTCATTATTAAGAGCATGGTCTATTTGGATGACACAACTTTATTTCAATATACCGAATCCCGCCACCGTCCTGATAAATTTCAATTTGTAGATTTTGCTCGCAGAACGCGGAATTAGAAAAAGTCCATTTCGTCAATTGCTTTCAATTGATGGAATGGACTTTTTGGATATACTATAAAGTTATAAAATTGTGAAATACTTATATTTCACGTCCAGTTTCAGCGCCTAGCCCCTCGGGTCACAAGCCATTTTGCTAGGGAAGGATTGAACTGCATCCTTCCTTGGTGGCTGAAGTACGCCTCCTCACAAAACGTCTTGTGCCTGTCGGGGCTGAACAAGGCGCTTACGCTTTTGGTTAACCGGCAAATACTTTCGCGAGTTCGTTCGTCATTTGTGATTTTTCTTGTTCACCTGAACTATTCCAGAGTTTTTCAAAAAAGACTCCAAGTCCAGGTAATAAGTGTTCCTCACCTCGCTTGATGGCATCTTCTACAACTCCGCGTATATCTTCTGCTGAGTTGTTTGTCATGTTTGCTGTGATTGCATCCCTTATTTGAAAATCCATAGCATCAGCCTCCCGCTATCATTTTGTACACATTTATCGCCAATTATACGGTCATTTGATACACTGAAAAGAAAAAGGTGGATATATATTTATGAAGCGCATTGAATCAATCCAAAACTCGCTCGTGAAACATTGGAAAAAACTTGTGTTAACAAGGAAAGAACGAGATAAATCGAAAGAATTTCTAGTCGAAGGGTTTCATCTTGTTGAAGAAGCCTTAAAATCGGAAAATGCGGTTCTTTCATTGATTGTTCGTGAAGGCGTTGAACTTCCGGATAATTGGAATACTGAAAACGTGCAAATGGTTGAAATCAATCAGGCGGTTGCAAAAGAAATTGCAGAAACAGAACAGTCGCAAGGCGTTTTCGCATATTGCCGTCAACCGGAATATGATGAAGAAATGTATTCATCATGGACAAAATTATTGTTAATCGATTCCGTGCAGGATCCCGGTAATGTGGGAACGATGATTCGGACAGCGGATGCTGCGGGAATGGATGCGGTCATTCTGGGGCAGGGAACTGCGGATCCATATAATCCGAAAACCGTGCGTGCTGCGCAAGGTTCAAATTTCAATATTCCGGTCGTAAGAGGGGATCTTGTTCAGTGGGTTCAGAATTTGAAAGCTGAAGGAGTTCGAGTGATTGGAACCGGGTTAACGAATGCATCGAATTATACGGATGTTGAGATTGACTCGAAGTTTACAATTATTGTTGGGAATGAAGGAAGCGGAGTCAGTCCTGATTTATTAGCATTGGCTGATAACGTTGTGAAAATACCTTTATACGGAAAAGCTGAATCGTTGAATGTTGCTGTTGCTACTGGGATACTTTTGTATACGTATGCTGAAAAATAAGTTGCTACTGCTACCGAGTATTTGAAAAGTTCATTATTCAAGTGATTATTTAATAAATGACCGTTGATTTGCGTTCCGGGCGGACGCTTTCCGGCGTTCCGGGCGGCGGCCTGCACTCCAATCAACTAATTTCATTATACTGGGAAATTTATTTAGGGTTATCCTATTATCTTTAAAGCTTGGATATTAGTTTGGGTGAGCATATGGTCCCGACTTGCAAGCAAAATCAATTGAGTGCAACCAAAACACTTACAAGTGCAACCAAAACGCGTTGAAGTGCAAGCAAACCGCCTATAAGTGCAAGCAAAACCACCCGAGCCGTTTAAAGAAGGGTATGTTGTTGAATAACCTTAGCCATTCGGGTATACTTAAAGATAATTGAAATAAAAAAAGCTTTGATTGGGAAAAGTAAACAATAGGAAAAGCCAAAAGGAAGTTTGCGCCTTGACTGAAAGCGTGAATTGGTTTTGTTTGTTTATGTTCACCCCATGAGCTGCCGCCGGGACTAGAGAAATCTATAAAGGCGTGCCGGCACCGGACCGTTAACCGATTTGAGAGATCATACGGTTTTATTTAACGTATGGTAATCAGGGTGGTACCGCGAATTTACGTCCTCGTCCCTTTTATAGGGGCGGGGATTTTTTGCATCTAGTTTATGGGCGCCAAACGCTCGAGGTCACAAGTCAATCCTGCGGTGCGGCAAAAAGCGCCGCTCCGCAGGCTCGCCTTGTGCTTGTCGCGTCTGAGCGGGCGCCCAACACTTTTGGTGAATTTCGAAAGGAGACTTATTATGGAACAACAGTTGAATGAATTAAAAGATCAAGCATTAGCGAAAATTCAAAAAGCGACGAATGTGAAGGAATTGAACGAGGTCCGTGTCGCTTATTTAGGAAGAAAAGGACCGATTACAGATGCTTTAAAAGGTATGGGGAAATTACCAGCCGAAGAGCGTCCAAAAATGGGTGCGCTTGTTAACGTCATTCGTGAAACCGTTACTGCAGTACTTGAAGAACGTATGGCAAAACTGGAAGAAGACGCGATTAACGAACAACTCGCGAAAGAATCTATAGACGTGACATTGCCAGGTAGACCTGCGCGTACTGGAAATCACCATCCGTTGACTCGCGTGGTCGAAGAAATCGAGGATTTCTTCATCAGCATGGGTTACGAAGTTGCGGAAGGGCCTGAAGTTGAGAAAGATTATTATAACTTCGAAGCGCTTAATTTGCCGAAAGGCCATCCAGCACGTGATATGCAAGACTCATTTTATATTTCAGAGGATATTCTTCTTCGTACGCATACGTCACCTGTTCAAGCGCGCACGATGGAAGCAAAAGGCGGCGCGCCGATCAAAATCATCTGTCCGGGGAAAGTATACCGTCGGGATAGCGATGATGCGACACACTCTCACCAGTTTACGCAAATTGAAGGGCTTGTCATTGGCGATGATATTCGCATGAGCGATTTAAAAGGTACGCTTTCTTTATTCGCAAAGAAAATGTTCGGAGATGATCGTGAAATTCGTCTGCGTCCCAGTTTTTTCCCGTTTACAGAACCATCCGTTGAAATGGATATTTCTTGTTTCAAATGCGGTGGCGATGGCTGCAACGTTTGTAAAAAGACGGGGTGGATTGAAATTCTAGGTGCCGGCATGGTGCATCCGAATGTGTTGGAAATGGCAGGCTATGATCCATCTGTCGTTACAGGTTTTGCATTTGGAATGGGACCTGAGCGAATTGCAATGTTGAAATACGGTGTGGAAGATATTCGTCATTTCTATACGAATGACGTTCGTTTTGTATCGCAATTTCACCGGACAGAAGCATAAGGAGGAAAATACATGTTAGTTTCTACAGAATGGCTAAAAGATTATGTGAATATAGATGGAATTCCCGCTCCTGAGTTGGCGGAAAGCATTACACGTTCAGGAATTGAAGTGGATGCGATTATTGAACGTTCAAAAGGCATGACGAATGTTGTTGTGGGGCATGTACTGGAATGCGTTCAACATCCAGATGCTGATAAACTAAACGTTTGTCAAGTTGATGTCGGAATGGAAACGACACAAATCGTCTGCGGAGCAGCGAACGTTGCAGAAGGACAAAAAGTGATTGTCGCAAGACCTGGAGCAGTTCTTCCGGGCGGATTTGAAATTAAACAAGCGAAACTTCGCGGTGAAGAATCAAACGGAATGATTTGTTCGCTACAAGAACTTGGCATTGAAGGTAGACTCGTTCCCAAAGAATATGCGGAAGGGATTTACGTTCTACCGGCAGACGCGGTAGTAGGTTCAAATGCGCTTAAAATTCTTGAGTTAGACGATACAGTCTTTGAATTTGATTTGACGCCGAATCGCTCGGATGCATTAAGCATGTTAGGTGTCGCTTATGAAGTAGGCGCGATATTATCTCAAGAAGTGAAATTGCCAGAAATTGCTTATGAAGAATCGGCTGAAAAGGCAGAAGACATGCTTAAGCTTCGCATCGATGCGAAAGATGAAAATCCGATGTATGTAGCAAAAGTCGTGAAAAACGTTAAAATTGCCGAGTCACCATTATGGCTTCAAAATCGCTTGATGGCTTCTGGTATTCGTCCGCATAATAACGTTGTTGACATTACGAACTTTATTTTGCTTGAGTATGGTCAGCCGCTCCATGCGTTCGATTATGATCGACTCGAAACAGGTGAAATTGTCGTGCGTCTTGCAGAAGAAGGCGAGAAAATCACGACGCTTGATGAAGCTGAACGCACATTGAAATCGCATCAACTTGTGATCACGAACGGCACAGAACCGGTCGCTATCGCAGGTGTGATGGGCGGAGCGAATTCAGAAGTACACGAAGGAACGACGACGGTTGTCATTGAATCAGCATACTTTACACCAGCAACTGTACGTAGAACTTCTAAAGAGCATGGGTTGCACAGCGATGCGAGTACGCGTTTTGAAAAAGGCGTGGACCCAGAGCGCGTTATTGCAGCGGCTGAACGTGCGGCACAACTTATCGCAGAAATTGCGGATGGGGAAGTGCTCACTGGTTCCGTCATGATTGATGAGCTCGACAAAACACCAGTGCAAATTACGATTTCGCCGGATTACATTAACAATCGACTCGGCATGAAAATTTCATTAGAAGATATGCTTTCGATTTTAGAGAGATTGAAGTTTCCAACCGAGGCGATCAATGGAAGATTAGTGATTGATGCGCCGACGCGTAGACAAGATATCTGTATTAAAGAAGATGTCATCGAAGAAATTGCTAGAATGTATGGGTATGATAATATTCCAATGACTCTTCCTATTACCGAATCAAATCCAGGCGGCCTTACGCCTTATCAGCAAAAACGCAGAACTGTAAAAGCGTTTTTAGAAGGCGCTGGATTATATGAAACATTAACGTATTCACTAACGTCAGCGAAAGAAGCACAGACCTATGCGCTTGAAACAGCGCCGGTTACGAACTTGCTAATGCCGATTAGTGAAGAAAGAAGCACGCTTCGTCAAAGCATTATTCCTCATTTACTCGAGGTAGCTACGTATAACGTTGCGCGTCGTAATGAATCTGTAGGGTTTTATGAAATTAGTTCAGTATTCCTTGATGAAGAGGAAGACGGTCTTCCGAAAGAAACGGCACATGTTGCAGCAGTCATCACAGGAAATTGGGTTGATCATGCGTGGCAAGCGGATACGAAAAAAGTTGATTTCTTCGTATTGAAAGGAATTGTCGAAGGGCTGATGGATAGTCTAGGCCTTATCGATGGATTAACTTTCGAACAGGCAGTTCTAGAAGGAATGCACCCTGGACGTACAGCAAACATTTATCACGACAATAAACGCATTGGTTTCATCGGCCAAATTCATCCGACGGAACAAAATAAGCGTGACTTGAAAGAGACTTATGTCTTAGAAATGAATCTTGATAAAATCCTTTCTATCGAGACGGAAGAATTACTTTATGTACCTGTTCCACGTCACCCATCGATCTCACGAGACATTGCACTTGTTGTTTCGAGTGATACATCAGCTGGGACACTTGAAGACGTCATCCGACGCGCTGGAGGCAAATTATTAACTGGCGTTAAGTTGTTTGACCTTTACGAAGGAGATAATGTTGAAAGCGGCATGAAATCAGTTGCATTCTCCTTGAAATATCAAGATTCAGAACGCACATTAACAGACGAAGAAGTCGTCAAAGCGCATGAAAAAGTATTAGCAGCATTGACAAGTGAAGCAGGGGCACAGCTTCGCGGATAAATTAAATAAAAAACTAACCGGTCCATTTCATTGCGAATTGGATCGGTTTGTTTTTTCTGAATTAATAAGTCTCCAAGCCAGAATCACCTAATTTTGCCTTCTTGATATGTTTCCAATTTGGAGGAAGTTCGTATGTTTCTATATGCTTAAAATTGCTGAGTTTTACTGTACTTGGAGTAATATAAAATGTTAATTGGTCTTTACCAACTTCAATATGCGGGCCGACTACAGGAGTAACCTCAAGGGTAATTAATAATTCAAATGAACGATATTCACCAAGTCTCTCCATATTTATAATGTTTATCTGATAAGGATAAACTGTAGGGCGTTCATTAAGAAAATTAGCGTAATAATCCCAAACAACCTTATCAATAGTCGGTGACATTAATGAAAAAAATAAATCCATCATTAGTTCTTCTTCAGACTTTTCAGCTGGTTGATAATAATCTTGTTTGGCATGAGATGGTATTGAAGTCATTAATGCTAAAATGAGGATAGCGGGAACAATAATGTTTTTTCTCAATGCTAACACCACCTTTCATTTATTATTGTTCCTAGATTGATTTTTTATACAAATTTACGATACTGGAGGTAATTATGAAATACGAAATTATATTATTTGATGTTGATGACACTTTGTTCGATTTCGGTAAGTCGGAAAAACAAGCTCTGCACAAAACTTTTACAGAGTTTGGATTGCCAACAGGATTGTTTGATTATGAAGTCGCTTACCAAGAAATCAGCAAAGTTTTATGGGGAGATTTGGAAAATGGACTAATCACGATAACTGATTTGGGGATAGAGAGATTTAAGAGATTATTCCTTTCGCATGAACTTGAAATTAATGCAGAAGCATTTAGCTCTGCTTATCTTAAACACTTGGGTAATAAAACACATCTCGTACAAGGAGCTGTGGAATTATGTGAAAATCTTTCGGGTTACCGGATGGCGATTATTACAAATGGATTCACAGACGTACAGAAATCAAGAATTGAAGGTTCTCCTCTATGTAATCTATTTGAGCATATTATTATTTCTGAAGAGGTTGGTTTTCAAAAGCCTGAAAAGGAAATCTTCGATCATGCGTTTTCTAAGCTGCAAATTAAAGATAAAGAAAAAGTATTGATTGTGGGTGATTCGTTGACCTCTGATATTCGTGGGGGAATGAATTACGGGATTGACACTTGCTGGTTTAATCCGCATGGTAAAGAAACTAAGTTAGGAATTGAGCCGACATATGAAATTCAAGAGCTAAAAGATCTTCTAAAGATTGTGGGGTAACTGAAAAAATATAAGGAGTGAATTGAAAAAATGAAACCTAATATAAACGAAAAAGTTGATCAATTCATTGAAAAATTACCAGAAAATATTCAAGAAATAACAACTTGCCTGCGTAACCTTCTCTTTGAAACATCCGGAAATTTCACAGAGGAAATTAAATGGGGAATGCCATCTTACGGCATACAAAAAAATATTTGTTATCTACAACCATCCAAAAATCACGTGAATTTAGGATTCTATTTTGGGGCAAGCCTTATAGATGAAGACAATCTACTAGAAGGAACAGGCAAACAAATGCGACATGTAAGAATCAAAAAAGTAGAAGAGATTCAACCCGAAAAAATTAAAGCATTAATTCAATCAGCAATTGAATTTAAAGCTTGAATTAATTAAAAAGCTAAAGAAGGAGGAGATTCAAATGCAAAAAGAATTTCCTATTATTGAAACAAACAGGCTAATCTTACGAGAAATAACAAAAGAAGATGCTAGTGATATGTTAAAGTATCTGTCTGATAAAGAAGTTGTGGCATCAATGGGGCTAGAACCATTCCAAACAGAGAAAGATGTGTGGGATGAAATTAATTGGTACAAAACTATCTATGTTGAAGGTACAGGGATTAGATGGGGAATTTCACTTAAGAATTCCCGTAAAGTTATCGGAAGTTGTGGTTTTCTGAATATGATTCACAAGCATCATCGGGCTGAAATTGGCTATGAATTATGCCGAGAATACTGGGGACAGGGGCTAGCTAGTGAAGCTTTGGAAGCCATCGTTAAATATGGATTTCATCACTATCAATTAGAAAGAATTGAAGCATTAATCGAACCTGCTAATCTCCGTTCGCAAAAATTAGTAGAAAAGCAAGGTTTTATCAGAGAAGGACTACTGAGGCATTATGAATTCACTTGTGGTAAATTCGATGATTTGTATATGTATTCAATCATATCGAATGATTTGTTTACTTTAGTTGAAAATTTAAAAAAGATGTGACGCAATTTAATTAATTATTTATCATCTTCTTGAATAGGGTAAATCGTTGAGAAGTTGCCCAAGATGTTGCATAATAGGAAGTTAATATCTTTATGAATAGAGGGTTTTTGCAATGTCTATCAGTACAGAAGTGAATATGAAATCAAAGAATCAAAACAATAAACTAGAGAATCAGGGACGGCTATTAGTGAAATGTCCGGACAAGCCCGGTATCGTATCGGTATTGTCGACATTTTTATATAATCATGATGCTAATATTGTTGAATCCAGCCAGTATTCTAGCGATCCAGAGAATGGAACTTTTTTCATTCGTATCGAGTTTCATTGCGAGAATCTATTGGAGAAAGCGGCACAGATTGAGAAGGATTTTGAGGAGATTGCGGGCAGCCATTCAATGGAGTTCCAATTTACCTATGCGAATGAACGACAACGTTCAGCGATATTTGTTTCAAAAGAACCGCATTGTTTGGTAGAACTTTTGTGGGAATGGCAAAATGGCGATTTGGATACAGATATTGTCGTTGTTATTAGTAATCATGAAGTAGCAAGAGATATGGTGGAGGCGTTAGGAATTCCTTTTCATTATATTCCGGCAAACAAAGAAATTCGGGAAGAAGTCGAAGCCGAACAAATTCGCTTGATGGAAGAATATAACGTTGATTTACTAATACTTGCGCGCTATATGCAAATCTTGACACCTAATTTTGTTGAACATTTTGAGAATCGAATCATTAATATTCACCATTCTTTCCTTCCAGCATTTATCGGAGCAGGACCATATGAACGTGCATATGACCGTGGTGTAAAACTGATTGGCGCTACTTCTCATTATGTAACAAATGATCTCGATGAAGGACCGATTATTGAGCAGGACGTAGAGCGTGTAGATCATCGTGATCATGTGATTGATTTGAAAAAGATAGGGCGTCAAATCGAGCGACGCGTTCTTGTGAAAGCTGTAAAATGGCATCTTGAAAATCGAATTATTGTTAAAAACAACAAAACAATCGTGTTTCATTAATAAACGCTTTAAAGCATCAACATCTATACAATTAATTATTGTTGTAGATGTTGGTGTTTTTATTAATTTCCCGAAAAAAATTAGAATGAATAGCGGGGGAAGTGATGTGTGTGAATAGAGTTCCAATGTTGCAAATGGCGTTAGCGATGGCGATTTTCGGTTCGATCGGTTTTTTCACAATACAAACAGGAATACCAGCAGTGGAATTAGTGTTTGTTCGCTGCATTTGCGCCACGTTCTTTTTAGGCGCTTTCTGGTTAATCTCCGGTCTTCATAAGGTGGAAGTTTGGCAAAAGCGAGAAGTCGTCCAAACGATTTTGTGCGGCATCTTTTTAGTTTTGAATTGGGTGTTTTTATTCAAAGCATTTGAAGTGATGTCGATTACAATTACGATTACTCTCTATAATTTAGCGCCAATTTTTGTAATCATTATAGGCGGTTTGTTTCTAAAAGAGAAGATGACAGTTACATCAATATTAGCGATAGTCACTTGTTTCTTGGGAAGCGTATTAATAATCGGCATCCATAACTTCAATTCCTTAACCGACTTCGTAAGTTCGGGTTTCGGTTGGGCAATCCTTTCGGCGATATGTTTTGCGATGACGATGTTGCTTGGAAAAGGAATTACGCGACTTAGTGCATACGCGATGACGTTTGTGCAGTCTTCAATCGGGATTCTCATGTTATTCCCGTTTATGAACTTCAGTGTTTTCATCGGGTTGAGTGATTCGAATTGGTTTTACATAATTGGCACGGGCTTGATACATACCGGTTTTGTTTATTATTTATTTTTCAATAGCCTGCGTAAATTATCGACAGTTGTCATATCCGCTTTGGTGTTTGTGGATCCAGTCGTAGCCATTCTTCTCGATACGATTATCTTGGATTTTAAGCCTACTAATCTACAAGCTATAGGAATCCTTCTCATTTTCGGCGGGATTGTTTATACAATTGTTAAACAAGAAAGAGAAATTATCGAATAAGGACCTTCGGGTTCTTTTTTTGTTTTCGAATGAAAATAAAGGTATGCTATTAATTAGTTTCACAAACTAACTAAATGAAGGCGGGCGAGTCTATGAAACCACATAAGCAACTTTTTTATGCGTATTCGGCTTTATATCGACCGTATTTTAACCAATTAAATGCACAGCTAGCGCCGTTCAATCTTACTAGTTCTCAGTGGGCGATACTGCATTTTATCTTACTCGAAGGCGCACATACAATTAGTGATGTTTCCATATATCACAATGTCGAGAGACCAACAATCACAAAAATGGTTCAAAGATTAACTGAGCTAGATTATGTTGAAGCGCAGCCTGGAGAAGACAAACGTACAAGGTTTATTCGATTATCTGAAAACGGACAAGCAGTGTGTGAGCAAGTTCAAGAAAGGTTAAGCGCGTATCAAAGCTATCTATTGGAAGAGATACCGGAAGCCGATCAATTACTGGTCGCGGATGTTTTAAGGAAAATATCAGCAAGAATTAACATTAACGAGGATGGGTTGCATGAATAAAGAAAAATTATGGACAAAGGAATTTATATCAATATCAGTCGTGAACTTTTTTCTGATGTTGTCGATGTATTTATTGTTAGTGACAATGGCAACATATGCGACAGAAGAATATAATGCATCTTCAAGCACCGCGGGCCTTGTAGCAAGTATATTTATATTAGGTGCGTTAACAGGTCGATTTTTCGCGGGTAAACAAATGGAGAGAATGGGAAGCCGGAAAATATTATTGGGCGGGACCCTTTTATTTATCATTGTCACATTGTTTTATTTCCTTCCCACAAACGTTTACGGTTTAATTGCGATTCGTTTTTTTCATGGAATAGGGATTGGATTTGCGACAACGGCAACCGGAACAATTGCAGCGCATGTAATTCCGTCTACCAGAAGCGGTGAAGGAATCGGTTATTTTAGCTTGAGTGCAGTATTGTCAACAGCAGTGGGACCGTTAATCGGAATCGCATTGATCAACTCTATCGGTTATTCCAGTATTTTTGTATTTACATTGGCTATGGGAATTGTTAGTTTCCTCATTGCACTTCCTATAAAAGCACCGAAAATTAAGTATAAAACAAGTTCGGATAACAAAGGATTTAAGTTGTCCAATTACTTTGAACCGAAAGCATTGCCGATTTCCATTGTGATGTTAGCTGGAGCTTTTGCTTATTCCGGAATTCTTTCGTTTATTGCGGCCTATGCCAAGGAAATAAATTTAGTTCAAGCTGGCGGGTTTTATTTCTTTGTTTATGCGATTATTATTTTAATTTCACGACCATTTACGGGTAGATTGATGGATTTAAAAGGCGGAAATAGCGTTGTTTACCCTGGTCTTGTTTTATTTGCGATTGGAATGTTAGTGTTAAGTCAAGCCCAATCGAGCATCATCTTTTTAGTGGCAGCTGCGATTATTGGGTTAGGGTACGGTAATTTTCAATCAAGTACACAGGCGATCGCTATAAAAGTTACACCGCCGCATAGAATGGGATTAGCAAACTCAACGTATTTTATTTTCCTTGAGCTTGGCCTTGGATTAGGTCCTTTCATACTTGGAATCATGGTTCCCTTAATTGGTTATGGAGGGTTATACTTATCGATGGTGGCTCTCATAATACTAGTGATACCGCTTTACTATATTTTACATGGGAAGAATGATAAGGAAATCTTTTTGACGGAATGAATTGATTTAACTACAAGGAGAGATTTTATGAGCAATTATTCAACAACGATATTAACAATGGTAAGGAATTTTGATGTAGCATCTGAAAAGGTCTTTGATGCATGGTTGAATCCCGAAATGATAAGAAAGTGGTTATTCACATTGGAAGGAACAAACAAAGTGGCAACTAACAATCCTGAGGTAGGCGGAACATGGGAAATCGTTGACCGTCGCGATGGTAAGGATTACCGTGCGATTGGGGAGTATGTTGAAATTAGTCCGTCGAAAAAATTGGTATTTACGTTTGAAATGCCACAGTTTAGCGATACAGTAGACACGATTAGGGTCGAGTTAAAAGAAATTCCAGAGGGTTGCGAAATGACATTTTCACAAGCTATCATTGTTCCGCATGAAGAAAATTGGACAAGCGACGATATCGAAAAGGCGATTAAAGAGTACCACGATGGATCTGAACATGGCTGGAACCTAATGTTTATGGGACTGAAAGAATTAGTTGAAACGGGAAAGGTCAGCTATACAGGGTGAAAAAATGTGAAGATGGCCTCCAATGAAATTTATGGGTTCGGTGCACTGGGAGAAAACATTGAATTGGTGTCCCATTTTTGTTGCTATATCAATGTTTAGGCAATTATTGATAGAAAATATTTTAGAATTAACTGAAGATATCAAAGGGAGTAAAAGATTTTGTGCTAAAATAGAGATATAAGAAGACGTCTTATTCAGCAAACGGGCCAGCGCGACAAGTTCTGTGATAAATGCCTTCGGCATGAAAACACAGGAAATTTATAAAGTAAATTTCAACTTTACAACGGAGGATAGGAATGAGGAAGCCATGTTTTCTGAAACTATCCCATTAAGATTCCTGCGTGCGTCATGAAGGACAGTTCATGGGGTTCGAAGCACAGGTAGAGTCGGCAGAAGGAAAGCTAAAGCCATTCCTATGGAAAAGGTATGCCAACTGATATGCCGGATGGCTGAAAAACTAGATACGGTTAGAATGTTCCTTCCTAAAGGAACTGACAAACTTCCGAAATTAAGGGTCTAAAGTTTGAACATAGTGTAAAGCTATGTCCCATCCAACGATGGGGCGAGTGGTGAAAAGTAAAACTTGGCCCTCTGAAATTCGCTATACCGGACAATGGCGGTATCCAACTCGCAGGCTTAAAGGAAGCACCTACGTCTAGAATGGATAGCTACGTTGTAAGGGACTTGGGAAGCAAGAGACGTTGAAACGAGGACTGTCATCCAAAACGTTTGCTATAAGGGATTAACTGAAATGCATTCACTCTTGTGAAGGTAGGGGTATGACCTGTGAAATTCCTGTAATGGGAACGGAGGAACAGCCCCAAGTCTAACGAGGTAAAACGATTATTTTCTTCACGTGAATGACACCGATCGGGTAGGAATGTGGGAACATCACTCATTAGGAGGGATGCCACAGTGTCAACTTTGAGATATTGGGATTACTACAATATGACGGAAACCTTCACGGATTTATACGAAAAAGCCAATAATCACAATACGTTCAGCCATCTCTATGACATTATTATCTCAAGAGAGAACATTTTATTGGCGTTTCGTACAATCAAAACAAACAAAGGTTCCAAAACACCGGGCACGGATGGTAAAACCATCGATGACATCAAAGGGCTTTCGGAAAATGAATTAGTGGAAACCATCCAAACAAAACTGGAAAACTATCGACCCAAGAAAGTTAGAAGAAAATGGATTGAAAAGGAAAGTGGTGGACTAAGACCACTTGGTATTCCATGTATTCTCGACCGGGTTATCCAACAGTGTTTTAAACAAGTTCTTGAGCCTATTGCAGAAGCTCATTTTTACAGTCACAGCTATGGCTTTAGACCGTTAAGGTCTACTCATCATGCTATGGCAAGGGTACAATTCTTAATTAATCAAGCGCAGCTACATTACGTGGTTGACATTGATGTTAAAGGCTTTTTCGATAACGTAAATCATACGCTTCTCATCAAACAATTATGGAATCTAGGAATCCATGATAGAAGAGTATTGGCTTGCGTATCCAAAATGTTGAATGCCGAAATTGATAAAGAAGGAGTACCATCTAAAGGAGTTCCTCAAGGTGGTATCTTATCAACTCTATTATCAAACATTGTACTAAACGACCTAGACCAGTGGGTCGCGGGTCAATGGGAGTTCTTCCCTCTCTCGAAAAACTACAAATCAAAAGTTGGGGAAAGATACGCAAAGAAACGTACAAACCTCAAAGAGGGATACCTTGTCCGCTATGCGGACGATTTTAAAATCCTTTGTCGAGATGGGATAACGGCTCAGAAGTGGTATCATGCAGTTGGAATGTATCTCAAAGAACGTTTAAAACTAGACATATCACCGGAAAAATCGCAAATCGTAAATTTGCGAAAGCGAGAATCTGAATTCTTAGGCTTTACAATCAAAGCGAATGCAAAGAGAAACAAAAGAGTTGCCCATACGGGCATTAAAAAGAAGAAACAAGAGAAATTAAAAGAACAGGCTAAATTTCATATCCAAAGGATAAAGAAACCGCCTACCACTCAAAATGCATTACGTTTCAAATAGTTTTGTTTTAGGTATTCACAATTACTTTAACCGAGCAACTCATGTCAACCTGGAGTTCTCACGTCTCTCCTATGAATTAAAAGCCTTTCTGTATAACCGCCTTCGTCCTGTAGGGAAATATGGACATCCAATCAACCCTAGCTCGGCATATAAAAAGTTCTATAGCACGAAAGTGAAAACGTTCAAAATCGCAGGAGTACACTTATTTCCGATTGGAGATGTCAGAACTGTAAATGCCATGAACTTTAGCCGCAAGCTTTCTCTTTATACGGAGGAAGGCAGAAAGAGAATTTACGATAAATTAAAGCCGAATGTCAGTTTAGAAATCAGCGGATTAATGAAGGCAAAGCTTCCCAATAGAACGGTTGAATATGTGGATAACCGCATTAGCCGTTTCAGTATGAAAATGGGTAAATGCGAAATCACAGGTTGGAGTTTAACCTTCCAAGAAGTTCACTGCCATCATTATATTCCAACACATCTTGGAGGAACGGACAAATTCAATAATCTCCGTATTCTTCACAAAGACATACATCGCCTTGTACATCGTAAAAACACAGAAATTATCTCGGCAGAGATAATGAAATTCGGATTAACGGCTCCAATGATAAGAAAACTAAACCAATACCGAATGGAATGTGGGCTTGAAACGGTAGTATAATCTCACGTCAAAAAGGAACGAAGAACTTATAATCTAGTATACATCGATAGATGGAGCGCCGAATGCTGGGAAACTAGCACGTTCGGTGCGGAGCAGGGGAAAAGCTGGAGATGACTTCAAAGGCTTACCTATTGCTACTTTTGTGAAATAAGTAGCCGTGGAGTCTATTGGTAGGTAGAGTAATTATATGATGAACTAAAAAACAGAAGGGGTTGAGTAGTATGATGATTTTAGTACCTTTTTTAACAGCTGTTATATTGGGAAGTATTATATTATTGATTACTTGGTGGTTTAAGAAAATGCACCTTTCTTTTTTTGTCCGAACAATACCAGGAATCTTAACAGCTATAACGGCAATTGTTCTGTTTTACATTGGTTTTGTAAAGATTAGGGGATTTGAAGGTGCAGCTTACGGAATTGTCGCTTTCTTTCTAATTGGTTTTGCAGTAGTTTCTTTTATAATGGCCAAGAAGACCATTGAAGCAAAATAAAAAAGTTGCACATCTTCAACAAACGGGCGCGATTCTTTAATAAGCGATTGCGTCCATATCACACAAACCGGCCAGATTGTGTTGATTTACTAAATTAATTTTTGAAAAAGAAAGGAGAATTACATGAAAATCTTTAGTGAAGCCGACATTGAAAAATACTTAAAATATACTGATAAGAATGTAATCCCACTTGAAGAAGTATTGGGTAATTGTTTTACATGTGGTGAACTCCTTAGTGAAGTTGAGTTGCCTGAAGGTCCAGAAAAGAAAGTTGTTTGCTTAAAAGACCGAGATTATTTTATAGAAGGGTATGAAGAATTGCAAGAACTTGGAGAAATTTGAGTAACGACAGTGAAAAAAATTATAAAAACAAACCTCTGAATATTAACAGTTTGTGAATATGCTCACTTAAGCTAACGGGCGCGATTATTGAATAGATTTTCTTCAGGCGATGTGGCTGCCTTAGAGGCAACTATATAAAACAATCGGCCAAGTTAATGAACTATCTATTTAAAAAACATAATGAATTTAGGGGTGGTATTATGAAGAAAATAATTTTCGGATTATCTATAATTCTGGCTGGAATAGTACTATTTTTTGTACAAGATCCACTTGAAATGAGTAAGACTGGAAATGGTATTGATAAAACATTATTTTCTAGCGAGAATCAAGTTTTTAATGACGCTCAAGATAAATTCACTGTGTATGGTATGGGATTAAGCCAAGAAGAAAAAAAGATGACGGTTAGAATTAAAGAAGCTCAGTACAAAGAACTAGTAGAATCATACTTTAAAGACCTCTTAGATTCTCATTCTATGAAAAACTATGAACTTGAGGTATTTGCTGATGAATTATCTTTTCACGAAAAAAATAACGATCTATAATAAAAGATAGAAATATCTCCGTAAACGGGCGCAATTCTTTAATAAGGATTAGCGCCTATTCAGTAATAGGGCCAGATTGCAAGGAGGGATAGTGCTATGATTTGGTTTTTTCTAAGGCTTGCTTTAATTTTCATTGTTACTTTTGCTTTAATATATATAGCAAAGTCCCTTATGCGAAGAATGTTTAACATACCGAAAGTAAGTGAGGATGATTCTTCTCGCAATTACGTGAAGCAGTTACATCGGGAAGTGGATAAACCATTTAGAGACTATTCATTGGTTATTTTATTTTTAGTTTTAGTGGTAGATCTCGTGTATTTTCCCGAATCCTATAACTTGTTTATTATTACGGTTCTTATATTCACATTCATACGGATGATGATTAGGGCATTTTTTGAATGGAAATATTCTAAGTATCCAAAGCAGTTTATTTTAACTTTAACGGAGATTTTTATTTTATTAGTAGTTGTAATCGTTGTGGCGAAATTTAATTTACTGTATTAAATTATCGGGCGCTTTTGTCTTACAACGTTGTGCTGCAATCGGGCTAGTATTGTTGGATAGATACAGTCTAGAAGATCGGTTACTTTGCCAGGAAATAGCTTTGTAAAACTATCTCTCTTTCGGTAGTGGCTAAAAGGAGTTAGATAAATATGCAAGTGTTGTTAGGTATCTCATTCGTTTGTTTTCTTGCGTTGATGTTTAGTTTTCTACTGAGCAATCAACAGAAAAAAATTCAAAGCAATAAGAGAATAGAAAAGAAATTAGATAAGTTAATCACTTTGCTAGATAAAGAAAACAGTAACAAGTGAAAAAGAAAATTTTGTACAAATGGGAGCGATTATTGAATAAATCGCCTTAAGGTGATGGGATGACTTAGAGGCAACTATATAAAACAAACGGGCCAATTTACGGAATATAGTAGGAGAGAATAAATGACAAATACAAAACTTAAAATTATTGCATTAATAACAATGCTCATTGATCATATTGGTCAATTTATTCCTAATACGACTGATTGGTTTCATTGGATAGGCAGAATAGCAATTCCCATTTTTATTTATGCTTTAGTTATAGGCTATCAACATACTTCAAACAGAAAAAATTACATCATTCGTTTGTACCTTTTTAGTTTTGGAATGGCAGTATTAAATCTTATTTTCAACATTAGTTTTAACGAAACCCAAATGTATATAACAAACAATTTTTTTGCACCACTTTTTTTAATTGTGATGATAATTTATCTGTTAGAAAAAAAGCAAAGCAAATATGTATTTTATCTTATCATTTGGCAAGTATTAGCTTTGTTTCTGAGTGTGTTATTTGTAGAAGTATTAAGTTTAGACTTGACTAGTGAGACTACAATCAATTATCAGTTTTTTGGATCTGCATTCGGTAGCATTCTCTTCGTAGAAGGTGGTCCACTATTTGTACTTCTTGGCTTATTTCTTTATCTAACCAGAAAAAAAATAAGCTGCATTGTTATCGTCTATTGCTTGTTTTCCTTGTTTTGTTATATAGCTTACGTTAAATGGGGTCAGAGACCAGATGCCCCTTATATTTATTTAGTTCAATTTGCAAGATATCAATGGATTATGATTGCTGCATTACCGTTTATCCTGCTTTATAACGGAAAAAGGGGAGCCGGTTTAAAACACTTTTTTTATATTTTTTATCCAGGACACATCTTAATCTTATATTTGATTGGAATCTATTTAAAGTAAAATTATTTATGCCGCAATCGGGCGCGATTGTTGCACAGGGATTGCACCTTTTTTAACAATCGGGCCATTTTGTTGGATTGGGATTCAAATATTATTAATCTCTGGGGGGATTGGATTGTCCAAAGTTTCATTAGTTCCACATAATAAAATTTATGCAAAATCAATGTCAGCACTTTCGTCATCACCTCAAGTAAAGGCTGCGTTGGGACTTACCAATGACCAAACTTCTCTTGAAGGAACTATTGGTTTTATCGAGTTTATTCGGGAACAAGAAAGACTAGGAAAGCAATATTCAAGAGCCATCCTTAATGAAACCGAAAATTTAATCGGGGTAATAACACTAAAAGACATTGATAACATCAATAAAACTAGTCATATCGGTACTTGGATAGGGAATCAATATTGGGGGCAAGGCTATAATTTATTAGCAAAAAGGGAAATCTTATATAAAGCATTTACAGAATTAAATTTGGATTATGTATTCGCTGGAGCCAAAACTTCTAATATACGATCTATGAAATCCCAAGAGAAGTTACCTTTTATGCGGATCGAAGTCCAAAAAGAGTTTCCAGATGAACATAGGAAATTAGAGTCCGAAGTTAATGCCTCTTGTATATTAAACGTGGTAGAAAAAGATATGTTTTTAAAATGGATTTTACAAACAGAATAGAAAAGCTAAATAAACAAACGGGCGCACAAATTGAGTAAGAGTGCGCTCTTTTTGAATAGAGCCATGTTGCTAACCAATTTCTTGAAAAAAATCGAGGTGAAAAAGTTATCATGGAATCATTAAAAAAGGGAGATGTAATTGGTATATTTACACCATCTTCACCTGCCACAGTTACTGCAAAACAGCGCTTTAAACGGGCTAAATCTTTTTTAGAAGCAAAAGGTTTTGTTCTTATGGAAGGAAAATTGACAGGACGGTCGGATGGATATCGTTCAGGATCACCCAAGGAGCGTGCAGAGGAGTTAAATGAGCTACTAAGAAACCCGAACGTAAAGATGATAATGTCCACTATTGGTGGAACGAACTCCAATAGCATGTTGCCATATATCGATTATGAAGCATTTAAGCGGAATCCAAAGTTAGTTGTTGGATATTCGGACGCAACAGCTATCTTACTCGCTCTTTATGCAAAAACAGGTATTACAACATATTATGGTCCTGCTTTAGTTCCTTCATTTGGTGAATTTGAGCCTTTAGTAAATGCTACATATCGTTATTTTGAACAATATTTCATGCAAGGGAACGAGCTACCTTATGAAGTACCAATTCCTCCATTTTGGTCAGATGAGCTAGTAAATTGGCTAGAAAAAACGACAGAGAAAAAACTTTACAAAAATGAATGGATTACTGGCCATAGTGGCATTGCAGAAGGAAGACTAATAGGTGGTAATGTGAATGCTATGTGTGGATTTATTGGTTCACCTTATTTCCCTACAATCGAGCAAGGAGATATTCTATTAATTGAAGATTGCATGAAAAACGCCTCAGTTGTTGAAAAAAACTTTGCCATGTTAAAAGTACAAGGCATTTTTGATAAAGTTGCTGGTATTATCTTGGGAAAACATGAACAATATGATGATTTAGGTACGGGCAAACAGCCATTAGACTTATTGATAGAGCAATTAGATGGATTAAACATACCGATTTTAGCTGAATTTGATACGTGCCATACCCATCCAATGCATCCGCTAGCTATTGGCAAGAAAGTGAAGTTAGATGCTGGAAGAAAAAAAGTGCTTTGTACGGAAAACTGGTTAGATATCTTTACAGGAATAAAAAGCTGATCTACTGCAATTGGGCGCTATTCTGAATTAGAGGATCCCACAAACGGGCCAGATTGTTGAACTTGTTAAACTGAATAAGAAAGGAAAAAGCTCTTTTTCATATTGAACTAACGGGGCAGGTTAGCTGAACAAGAAAACGTAACTTTTCTATATATGATTTCGTCTAATGTAATAATAAGGAAGGTGTTATTATGAAAAACCATTTAAGGATTGAGGTAAATTGATAATGAAATTAAGTTTGTTAATCACAATTTTATTAAGCAGTTTATTATTTGCTTGTACTTCAGAGGAAGTTAAGGACAATAAGAGTGGGGTAAGAACAACTTCTATAGGAACGATTGAGGAGATAAAGGATGATAAGAGTGAGGTAAGAGCAACTTTTATAGGAACGATTGAGGAGATAAAGGATTATTATGCAAAAGTTCTTGTCATTGAATCTGAAGGATTTTCAGGACTAATATCGGTAGATTTGTCAGTGAGTCCAGATGAAACTTTTCAAGTTGGTGATAAGGTAAAAGTTGGATACAACGGTAGTGTAATGGAATCACAGCCAGTTCAGATAGTTACGCTTACTTTAGAAAAAGTGGAGTAATACTATAAGAGAAATTGTCCAACAAAAGTGCTGCTTTACCTCAACTGGAGTATTGCTTGTTCTTATTGTACTAACCCGGTGCTTTACTTGAAGATCATTGAGCTGCATATGTGGCTCTTTTTCTTTATTGAACTAATGGTGCAGGTTAGTTTTAGAAGAAGGAGTATTATTTCGACTTATAGAATTTATAGATATATACAAACTTAGGAGGGAAATAAATGATTTTTGAAATAACTAATCAAGTCCGTGTTACTGATATTCAAGAAGGACAGAGGTGGTATGAAACTTTACTAAACAAAAAGCCTGATTTTATACCACACGATGGATTCGTCGAATGGGAGATTCTAACTGGTTGTTGGTTGCAAGTTGCTGAAGGAATGCCTTCTGAGGGTAGTGGACCTTTACGTTTAGGGGTTACTAATATAGTTGCAGAAAGAGATAGACTTGTAAAAGAGTTAGGAATTGAGAACTTTGAGATATTTTCACGTGAAGAAGTCACTGTAAAATGGGGTTCTTTCACTGACCCTTGGGGGAATCAACTGGGTTTCTTTGAGTATTTGGATAAGAAAGAAGAAAATGAGCGTATTAAAATGATTTTGGGAATTTGAGGATAAAAAATAAGTTTCTTATTCAACTAACGTGGTGCTTTACTTCCAGAAGGAGTAAAGCCTTTTTCCTTATTGAACTAAAGGGGCAGAATAGTTGAATAAGAATAAAAAATATAATGAATGAGATGACGTTGTAACCCGTTCAGTTCAGAGGTACAAAAAACTAAAGAGCAGATCAATTCACTACAATTATCACGCCAATATGACATATAACTTAGCGTATTAAGCAAAACTACCTGGAGATGAGGCAGCAATTATGAATGAAATTTTTGTGAAGTCGCTTTCTGAGTTAATAGTTAAAGAAAATCTTGAAAGCTATAAAGACTTATATGAAACGACAGTAGTAGATTCAAAAACTGACCCATACTATAAAGAAGCTCTTAATCTCTACAACAGTATATCTGAGGAAAAAAGAGTGGTTTTAATGAATATAATAGAGCAAACAATGGTTGATACTATTTCATCAATGTTAGGAATCATTGATGGAAGCATCCCCTTAGATGATGATGATGATTCTATTGAACCTAAACTGCTCTTGAATTCTGTTGACACAGAAGGAGAACTACAAGATCAATTTCTTGAATTTATAGAAGGGAAAGAAAGCGGTATATAAATTCAACTAACGGGTGCTTTAGTGAGAATTCGGCTGCCTTTTATGGCAGCTTTTTATTATTGAATTATAGTACCCGTGATTGCGTACAAGTTTGTTGTAAGTTGGCATAGGTACCTGTGTTAGTAGCTATCGTTAGTGTTATAACTATAATACTTGTTTCGTGCGCAGGCCCCATTTTTACATATAGAATTATAAATACTTTATTATAGTTGCGAATAAAGCTATTTTCTTTTCGTTATATAGGGTGTAGAAGCTTTTACAGAGAAAAAGAGGCGAAAACTATGAAGTCAAATGAATCCAACTTTATCAAACGTCTCCAATCGGGAAAGGAAGATGCTTTAGACTATATTGTTGATCAGTATTTACCACTCATTAAAAGTGTTGTTCAACAAGTTCTAAGACCCATTCAACGAGAAGAGCTAGTCGGAGAGTGCGTGAATGATGTTTTCCTATCAGTTTGGCAGAACGCCAAGAAGTTTCGCAGTGGTGATGAAAATGGTTTTAAGAACTGGATTTGTGCCGTAGCAAAATACAAGGCTATTGATTATTACCGAAAAGAAGTAAAGAATCATGAATTTGCTTCCGAGTTTTTGGAAAACCCCATTCAGGAATGGATGGAAGTAGATGTGGGAGACACCGTCAATGACCTGCTCAATCAATTAGATCCAATCGATCGAAAGATTTTTATCATGAAATACCTTTTAGGCTTTTCATCCGAGGAAACTGCAGAAAAACTCAGTCTAAGCAAGTCCGCTGTCGACAATCGGATTTACCGCGGGAAAAAGAAGCTTCGCCATAATAGGAGGGTATTATATGAAGGACGTATATGAACACTTAAACGATATTGATATGAACGTCAGTCAATTTGAAGAAGGGGAAGTCAGTGAAGCGGAAAGAGAAAAAGTGAAGATGCAGTTGAAAGGGAAAATCAGAAAGCAAAAGCCCGTCAAGTGGAGGAAGATGGCTGCCGCAGCATCCATTTCCATCGGAATATCTGCAGCCTCTTTATTCGGATTATCTTACACTTCATTTGCCCAGGAAATTCCACTACTAGGCAACTTGTTTCAATTATTTAGTGGTGACGGACTTTATGGAAGTTACGTGGAAAATTCCGAATCCCTTGCGATTGCAAATGAGGATCACGGTATCAACGTGACGATGAATGAAGTCATATTCGACGGAAAAGCTTTATACATGACGTATACGATTGAGAGTGAAATGGATCTCGGGGAGTCTCCTAAATTGACTGGTGTACCCACTATTCTTGATTCACCTTCAATGATTTATTCAACTCGACATGAACTCTTAAAAAACGGAGAAAACCAGTATGTTGGCATGACGATTGCTGACCTATTAACTGAGGATCAAGTGGATCAAGTGGATAACGGTAAATTTGAATTTATGATTGAAAGCATTGTTCCAGATTCAGCAGTAGGAACCGAAGCAATAAAGGGCAATTGGGCGTTCAATTTTGAACTGAGTGCCACAGATAACATAGAGCAAATCGTAGATGTAAGTGCTGATAGTAATGGTGTTGATGTGACAGTCAAGAAAGTCGTCTATACCCCGATGTCATTTCTACTCCATTACGATGAGGAACTATCAAATGATGTAATGCAAAAGTGGGATTTTGTAAGAGTCGATATTATCGTAAAAGACGATTTGGGCAATGTGTATACGAACAAACATAATGGTGGATACAGCGACTCGTTCACACAACTTCACCATACCAATACATTCGAAAAGTTGAATCCTGAAGCGACAAAGCTGATTGTCACGCCAGTTGTACAGTTTTTGGAAGCAGATGGCACAGATAAAAACGGTAGTATCTATCGAAATGAGGGTAGCAAAGCAGCGGAAGAGAAGTTTCAGTTAGAGGAAATCATCATTGAAATTGAAAAATAGTTTTTCAGGTAGCTGTGTTGGAACAATCATGAATGTTTGAACATTCATGATTGTTTCGTGCATAGGTACCTTTTTCAATTTTTCATTCTATTGGCCGGTTTGATGGGCGAAGGAATAGACGCAAAAGGATCGCCTTAAGGTGGTGGGGATGACATAAAGGCAACTATCTAAAACAAACGGGCCAGATTGTTGCAATAAGAAGGAATGCCAAACTACTGTTATTAAATACAAATTCATACAAGGTTAGTTTGGAGGAGAAAGTAGTGGAGAGAACAGTAACTTTTTCATTTAGTAGTACTAGTTATGAAGGCGCAGAGGCGACAGAAACATTTACTTTTGAAGAATTAGGCATTGACGGGAATATGGATGAAAAAGCATTAGATAAAGAAATGGATAAAATCTTTCAGGCTTGGATTTGGGATAAACTTAATATTTCATACAGTATAGTAATGAATCAGTAATACATATAGAAGTTAATTATTCAACTGACGGGCGCAGTTGTTGAATAAGGATCTATATGATTAAAAGAAACGGGCCATTTAACGGAATAAGGGGTCTGGAAAAATGGATAATTAATAGTAATAATCGGTATGAGTTTGTGAAGAAATGTATTAAAACTAACGACGCAGTTTAGTCCAATAAATATGAATGAAACTTTATTGAATATTAACGACTTATTAAGAAGGAGGGGATGTTAATGAAGTTGAAAAAGTTGCTTTTTAGCATAATTATTTTTTCTGTTGTGATTTCTGCGGGGTGTTCAAATAGTAGCTGGGTTTCATCATTCGTCGTTTGGGATGGCTATATTTATCAAATAAGCGACGAGTATGTAGATAAAATAAATGAAGAGATTGGTGAAGTAACAATGTATTCGGATAGGGAAGGAACGTACTCTGGAAACTTTTCGAATGAATACAAAAAAGGAACTAAATATTACTCAATAGAAGGAATTAGTACGGATGATGCAATAGCTATTAAAGAAAACGATGATAAATATAGAAAAGCTATTAGGAATGGAAAATACGGAGAATAGTAATTATACTTGCCAGTTCTACACGAACATTTGATTTTGGCTATTCGTTCGACTTTAACCTCTTACTTTTGAAATCAATCGCCCGCCAACTTGTGGAATGATAATTGCTAAAAGTAATGGTAACTAAATCATTAGGAGGATTGTGAGCACCTTCAAATGTAGTGACCTGCACAGTAATATCAAAATAGCCGTCTCGTTTCTCGATTTCGAGGATTTTTTCGTCTTCGTACTGCTTATGTTCTCCGTAATGTTTTTCGAGTCCTTTACCAATTATTGGAATCATTAAATAAAGAATCAATTCATCGTGTAATTGTAAATCGTCGGTATTGACGGCTTCAGCTTTCACTGTTGAAAAGGTTAATAAGAGTATAAAGCTAAACAATATTGAAAGACTTTTTTTCATCAAGGGACACCTCGTTCATCTTTTATCTTTAGATTGTCCCAAAACCCAAAGAAAATACAATATTTTTGAACTAGGCGTAACGTAATTACTTTTAAGGGAAATACAGCAAAGGTAACCTTAGTTGTTCCATTAACGGGCGCGATTGCCGAACTAATGTGATCTACAATCGGGCAAGGCTATTGAGTAACACGCTTAAAGGAAACTGTGAACATTTATGTTAAAGTATAGATAAGAATGTGAAGGATTGCACTCAAGCTATAGGTGCATGTATGTTCAATTAAGTGTCGTTGAGATTTCAGAAATTCATCTAAATTATTTTGAGAACTATGGGCATTGATCCAACTTGGGATTAGTGCTTTTTTTATTTTGTGAAATTACTTAAAGATGGTGAGATGTAATTAATTTTATTTATTTGAATTTAATTGTTTAAAACGTGACGAATTCATTTTAATTTGCGTCTAAGTGTATAGAAAGGGGAGGAACAGATTTGGAGCAAGAGGAATTAACTAAATGGTTTGATGAGTATGGTGAATCGATTCTAAGCTACATACTTTTAATGGTGCGAGACTATCAACAAGCAGAAGATTTAACACAGGAAACTTTTATAAAAGCATATAGACATCAACAGCAATTTGAACAGAAATCATCCGTGAAAACATGGTTATTTTCTATCGCACATAATGTGACAAAGGACTATTTTCGAAAAAAACACCCGTTACAATATTATTTGGGTTTAACAATGGAAGAGAAAGACTACAAGCCAATACCTGAACAAATCATAGCTATGAATTTTCAAATTGAACAATTATATAGAGCCATTCAACAATTAAAACCTTCTTATAGGCATGTCATCATTTTGCGGAAGCTAAAAGAATTTTCAACAGCAGAAACAGCCCTCGTTTTAAACTGGTCAGAAAGTAAAGTGAAAATGACTTTAAAAAGAGCGTTAGTTGAACTGAAAAATGAATTGATTAAAAGGGGG